>CAZKLN010000001.1:0-47597 GCA_964553765.1 uncultured Thermofilaceae archaeon
TTTTCCAGTTGAAAAATAGGGGTAGAAAAGGTTTAGTTTAATGCTTTCTTTAGAGAATTTTCGAGGATTTCAAGACCCTTATCTATGGCCTCTTTTTCTATGATAAGTGGTGGTGAGATCCTTATAGCAGACTTTCCAGCTCCTATTATTAACAATCCGTTCTTAAACGAATTCAGGAGGACTTTCCTTACTAAATCCGGATACGGCTCTAAAGTTTCCTTATCTTTAACTATCTCAATCCCTATCATCAGGCCTAGCCCTCTTACATCACCAATGACTTCATATTCTTCTTTCATTTCCTTTAGTCTTTTCAGTACATATTCACCTAGGTTTTTCGCGTTATCTAAAAGCCTCTCTGTTTTTATAACCTCTATAACAGCATTGGCAGCAGCACAACTTACCGGGTTGCCACCAAACGTAGAGGCATGAGAGCCTGGAGGAAGATCCATCACCTTTGAATTGCCGAGTGTTACGCCTAGAGGTAACCCCCCTGCTATCGCTTTTGCCATAGCTATTATATCAGGCTCAACCTTCCAATGTTCTATTGCAAACCACTTCCCTGTTCTTCCTATACCACTCTGTATCTCGTCGTCAATCAATAAAATATCATGCTTATCTGCAAGTCTTTTAAGACGAGGAAAGAATTCCTTAGGAGGAACTATGTACCCTCCTTCACCCACTATGGGTTCAAAGACAAAAGCGGAGACCTCCTCTGGCGGTAGAAACTTATTAAATAACCATTCTTCTATAAAATCTACACACCATATATCGCATTCAGGATAGTCTTGTTTATATGGACACCTGAAGCAGTAAGGGTAAGGTACGTGATATATACCCGGTAGAAGGGGTCCGAACCATCTTCTTTGTACAGGTTTACTGGATGTTAATGAAAGAGATCCGAAAGTTCTTCCGTGAAAGGAGCCTATGAAACTTATTACATGAGGTCTTTTTCCTCTAAAATGTCCTCTAGCCACTTTTAAAGAGGCTTCTATAGCCTCAGCTCCGCTATTGCTAAAAAAGACCTTCTTCTCGTATCTTCCAGGTGAGATCTCAAAAAGTTTCTGTGCTAGTTTTAAGGGCTCTTCATACAAAAAATCAGTCAAGCTATAGTGAAGAAATTTGTCCAGTTGTTTTCTTATAGCGTCTATAACCTTTGGATGCCTATGCCCTACGCTAGTAACAGCAATACCTGAATTGAAATCGATGTAAACATTATTATCTACATCTTTAACCAAGAAGCCATTAGCTTCCTTTACAACAAGTGGGTACCACCTAGAGAAGCTCTGCATTAGGAAACGCAAGTCTCTCTCGATGATTTCCCGTGCCTTAGGACCAGGAGGTTCAACTTTGATTAAAGGATATTTCATACGTTATTCTTCACGAACCCCTATTATAAAGTCTTTAGACATCTTTAACCAAGAAGCTCTGCATTAGCATTAACAAACTTTAAATATCAATAAATACTTCTCGGTTCTCCTTTATTAACAGGCTCCTTTGAAAAATCACTGATTAATGAATTTTTATTAATATCATAGTCTAAATATTAAATCGAGCTTGTAGAATTGACAGTGGTATATGAGCGAGCTCCCTAGAAAACACATCCGTAAAGTTAATAAAGTATTCTACAAGCTCTATTAAATCACAAACTTTAAATATCAAAAAAATATCCACTAATAAATGGGAGATTAACATGAGAAAAGTACATACTATTACCCTGGCAAGTCTACTTCTTTTATCGCTGTTAACAGCGGCTCCATTTGCTTATACTGAGCCTAAAGAGGTCACAATAAGTGTATGGGCTTTTGGCTCTCCTGTAGACCTGACAAGGGTTGACAATATAGAGAGAGCCGCTAACATTCTGAATAGGTTCTTTGAAGCAGCTGGAGTAGATTTGAAGATCAAGGTTGAAAAGACGTTCTTCAGAGGGGGTTTCTTAGACAAACTTATAGCAGCTTATCAAGCAGGAGAAGCTCCTGACATAATAGCCATGAAGGATCTTCCCACATTAGTTGAAGCGGGAATAGTGATATCCCTAGATAAGTATATAGAGAAGTATAAGGATCTATTAGAGGATGTTTATCCTGTACTCTGGAGATCAGTTACCTATAAGGGTAGGATATGGGCTGTTCCTCAGGATACTGAGGCTAGGCCTCTGTACTTCAGGAAGGACGTCCTGAGGGAGCTTGGCTGGTCGGAGGAGGAGATAGAGGCACTACCAGAGAAGATAGAGAGAGGTGAAGTAACCCTTAATGATCTAATAGAGGTTGCTAAAGAGGCTATGGAGAAGGGACTAGTAGAGTGGGGCTTCTATCATAGACCGAACTTCGGCGGAACGCCCTTTGTAATATTTTACTATCAATGCGGTGGAGAGCTTCAAGATCCTGAAACAGGAAAGCTAATCCTTGACAAATCAGCAATGTTATGTACGTTAAGACTCCTCCACAGAATGGCTCAAGTAGATAAGGTACTACCTGATACGATGATAGGAACCTCATGGAGAACCATACACTCTGATTTCGTTAACGGTAGAGTTCTCTTCTGGTTTGGAGGTACGTGGCACTGGGCTGAGTGGCAGAGAGTTCCCTATCACGAGAAACTGGGGAATTTAACAGAGGAATACGAATGGGAGAATATAGGTTTCGCACTAGTACCAGCACCATATAAAGGACTGAAACCTTTAACACTTTCAAGCCCTGTACTATACTATGTATCTTCACAGTCAGAATACCCCGAACTATCATTCTTACTCATACTGCTTGCTACCTCTGCACCTTTAGATGCTAAACACGCAGTTGACAGCGCTCACTTACCTGTACGTTCAACTACCGTGAATCACCCATATTACGCTAAATCAAGATTCCACAGAGAAGTAGCATACATGTTAGAGCACACATCGTTTGAGCCGCTACACTTAGGTTTTACAAAGTATAGAGATGCCTGGATAACTGCTATAACAAAAATTGAAAGAGGAGAAGCCACCCCAGAGGAAGCATTAATCGAGCTAGCGGATACGCTCTCTAAGGAACTCTCAGGAGAACTTATTATAAGAGATTAAAAATATTAGGAGTTTAAAATCCTAAAATAAACTTTTTTGTTTTTCATTTTTTATCTTGTTATTAAAGGTGATTAAATGCTATCATTAAAGAAGGTGGGCTTATACAGAAGGTACCTCTTTTTAGCTTTTCTATTAGCTCCTCTTCTCACAATGATGGCTATATTCTGGATATCACCGATGGTTTTAACAGTGTATCTCTCATTTACTGATTTAACTATTAGAAACCTAATAAAATTTAATGTAAAGTTTACTTTAGAGAACTTCCTAAGAATAGTTATTATCGATCCTTACGTTTCTGAAGTTATTCGAATCACGCTACTATATGTAACTTCCGTGCTATCAATTAACGCTCTTTATAGCTTAGTCATATCTATAGTGATAGCGTATTACATACAGTATGAGACCCTATCAATATTCTATAGGGTTTCATGGCTTCTTCCAAGAATAACTCCTGGAATAATATACGCACTTATGTGGAACTGGTTTATTGATCCGAAATATGGCCTTCTGAATGACATGCTTAAATCCTTAGGAATTCCATCCTCATTTCTTCCCAGCAGCTGGCTGTTAGAAAAGCCACACTCTCAAATACTAATGATAGCTGTTAATGGATACATAGGGGCAAGTTTTGGAATGATAGTTTATACAGCGGCCATAAAGTCGATACCTACTGATTTGCTTAGGGCCGCTAAGGTAGATGGAGCGTCTGATTTACAGACCGTAAGGTATATAATAGTTCCATTGCTAAAATGGCCTCTACTTTTTGTCACAGCGTGGCAAACTCTAAGCTTACTTTCCTCTTATGAACAGATACTTATGCTATGGGGAAGTGGTGGCGGTGGAGGATACGCAGGTATAGCTAAAGCAGCCGGTGTTATGGTATGGGCCTTATACTCTTACTCAAAAGCCTTTGCCGAATACGAATACGGATATGCTGCTGCTCTCTCTTTAGTATTAGTTATAGTAGGTATAGTGCTCATCGTTCTCTATTTTAAAATTTTTGGGTTCGAGAGAATGATGCAGCCTAGTAGAGTTGAGGTGTGATGTATATGAGGTTAAATAGAGGGAAGGTCGTTAAAAGATATGTTCTCAATGTTATTAAGTGGATTATTCTTCTCTCTATAGTGACAATACCCTTAATTCCTATATGGACCATGTTTTTATGGCTTATTTTCCAGGCGTTTAGCAGCAAGGTTATACTAGGATTATTACCCACAGGTTTTACTCTTAGAAACTTTAGGTTCCTATGGTCTCCTGTTAAAATGGGATTAAAAGTCTATCCCAACATATGGCCCGTTACCTTGAATACATTGTACTTAGCTTTAGGTACGTCGGGTATCTCTGTGTTAATAAGTACGTTGGGAGGGTATGCGCTTTCAAGAGTAGATTTTAGAGGAAGAACTAAGCTGATGGAGTTTATAATAGCTTTACATGCGTTTCCAGCGGTTATATTACTTATAGCTTTATTTATAATACTTAACAGGCTTGGGCTCTATGGTAAAGGTTTTGCTACCTTAACAGGTATAATACTTATTAAAGCTGGCTTAGAAATACCCATGTCAACGTGGATAGTAAAGGGATTTTTTGACTCAATACCATGGGATCTGGAATGGGCAGCACTTGTAGACGGTTGTACTAGGTTAAGGACATGGAGAAGTGTGATCTTCCCTCTAGTGCTACCAGGAGTCGCTGCTGTTGCTATATTTTCGTTTCTCTCAGGATGGAGCGAGTTCCTTCTAGTATTTACTTATGTAAAAGATGAGACCTATTATACACTGCCTGTAATGATCTATCATCTAATAGGAGAATTTAAATTCATAGATTGGGGATTATTAGCAGCTCTAGGACTATTTTACATGATACCTACGTTAATATTCTTCACATTTACCCAGAGAGTATTATTAAGAGTTTACGTAGGTGGAGTAAAAGGTTAAAATACACGTTTATCAATATAATATTCCACTATTTTTATATTAAATTTTTAAATTTAATTGATTATACTATATAAATACTATTTATCTTAGTATTAGGATTTCTACAATCAGCTGATACATTATACCTTTTCATGTTAAGTATATAAGGGGGATGATATGAACGAATTATCCTTCTCCAGAATCTTGAACCTCCTCTTATATTAGCTTCCACTCTTTCTATAGGACCCTTATATGTTACTTCTTTCCAATGCTCATCTGTTATGACCCAATCAACCATATACGTATCGGGGTTAATCCATAGTTCTATTCTTTCAGCATCAGGTACTTCATCAAGAAGGCTTTTATCAAGCCAAAGGAACCACACTCTTATAACCCAGTACCATCTTTCTTTCTTATCTTCTTCTTTAGGATCCCTAGCTACTCCTATAAACATATCTCTATGCATATTTATTTTAAATAGATGTCTAAAGCCACTTCCTATATCACCTGATATAACAGCTACCTCGTTACCTTCAAATAGTATCTGGACTTTGGGAGTAGGAAATACACGCCATATATGTACATCTACATTAGGAATACCATATTCCTCTATTTTCTCTTTAACGATGTTTAACAATAAGTTGTTTATTACAGGTTTATATCGAGGTCTGTAAACGTATGCTCTAAGATCCCTTGGATATACGTGAAGAGGTATTTTTACCTCTCTTAAATAACCATAAACAGAATGTATCTCAAGAGGTAACGTAACAGTCTTCTTTTCCCTAGAGGAGGAATAAACCAAAAAGTATGCTACTCCTTTTTCACCGGGTTCTAAAACTTCTCTTTCTTCAGGAAGAACTACTGCTGCACCTCTAAGTACTCCTCCTCCCCACATGACTTCTACTCCATCTATAACTCCTCTGACTCGCCTCTTATCCTTAAGCCTATCCGGCGGAGTTAGGTACAATGACTCTAAATTATACCCTGTTTTATTTTCTACAATAATTTTTAAAGTTGAAATTCTATCAGTAAAGACTACATTTGATTGATGTGTAACTTTTATATCCACGGTAGAAATCTCCTCCCTTAACATCCATTTAATACCCTAATGGTTTATTATCAATTAAACAAGTAAACATGTATTATAAAAACTTATTTAAGGTAAAAATAGCGAAATATTTAAAAGATATATAAATAAAATCTTATCTATAATATTAAATATATAATATTAACCATATTATTAAAATTATATTATATAATAGGTTTTTTATTATATTTAAACATCCTGAATAAAGTTTAAATATACTGAATTTATTACCTAATATGATAAATAAAATTATGTATTACAAAATTTATCTGTGAAATTTTATCTAAATAATTGGAAATATATGATATAATATTGAAAATAATTAGAAAAAATATATAAGTATATATATATTATTTTTATAATAAATGTATTAAATAAATTTGTCATTAATATTGTATTATATAATAGAATATTTATTTTAGTTAATATTAATAATAAGTATTTATATCTATTTTTTCTAATTATTTTCAATATTATAATTAATTATAATAAATATATTTAACTATAATAGTAAAAATTTTCTATTAAGGGTTTTCTTAGGGTTTTTAGCTATGACAAGTATGTTTAACTACTCCTTTTATCAATTATTTAGGGGTTAATTAGGCATGTCCATTGAACTGTGGGTTGAGAAGTATAGACCGAGAACATTAGACGAAATTGTTAACCAAGAGGAGATAGTGTCAAGGTTAAAGGAGTTTATAAAGGATAAAACACTCCCTCATCTATTATTCGTAGGTCCTCCGGGTACAGGAAAAACCACTGCTGCGCTCTGTCTAGCCCATGACTTGTACGGCGATTACTGGAGAGATAATACTCTCGAGCTTAATGCATCTGATGAGAGAGGTATAGACGTTATAAGGAACAGGATTAAGGAATACGCTCGTACTGTGCCTCTAGGAGAAGTTCCCTTTAAATTAATAGTACTTGATGAGGCTGACAATATGACTGGAGATGCACAGCAAGCGCTTAGACGTACCATGGAGATGTACTCTAGAACAGCTAGATTTATCTTAATAGCAAACTATGCCTCCAAAATCATTGAACCCATTCAGTCTAGGTGTGCAGTTTTTAGGTTTCAGCCACTGCCTAGGGAAGCAGCTTTATCTAGACTAAGATACATAGCTGAACAGGAGAATGTAAAGGTTACTGACGATGGTTTAGACGCTATCTTAGAGGAAAGTCAGGGGGATCTTAGAAAAGCCATAAACACATTACAAGCCGCTGCTGCTATAGCCGAGATCGTAGATGCTGACACCGTATATAAGGCGTTAGGAATGGTTACTCCCAGCGAAGTAAAGGAGATGTTAGATGCTGCTATAAGAGGTGATGTCGTTAAGGCCAGGGAAAAGCTAAGGGTACTTATGTATTCGTACGCGCTCTCAGGGATTGACGTCCTAAAGTTAATATATAGAGAGGTTTCTTCGCCGAGATCAACCTTAAACTTAGATAGTTACACAAGATCTGAACTTTTAGATTTAATAGGAGAGATAAACTTTAGGCTGGTGGAGGGAGCAGATGACGAAATACAGTTAAATGCTCTTCTAGCAAAGATAGCATTGATTTTTTCCACTAAAAAGGTAACCTGAGATGCCTATTATTCCTTGGGTTGAGAAGTATAGGCCCAAGAGAATAGAGGAAGTTGTAGGAAATCCTGAAGCTAAGAAAGTATTTGTTGCATGGTTAAATAAATGGATGAAAGGAAAACCTGATAAAAAGGCCGCTTTACTTTACGGTCCCTCAGGCACAGGTAAGACGAGCTTAGTTTATGCTGCAGCCTCACAATACAATTTAGAGCTTATAGAGGCTAATGCTAGTGATGTTAGAACTGAGAAAGCTCTTAAAGAACGTATATTCAGGGCAGTTAGTGAAACCTCCCTACTAGGCCTTAGAGGTAAGATAATACTCTTAGACGAGGTTGATGGTTTAAACCCCAGGGAAGATAGAGGAGGATTAGAAGCCATCATTGAATTGATTAAAGTAAGCAGGTATCCTGTAGTTCTTACAGCTAACGATCCATGGGATCCTAGGTTAAGGTCCCTAAGGGAGCTATGTGAAATGATAGAGTTTAGGAAAATAGGTAAAAGAGATCTTAAGATGGTCCTAAGGAATATATGTAAAAAAGAAAATATAGAGTGTGATGAAGCCGCAATCTCTGCAATAGCTGAAAACTCCCAAGGAGATCTTAGAGCTGCGATAAACGATCTTCAATCAATCTCTATGGGCAGAAAGAAAGTCACTCTTACAGATCTTGAAGTACTAGGCTATAGAGCTAAACAGCTTAACATGTTTGAGATTGTAAGATATGTCCTGACCGCTAAAAGGCCTGAGCAAGCTAAAGCCGTTCTTTCAATGCCCTCACTTGACTATGAGATGCTCATACAGTGGCTTAATGAAAATATACCCTATCAATACTGGCCGAGTATAAGAGCTATAGCTGATGCGTATGACGCATTGTCAAAAGCTGATGTTTTCCTCGGGAGAATAAAGAGAAGACAGAACTGGTCGCTACTGCCTTATGCCTTAGATCTGATGACAGCTGGAGTAGCTAGTGCTAGGGATAAACCTCCTTTTAAGTTCGTAAAGTATAAGTTCCCGGAGAGGTTAAGGATACTTTCCTCCTCAAAATATAAGAGGGGTATGATAAAAAGAATTGCCCTAAGAATAGCTCAAACTCTTCACGCTTCCTCTAGAACTGTGCTGACAGAGGTCATACCCTTTTTGAAGATAATATACGAAAACGATAAAGAGAAAGGAAGAAAAATACTGAAAACTATGGACATATCGCCTGAGTTATTTGAGAAAGTATTTATTGGGTAAATTGCGTTTCCTTATTTATTAAACTTATCAATGCTGTTTCTAACGATGAGAGAGGAGCTGCAGGTAAGCTGATGAGCGTGGTACGTCCTCTATATCCTCTTCCTGATTTTTCAGCTACTATCAAACCCATACTACTCAGGTTTTGAACATAATCCCATATCCTAGTATGTTTTCGTGCTTCTACACTATACTCGTTACATGTTTCATTATACTCTAATTCTAACATCCCTAGCGGTATCTTACTCACGTACTTTTTTCTTTTAAGAACCCTCACAAGTGCTAATAAAAGTAGTTTCTCATGCAAAGTAAGGTTCTCCAAAATATCTAAGGAGAAAGGCTGGGCAACCTCGTTATGAGCCTCTCTTACATCCTCTACGCTTATTACGTTTCTCTCTTCCCTCTCAGCCTTTTTACCGGCTTTCCATAGGATTTCTAATGCAAGTCTAGCATCTCCCGTTCCTCCTTTATCATGACCAACCAGCTCAGCAATGAGCTCTATAACATCCTCAGGTACCGCCTCCTCATAAATAGCCTCCTCATCCCTGATTCTTGCCCAAAGTATGTCAATTAGCTGGTTCGCTGTGTAAGGCTCGAACCTTATTAAATTCCCTGAGAGAGTGCTTCTAACGCTTCTACTAAGCTGAAATAGTGAGGTAGTGTCCCTAAACACAAATATCATACTAACTCTGTAAGTGTCATCACCCACTATCTCGTTAATCCTGGTGAGATCATAGAGGGCCTCTGTTCCAGAGGTCCTAAGCAGGTAATCTGCCTCATCTATCGTCATTACTAAGTATTTATCAAAGCTTCTAAGATGATTCCATATCAAATATAACAACTCCTCCCTCGAAAACCCCCTTCTAGGCACCTCTATGCCAAGCTCTAAAGCAACCTTACGCATTAATGAGAATAAAGTCCTATGTGCATGGCAATTAACGTGTGCGTACTTAATATCCTGTTTAGTTCTTCTTGCTGAAAACTCTCTAACTCTAAAACCAAAAGTTTTAGCAACGGCTGTTTTCCCCGTTCCCACACCTCCTATTAACACTACCTTTACAAACATTGAACCAGGCTTTAATATGAAATACTTAAAATATTCTCCTAACTCCAGCAGCTGTTGTTTCCTATGAGGTAAGTTCTTAGGTACGTATTCGGGTTGAAGCTTACTCTCATCCCTAAATATTCTTGATCTTCCAAAGAGGGTATCTTCAAGCGACATGACCTAACCTTTTAGAATATATTTGAATCTTAGCAAAACTACATATATTAATTTAAATTAATCATAATTAAGCTTACTCAATGGTTTTAATGAAAACATACTTATTTACAATGCTTAATATTAAATCTTTCCCCTCTTTCTCATCTATGAGTTTATACTTAGCTAATAAGCTATCGACTAATTTTCTAACATAATTTTCTGAGCTTTTCCTATCTCCCAAACATCTAACCTTTACTCTTCTTATCTTAACCTTACCTTCAGCTAATTCTTCAAATAGCAAAGAGAGAGCTTTACTAAGACTATTCTCTCCTAACATCTTCACATGTTTAATGGTTTTTTCTATAGATAATATGGTTCTGATAGGATATTCTTTTAATATTTTATTAATTTCTTCATATGAAAGTTTAGTTTTTATTAAAACTAAACCCGTGAGTGCAGGGTTTATAGGTTCCGCCTCCATATCATATGTGAAAATAGCATCCATTATGTCCTGTAAGGCTCTATTCTCTCTCCCAGGTTTTGTCTTAATAATGTACAAGTGAAAATTACTCAAACTTAATCATCTTTTTTAATCTCTTTTTAATTTTATCTTCTAAAACCTCAACACCTATTCCTGGTCTCTCAGGAGCTTTTATCAAACCTTTTTCCCAAAGGGTCCATGGCGGCTCAACTATATCTTCTTCCCAATATCTTTCACTCGCAGAGATATCGTTAGGGTAACGTACCTCCTCTCTAGTAGCTAAGGCAACTAAGTGCCCTCTTCCCACACCGGTCTCTAACATACCTCCTATCCAACACCCTAAACCTAGCTGATCGCATATGTTAAGGACTCTTAAAGAGCTGTACATACCCCCCACTCTTCCTGGTTTTACATTGACTATCTCGCAGCTTCCAAGCTTATAGGCAGCTTTCACATCCCCCAAAGAAACGATACTTTCATCTAGACATATAGGAGTGTGAAGCTTTCTAGCTAATATGCTGTGATCTACTAAATCCTCATATCCTAATGGCTGTTCTATCATGAGAAGATTAAAATCGTCTAAAGCCTTAAGAGTGGGTAGATCATCTAACGTATAAGCAGCATTTGCATCTACCTGTAATAGTATGTCAGGGAATTCTTCTCTTAAAGCTCTTATAACTTGAACATCCCAGTTAGGCTCTATTTTAACCTTTATTCTAGCATAGCCTTCTTCAAGCCTACGAGAAACCTCCTTAATTAGATTCTCTATACTGTCTTTAATACCTATACTTACTCCAGAAACTATAGCACTTCTGCTTCCCCCTATAAGCTTAAACAAAGGTTTCCCCTGAAGCTTAGCATCTAAATCCCATAGAGCCATTTCAAGCCCTGCCTTTGCCATATTGTGTCCTCTAACCTTCTTCATTAGCTCCCATGCAGAAACTGCTCTTTCAATGCTCTTCCCTAATATTAAGGGAACTAAGTACTTTGTAACTATTAATAATGCAACCTCAAAGGTTTCATAACTATACCAAGGTCCTTCCCCCGCAACTATCTCCCCCCAACCCTCTTCTCCACTAGAATCTATAATCTTTATCAGCACTACGTTCTTTTTCTTTAAGGTACCAAAGCTCGTCTTAAAGGAATCCTTAAGTTCCATCTCTAGTACGTAGAGAACTATTTTCCTTATTTCCAAGGAACTTCACCGGAAAGTATATACTCCAGGGATCGTCTCCATAGAATATAGTAATTTCTTCTCTCATTCTTACTCTTTGTTGTTACAAAGTCTATAACATAGTATCCTCTATCGAAGTACGTCCTAAATAGGGATCTAAGCTTTAATTTCCACTCATTAGCTTTTTCAAGGCTAGTTTTCCCTAAAGCGTTAAGATCCCCGGGTATTTCAACAACTATTACCTCTTCCTCAGAGTTAAGGTTAATATCCTTAACTCTTCTAATTTTTTCATCATCGAGGTATGTAGTGACAACATGATCAAAGTCCTTTATCTGTTCGTAACTAGGGGAAGGTAATATACCCTTTAGGCGCCTCTTAACCCTTTCACTAGTTATCCACCATTCCACTTTAAACCTGTCAGTAACCATTCCACGGTTTATCCCATCTTTCATTATACCATAATAATTTACATAAAATTTATTACATATAACTCCCAGCTTAGAGAAATTGAACTTAGCGTTTAATCCTTGATGAGGATCAAAAGTCCACATTATAAGCCTGTATCCTCTCCTCACAGCCCACTCTCTTTGAGCAAGCTTAAGCATATATGCTATGTTCTTACCTTTATACTCCTTCTTTACTCCCAACATATGGGAATAGTGATACTTCATTGCTCCCTCATCGCCGGCCAATCCAAATACGAATCCAACAACTCTATTCTTCTCACATGCAACTAATACAAGTCCACCGTTATCCTCAACAGCTCTAAGTAAGTGAGGGGGCACAGCCTCCGTATAATCTACCATATCCCATGCATCCTTCATAACCTCAAGAATACTCCAGTACTCTGTAGGATCTTTAACGTGTCTTATGGTTATAGAGGACATGCTTACACCAGATATAAGGAGCTAGAGTTATCCTTTTAAACGGTAACAGACTAGTTAATTTTGGGTCAGCCGGTGGGCGGGCGTCGGGCCAGCTCCGGCAACGGGCTAGCCTGAGGAACCCCCTCCACTGACCGTGGTCCCACGACCGCTGCGAAGCGGTCTGGCGGAAGCCAGGGCTCCGGCTCAGAGACGGTACCTCCCTCAGCTCGATGAACATGATACTGCCCTTATTAGGGCCGTTGAAGAGGTTGAGGGTGAGGTTGAAACGGCCGTCCCGTGGGCTTAGGGCCAAATAGGAGCCTATGAGGGGCCACGCCGAGGCTCGGGTGGGCCCTTAGATGAATCCCGCTAGAACAAAAGGAGGGGTATGGCCGGCTGACCCATTATTTGACGAAAGGAGGCTCGACTATTTTTCCTACCACCTTTTTATAACGGGTTTTTACATAAACTCTAAATCCTATAATACTATATCGTGAGTTTACATACCCAATTGCTAGTGGCCTGTCAAGTATAGGAGAATAAGTACCACTAGTCACAACCCCCACCTCAGCGTCTCCTACATATATTTTTGACCCTTGCCTAGGGAGAGGAGAGCTAGGCCTTAGAATTATACCCACTCTGATCCTTCCTACTCCACTACTTAAGATCTTCCTCAGGGCTTTTTCACCAACATATCCTCTTTTCTCCCATGAGAAAACCCAGTACTTAGCCTCCACAGGGTTCACGTTTTCGTCGATTTCATGTCCATATAAACAAAAGCCCATTTCTACCCTGAGAATATCTCTGGCTCCAAGTCCTGCAGGATTAGCTCCTCTATCTATAAACTCTTTAAAAAGTTTGCTAAGTATGGTAGGATCTCCTATAAGCTCATATCCTCTTTCTCCTGTCCATCCACTAACACTTATTAGGCCAATTTTACCTACATAAGTATCTATTTCTTTAACAAAGTTAAAAAACGGTATATTCTCTAAGTTTATATTAAGAACCCTCATAATATGGGAACTTTTAGGTCCTTGAAGAGCCAACATAGCTGTCTCTAATGTTAAATCTTTAATTTTTAAATCTGTTAGCTCTTTATAGTTAGCATTTTCCATTAACCAATTAAGTATTTTATTACGATTTATAGCATTTCCTACAATTAAGAAAGATCCTTCATTCAGTTTATAGACAAGTACATCGTCCTTAAAACCTGCCTCCTTATTTAGGAAAGCTGTAGGTCCTATGATAGATCCTATTTTTCCCTTACGAATGTCCTTAGCTATAAGCTCTTGAAGAAACCTTTCTGCACTCTCTCCCTCGATGAGTATTCTAGATAAATGACTTATATCAAACACCGCAGCTTCCTTTCTAGTGTTTAACGCCTCTCTTAGAGGATCACCATAATCTATAGGCATTTTCCATCCTGCAAAGTTTCCAAGACTTGCACCAAGTTCCTCATGCATATTTATAAGGGGAGTCTCCTTCAGATTCATTACCGATCATTATTAAATAAAACATCGTAACATATCAAATATAGTGTTATGTTAAAATTAAGTTAATAAAGGGTGCATAAAGTGATCATAGCATATTCAGTGAACGTAAATGATAGGAGAGACTTACCTAGACTTAAAAAATTAGCTCTATACTTACCTATAGAGATTAACTTCACTAATAATAATCTGATACTTGATAACTTAACTATTGATATAACGGATAGTATATCAGAGATAGATCCTTATGTCGTTGGCATAAGAAGTGACATTAGAACTATAAGTAGAGCCACTCTCCCAGATTACTTAGAAAAACTTATCATTATAGGAGAGGAGCTTGAAGTTAGTAATATTATTTTCTCGATTAGTGAAGAAGATATAGAGAAAGTAATTTTTAATGAAAACTTAAAGAACATCTTTAATTTACTTGTAAACTACAAGTCTATATTATCTTTTGATATACCTTTACGTCTTTGTCCAAAGATATATAATGTCATTTCAAACTTCTTAGGTGGTATCTTTAAGTTATCCTTTAGCTATACTTTAGAGTCAGAGCTTAAAGTTAATGAAGCTAATAAGGTCTTAAATGAATATTTTGGACTGGTAAACTTCATTAGAATAACTGATTTTGAGCATAATATAAAGCTTGTATTACATATTGTAAATTATTTGGCTAAAAGAGGATATGATGAAAATATAGTGATAGACGTGGAATCTTCAGGTAATAGATTAGAGGTGCCTGAAGCTCTAAAAAAGCTTAAAAAACTTGAAGAATTCATAAAAACTATTTATACTTAATCATGTTTCTTCCCTAATAGATCTTCTCTTCTCTTCTTGCTGGCAGAGAACATAACCCATCCTATCCATCCAGAGAATAATAAGGTTAGAGAAACTATTATAACTGGCGGAAGAGCTATAACCCACCATGACCACCAGCTAGCCTGTCTAATTAAAAAATCTTTTATCCAAGTGATTAATGAATAAAAATATACGAGAGCTATCGAAAGGGTGATGCTCATTATGGCGAGACCCGCTCGTCTTTCGTTCATCCTTTTCCCTCATATTTCTATCTCATAAAACTCTGATGGTATAAACGTCTCTCCCTTAAAAATTTCTCTTGCCTTTTTAAGATAGTTTTCTATGAAGGCTTCATCTTTAAAAAAGAAGAAAGGTATATGAAAAAGAGCTAAACGTTTAGCTCTTGCCTCGCACGCTATTCTAGCGGCTTGTAAAGGTGTCGAATGTCCTTCTTTAATAGCTTCTTCCTCCTTACCAGGAGGAAAAGTGGAGTCATGGATTAGAAGTTCACTACCTCTTGCAAGTTTAACTATGTTGTCTGAAGGAGCTGTATCACCTGTGTAACATACATTCTCTACTCTAAAAGCTAGCGAATACACTGTATGAGCCGCTTTTGAAACCTTTATTTTTCCTATTTCATAAGGTGGTGAAAGCTCTTTTATCTTAAGATATCTTAGTATTCTGTCAATAGGACTATTTGTATTTTTTAACATTTTATCTATAAAGTCACGAATACCTAAAGGACCCATAACCACGAGCTCCTCGTTCCTGTCTTCCAATGCATATCTCCATAATAGCATCAGAAGCCCACTTACGTGATCTGCATGAGTATGAGTGATCAAAATATAATTTATATTCCAGAGAATCTTTGCCCTATCAAGTGCTTGTGTAACTCCCTCTCCACAATCAAGTAATATATTTTCATCAATAACAATAGCAGGAAGTGAGTGATTTAAATAAGGAGCACTACCAGCAACGCCAAGAAATAATACTCTCACTTTATCTCCTCCATTATTTTCTTTAAAGTGCTATAAGTAACTTTTGCAGATTTTTCGAAATTAGGCTTTATAATTATCTCAGCTGATAAATAACCTTTATACCCTACCTCTTTAAGGGTATTAAGTATATCTTTAAAGTTTATATGCCCCATTCCAGGAGCTAATCTGTTACTATCAGCGATGTGGAAATGTCCTATTTTGTTCCTAGCCTTAGCTATCGACTCTTCTATTACTGCTTCCTCGATATTCATATGGAATGTATCTAAAAGTAAAAATAAGTTATTTTTATTTAAAGTATATATTAATTCAAGTCCTTCGTCAATAGTATTAATTAAATCTGTTTCATACCTATTTAGAGGTTCAAAAAATATTTTGACGCTTTTTAGTTCAGCATAGGAACAGACCTCATTTAAACTTTCTATCATTAATCTGTATGCTTCCTTATGTGTAATACCCCTCTCTGTTCTTCCTCTCATTAAACCTATTATCACTCCAGCGTTAAAAATGGAGGCAAAATCGATTATTTCTTTAAGTCTAGAAATTGCCTTCTCCCTAACTCCTCTATCAGGACTTGAGAGGCTTAAGCCGTGATGAAGATAATTTAATCCTGTACTTAAAGCAGGTATCTCCATTCCGTAGTTCCTTATCAAGCTTTTGACATGCTGTATATCTATTTCATTGGGATCTATTATTGAGAGCTCCACTCCATCATATCCTATTTCATGCAAAAGCCTAATAGAGTTCTCTAATGGTTCTTTCACTACGGCTTCAAACTTAGCCATTTTAGGAGCTATAACCATGGCTAGTTTGAACATCTTCATTCCTATCCCCTCATTATTTTAGACCGTACCCTTGCTAGCTATTTGTATTCGAAGTAGATATTTCTGCGCGAAGAGGAAAAACATGACTACAGGAATCATGTAGAACACTGCTGCTACTGCAGTTATACCCGGACTTATATGAAAGTACTCACTAGAGGTTAATGCGTTAACTAACATACTAAGAGTCCAGTATCTTTGTGTTGAAATAAATGTCAAAATATAAATAAACTCAGACCATCCACTTAGAAAACCAAATATAAGGACTGCCATTAAACCATTTCTGACGCTAGGTAAAACTACCTTCCACCACGCTTGAAGCCTATTACAGCCATCAACTAACGCTGACATTTCCATATCCCATGATACTCCATCAAAGAATCCTTTCATTATCCATATACCTAAAGGCAGGTCTAAGGCCACTTTAACTATTATAACTCCCAGCAACGTGTCATACAGCCCAATTACATTCAGTATATAGAAAAGTGCTATTAAGAGAGTAATGCCCGGGAATGAGTGAAGGACCAGGATTAAAGCGAGCAGCTGTGTTCTTCCCTTAAACTTATATCTGGAGAGAGAGTAGCCAGCAAGGGATGAGAAAATAACCTCTAGGAATCCTACTAGTAAAGCTAACATAAATGTATTAAAAGCTACTAAGTAAAAGTTGGGATAAAACGTGCCCTCTGTTCCCGGAACCTTTATGTATCCATCAGAAAGAAAGAACCAGTTGTTTAAGGTAAGTCGAGTAGGCATAAGTCCAATTAGTTCCTCACTAATACTTTGTAAAAATAACATTAAATACATTAAGATTATCGGTAGAGTTATAACACTCATAATGAGGTATAGTATTGCAGAACTTAGCTTTTCCTTGATCCTTATAAACCTTCTATTATAGGATTTAACCATAGATCTCAATCCTCAATCTTAGGCTCAACCATTAATTCCTCGAGTCTGAAGACTTTCCAATAAATTACTGACATAATCAATCCTATTATGACAAGTATTGTAGATAATGCAGCTCCGTAACCTAACTCACCACCACCAGCATATTGGGAAAAAGCCCTATGGTATGAGTATAGTGCCCATACCTCAGTGGTATATAATCCTGGCCCCCCATCCGTTACTAAAAGTATGTACTCATAACTCGTTAATAATGAGAGTGTTTGGTAAGCAGTTACAAACATTATAGGCCATTTCATAAGCGGTAACTCTACATGTCTTACGACCTGCCACGTTGAAGCCCCATCAACCTTAGCCGCTCTTATGTAATCCTCTGGTATGCTCTTAAGCGCCGCGGTAAATATTATCATTCCGAAGCTTGCCCCTACAAATCCATTAACAGCAATAATAACTAACCAGTTTATAGGGGGATTATACCAAAGCCATTTTATAGGCTCAAACCCTAGGCTTGTAAGTATCCAGTTAAAGAGAGCTGAGGGTTCCTCTCTTATAGCCCATAACCACATTAAAGCATAGACGGTTGAGGGAGTTATTCTAGGTAGTAACCATATTGCCCTGAAAGCGGCTCCTACTTTCTCATTTATATGATTCGTTATGATAGATATCAAGAGTCCCGTACCTACATTAAATAATGTTAATGTAGAGAACACGTAAAGAAGCGTGTTAGAGAGTATCTTAGGAGTCCACCTATCGTGCATCATTTTCACATAATTACCTAAATATACCCATTCCCATCTAAAGGAAAACCTCATCTTAGTTAAGCTAATGAGTAAAGTAAGTAATACCGGAACCAGGAAAAACATGAATATGACAGCTAAACTTGGAACTAGAAACGCAGCTAGATAGCTTTTTCTTCTGGAAGTATTGTATCTAAATCCTAAAGTAGGCATAGCTATTAATACACCTGGTAATTAAAGAGGAAGAAAAAATAAAAAAAGTTTTATTATTGGATCTTAAGGCTCAATCTTTAATATATCTCCTAAAGCTTCTTTGAGGCTTTCTAGAAGGTGTTCGTATGCAGCCTCAGGTCCTAACTCTCCAGTCTCAACGGCTCTTATGGTTTCAAAGACTATCCTGCTATAATCGGCCCATTTCGGATGATTAGGTATGAACGTTGTGTACTTTAACATGTACGCTACATCCCTTAGGAATGGATCTTGCACATAGCGAGAATCTAATATCTGACTGTTCAATATAGCTAGGTGAGCACTAGCTACGGCATGATATGAGTTTATATGAGGGTCTGTGACCAGCGTTATTAAGAGGAACGCTATCTCATCAACTCCTCTCTCTTTAGCCTGGCTAGTTATTGTGTATATTAATGGGTGGCTTAAGGTCACAGGCTTCTTACCAGGCTCTCCAGCTGGGTGTAACGCAAAGCCTATGTTATTCCAAAACTCTTCTTCCGTAAGAAGTCCCTTCTTTATCCATTCCGCTTTATGCCATGTTCCTCCAGAACAGAATAAGGCCTCTCCTTTAGTTATAGGTAGGTGGAAGTCCTTATCCCAATCCTTACTGAACTGACCTGGCCATATAACTCCCTTGTACTCTCCCCAGACAGCATCGTAGAACCATTTCAGAGTCTTCTTCCATGCTTCCTGTGAGAATACCATTTTGCCCTCTTCGGGGTCCCATAATCTGCCTCCAAAACCTAAGTAGAATTGAAGGTAATCCCATCCTTCCTTAACTCTGTGAACAAGCCCTCTTTTTACGAGGCCTTTGTCTACAGCCTCTTTAGCGACTTTCAATAAGTCATACAGTGTGAATTCACCTCTCTCTATCTTCTCTGGTAGTGCCTCTATCTCCTCCTCCGACCAGCCAAGCTCCCTCAGGACGTCCTTCCTGAAGTACAGAGGCCTAGCCTCAGTATCCTGAGGAACAGCCCATATCCTACCCTTATGCTTTACAGCCTCCCACAACGTTGATATTACATCGTAATAGGTTGTGTTCCAGAACTTCTTAATATACTCGTCTAACGGTATGATCATTCCCTCTTCAGCAAGAAATCCTACATCTTCGTGACCTGTTAAGTAAATGTCAGGTGCCTTTCCTGCCTCATAAGCTAGGTAAAACTTCTTCTTATATTCTTCCCACTCTACAGGTCTGACGAAGAACTCTCCCTCAATTTTTACTCTTATATTAGCACCTAATATTTCTAAGTATTTATTAAGCATATCAGCGGCTATGTAGAAGTTTTCTAATCTATACTCAGAGGGTGGATCGGGACCTATTGTCCAAACAGTTATAGTTATTGTCTTAACTTCCTCCGCGCTAATAGGGAAGCTAATTATAATGCTTAACGCTAAAAGTGCTACTAAGCTTACTACAAGTATTTTTCTCATTTTTCCACCTTCAAGAAATTTAATTCAAGTAATATCTTATTTAAATCTTTCTAAGAAATATTTTTTATAGCATTTATTAGATTTTTATAAATATAATACCTATAATCTGAATCAAACTACGCTCATTGGTCTTTTAACATTATAAAGACCATTTAAGTAATGATATTTAATTTATAAAACAATTAATATTTTATTCTTACAGAACCATCCTTTGAATGTAAAATCTTTACCTTTTGTGTTTTCAACTAGATAATTAATTATTTTATCAAATAATGTTTTCTGTTCTATATACATCTTCATTTCATCTATTGACATATTAAGAATTTTTTCGATAAATTCATTGTTATTTGTAACAACAAATGCTTGAGCTGTTCCATCATCTATCTTAGCTATTACTCCTAAATTTAAGTTATTATTATAAAATCTATATCCCAGTCTCAATGATAATATAGCTGCATTAACCTCAACAGGTCCTACTGCCTCTATTAAAAAAGATTTTTCATAGTCTTTTTTAAGATTAAATATGTTCTTTTCTCCTATATTTATATAACTACAACTATCTATTCTAAAAACAGGTATCTTTTTCTTTTTAAGTAATGATATGAACTTTAACTCTATACTAGAGGTGATGTTTTTAGAAAATATATCTTCTAAAAAATTATCATTGAACGTTGAAATTTTAATCGTATATTCATTATCAAAGATAAAAATATCACCCCCTTTACTCCTATAAGGTATCACAGCACCAATATATCCTTTGATACAGATTAAATCGCCTTCCTTTATTTTATCTAACTCATACATTAGTTTACTAGGAGTAATGCTGTTAAATGTGAGAGGTTTAGTCTTCTCCTCAGCAATTTTGATCATCCTAGAGAAATTACTTAAATATGCTTTTTTCCCTAAGGTTCCGATGTAATCCTGAAATAATACCTTATCACCAATTTTTAGATTATTGAGATTATCTAAGTCTTTAATAATTAATTTAATTAAGTTACCTTTATTATCGATACAAACAATGCAATTCTCTTTTTCTAGTTTAGAAATCCAAAGTATTGTTCCTATAAATGTTTTCAGATCGTATCTTTCTAAGAAGTATTCGAGATTCGGTAATTTTTCTTCGCTGTTATCCTTTTTATATATTTTACCCTCTCTCTCTAATCCAAGTTCTATTTTATCTTTATACTTTTTAGCGAATGCCCTTTCAATTACTACTATATCACCAGGTTTAATTGTTTTAAAAACTTCTCTAGCTAGATCACTCCATAAAGTTAGTGTAATTATTCCCGTTTCGTCACCAAGTACTATTTTTACATTTTTTAGTCCTGTATTTTCTCCCACTTCTCTAAGTTTAGAAACTTTAACTACTCTAGATACGAGTGTTATTCCCTTTAACCCTCCTATTATATCCTTAATTTTTAACGTTGAGACACTTAGTATTTCCTCTTTAGGCAATGGAACTCCAAGTTCCTTAGCGACGAGCATAGCTGCTGCCTCAAAACTTAATAGTCCTCCTAGTTCCTCTATTCTCCTCTCTATTTTTCTAATTAGTTTCTCTCTGTTAAGATCAGGTCTACTTGATAATATTAATTTAAGAATTCTTTCACTCTTATCCATTACTCAGCCTCAGCTGAATATACCTAATATTATTTTAGTGAAGTATTTTTTAAATTCCTCGTCTCTTTCCTCCACTGTTCTAACAAGATTTTTATCCATAGCTATCTTAAGTGCTTTAAGATGGTAACAATATCCTCTATTTTCCTTATATAGATTAAATAAGTAACTTGTACATGAACAGTATCTGCCTGGGTATGTCACATACAAGAATTTCCTGTCTTTAGACTCTACTAAATAAAGTTCATGGTTACTTGGCTTAAAGATTACTTTAATTACCCTTTCATCAAGTGCGGCTCTCAAAGCTTTTCTCTCATCCTTTTCACTCATTTTTCTCCCTTGTAAACTCCTTTATACCCCTCTCCCGTATCTCCTTCGACTTTGATGAAGATAAGCTGCATAACTCTGGCATTTTTAAACAATTTAACTCCATTAGAATTAAGTACCATCATTAGAGATCTTCCTCTACCTGAGTACCCAGGATCCCATACAGCTGAGTTAATAGTCACTCCACATCTAAGCAAAGTTGATCTAGGGAAGCCTAAGGCTAATATATTCTTGGGAAGATTTATTTTTTCGTTAAATACTATGAGATAAGTTCCTTTATTTAACTTAATACTCTTATCTTCTAAAGAGAACTTCAATGGATACGTCTCTGAAATTAATCTCTTTGTATTATCGAAATCTATCTGTCCTGAAGATTTAAATTGCCTAACCTCAGCTAGGCTTAGATCGAAACCTGCGGGTTGAAGCTGGTAAGCTAAATCTATATAACCTTCTACAATAGGAGGACTTGAGTTTAGGAGCTTAACTATCTCAGACATGCCTAGCACTGAAGGCATTAACATCCCCAGGCTACCAAGTATAAATTTATTCTCCTTTAAATAACTGCATAATACATAGAAATATCTGTGAACAATCATGCTTGAGAGAATAAAAGTTCTGAGCTACCCTATAAGAGAACTTGTACCATTAGCTAAAGAATTAGAAAAAAGGGGGGAAGATGTAATCTATTTAAATATAGGAGACCCTCTTAAGTACGATTTTAAAACACCCAAACACGTGATAGAAGCCTTATGTAAGGCTGCTAAGAAAGGGTTCAATTATTACAGCGAATCTGAAGGTTTATATGAGCTTAGAGAAGCTATTGCTAAAAAAGAACATGAAATTAATAGGGTTAATATTGAAGCAACTGACGTAATAGTTACGCAGGGCGTGTCCGAGGGAATAAACTTTTTATTGGCTGCACTTATAGAGGAAAATGACGAGGTATTCCTCCCTTCTCCTTTATATCCTCTCTATGCTAATTACGTTAGGTTTTATGGAGGAAAACCTAAATTTTACAAATTAATAAGGAGAGAAAATAAATGGAGTACTGATATAAGCGATATTATAGATAATCTGTCTAAGAAAACTAAGGCTATGGTTTTAGTAAATCCTAATAACCCCACTGGAGCATTAATACCAGAAGAAGAACTTTTAAAAATTATAGAGATAGCAAGTGAAAATAACCTCATTCTGATATCTGATGAAATATATGATCAAATAGTTTTCGAAGGAAAATTCAGAAGTCTAGCATCTTTAACCAAGGAGATTCCCGTAATAGGTTTAAATGGGTTCTCTAAAACATTCTTAGTGACAGGCTGGAGGATAGGATATATTTATTTCTATGATCCTGAGGGTGTAATTAGCGATATTAAAGATTCTGTACTTAAAATGGCTAGAAACAGGTTATGTACTAATACCACCGTTCAGAAAGCAATGGCTTACGCCTTAAAAGAAGGATTTTCCCATCTTAATGATCTTCTTTCAAAACTAAAGAGACGAAGAGAACTAGTTATTAAAATATTAGATGAGACAGAGTTAATAACTCTTGAAAAACCTGAAGCAGCTTTCTATGCTTTTCCTAAGATAGAAGTTAGAGGAAAATGGGTAAGTGATGAGGATTTTGCTAAGAAACTCTTAAAAGAAAAGAAAGTACTAGTGGTACCAGGTTCGGGTTTCTACATGTATGAAGATGGCTTTTTTAGAATAGTTACGTTACCTCCAGAGGAAGTTCTAGAGGAAGCCCTTTATAGAATAATCAAATTTGTGGAAACATTCTCAAAGAATTAAGGAACTAATCGTTGTCTATCTCTCGGGAATAATACCACTTCTCTTATATTCTTAACCCCTATAATAACCATAAGAAGTCTATCAAGCCCCAGACCAAATCCCCCATGAGGGGGCATACCGTATTTAAAGGCTTCAAGATAAAAGCTGAATGTCTCAGGGTTTAACATTTTATCCTTGATATTCTCCACGAGCTTATGATATCTATGTTCCCTTTGCCCTCCAGAAGCTAACTCCAAACCCTTATAGTCCAGGTCGAAGGATTCGCTTTCCTCATTTTTCCTCATTATATAAAATGGTTTAGCTTTCCAGGGATAACAAGTTATAAAATAGGCCTCATATCCCTCCTCCTTCATGATTTCTCCTAGAACCCTCTCTGCTTCTGAATCGAGATCCTCTCCCCACTTAAGGTTTATACCTTCATTTCTTAGTATTTCTAATACCTCGGAATAGGGTATTCTCTTAAACGGTTTCCTTGGTATATTCAAATTTATATTTAGTGTACTTAATTCATCATTATAATTTATTTTTAAATAATTAAATATATGTATTATCAAATCTTCAAGTAGGCTCATTACATCCTCATAACTCTCTATAAAGGATATTTCCGCATCTATTCCCCAGCTCTCATTAAGATGTCTAGGAGTATTGAACTTCTCAGCTCTAAAATAAGGAGTTATCTCATACACTCCGGGAAGGCTACACATTAACATTTGTTTATATAGCTGAGGACTTTGAGACAAGAATGCCCTCCTGCCGAAATAATCTATCTCGAATACTGTAGCTCCTCCTTCAGCACCAGCACCGCATATCTTAGGTGTATGTACTTCAAGCAGTCCTTTTTGTGAGAGAAAGATTCTGGAAGCTTCCACTAGACCTGCTCTGATTCTAAATATAGCTTTCTGTATCGGCAGTCTTAGTGCGAAATATCTGTATTGAATGATAGTATCGAGCAGTGCTTTAGTTTTACCTGTAGGATCTAATGGAGGAGGCTCTATAGGCTCAGCTAGTACTTTAATCTCTGTTGCGTGAACCTCTCTTCCTTTCCTACTTATAATTTTTTCTGGCTCCAGACCTTTAATTTTAACAGCGGAACCCAACTTTATTTTTTTTGCAACTTTAACTAATTGGGGATTTTCTTCTCTCTTAACAACTACAGTTATGGGTTTGAGCGAATTTCCCTCTATAATTTCAATAAAAACTATGCCACCTAAACTTCTTACCTCATTTATCCATCCTTTAATAGTTATTTCTTTCAATCTGATCTCCCGGCATAGATAGATATCGATAAATTGTTCAAGGTTTCTAGATATATTAGGGTTTAGTAATGGGAAAGGTGGACAAGGGAATAAACTGTAGCGTAGAAGGATGTGATGCTCCGGCGGCGAGGTCTGTCTCTGTATCAAGGATTACAAAGCTTAATCTAAGTTTTAAAATAAAGGGTTCTAGAGGTAGGGCTTACCTTTGTAAGGAACATTACAAGGAGTTTAAGAAAGCGGAAAAAAAGATAAAGAGAATAGAAAAAAAGAGGTGGGTTTAACAATGTCAAAATATCTCTTACTATCAATCTTTTATGATGGTGATTCAGGAAAAGCAGCCTTAAAATTATATGATGTAGAGAAAGAAAACATACTTATTTTAAAAGATAGTACAGATCATAAGCCTTATTTGATAACAGATCTTAAACCTCAGGAAATAATAGAAAAATATCCTGAAGTAATTAAACATAGAGGTTTTGATCATCTAGAAGTGGTAGAAAAGTATGACTTGTTAAACGATAGAAAGGTTCTAATGACAAAAGTTGTTGCCAGGGATCCTCTCTCGGTAGGAGGTTCAAGAGGAGCTCTTAGAGATATTTTAAAGGGACATTCATGGGAAGCGAAAGTAAGATATCATAATTGCTACACATATGATAGAGGTCTTATACCTGGAACGATATATAGAATAGAAGGAGGAAGATTAACACCTATCGAGACAGAGTTACCTAAGAATGTTCTTGAAAAGCTTTCTAGCATCTACAGCGGTAATATATTGAGAGAGGTTATTGAATGGGCTAAGCTCTTTCAAGCGCCTATACCCAAGATAAGAAGAATAGCAGTAGATATAGAAGTATACTCACCTGAGCCCGAAAGAGTGCCTAACCCTGCTGAGGCTACTTATCCCATAATAGCTGTTTCACTTTACTCATCGGACGGTCTTAGAGAGGTCTTATTGCTCAAAAGAAAAGAATTAGGAGACGGCCCTACAAATGTGGATGGTATAAGACTAAGATATTTTGAAACCGAAATCGGAATGCTAAGGGAAGTGTTTGGAATACTAAATGAGTATCCTGTTGTATTAACCTTTAATGGAGATCACTTTGATTTTCCTTACTTAAAAAACAGAGCCTTAAAGCTTGGTATGAAGGAGTCTGAGATACCTATAGAATGGAACTCTAACATGGAAGAGGCTAGACTTAAGATAGGCGTGCACGTGGACTTGTTTAAGTTCTTTAACAATAGATCAATGCAGGTTTATGCTTTTTCTAACAAGTATAATGAGGGTAAGACCCTTGATGAAATTTCATATGCTTTACTGGGAGAAGGAAAAGTAGAGCACGAAAGCCCTATCTCCGACATGGATTATGTAGAATTAGCAAAATATACCTATAAAGACGCAGAATTAACCTATAAATTAACATCATTTGATGATGATCTGGTAATGAAGCTCATGATTTTACTTATGAGAATATCTAAACTCTCATTAGATGATCTAACTAGACATAATATATCAGCATGGATACGGAACTTAATGTATTATGAACATAGACAAAATAATTACCTAATACCAAACTCTGAAGATATACTTAGGGTTAAGGGTTACACAGCTACCAAAGCTATAATAAAAGGAAAGAAATACCTCGGTGCTATAGTAATAGATCCTCCTCCAGGAATATTCTTTAACGTATTAGTAGTGGACTTCGCCTCACTATATCCTTCTGTTATTAAGAGATGGAATCTCTCTTATGAAACAGTAAGGTGTCCTCACGAGGAGTGTAAGGATAATTTGATACCGGGAACTCCTCACTGGGTATGTAAGAAAAGAAAAGGACTTACTTCTAAGATAGTCGGCTTTTTAAGAGACCTGAGAGTTTATGTATATAAGCCTTTAGCCAAGAAAGAAAAAAATGCAATCCTTAGACATCAATATAATGTTGTTCAAAGCGCTCTTAAAGTGTTTATAAATGCTTCCTATGGAGTTTTTGGAGCTGAAACTTTCCCACTTTATTGTCCACCAGTTGCTGAGTGCACCACTGCGCTTGGAAGGTACTCAATAGCTGAAACTTTGAAGAAAGCCTATGAGCTAGGAATCTCAGTTTTATATGGTGACACTGATAGCCTCTTCTTGTGGAACGTCGATAAAAATAAAGTGAATACACTTACGGAATGGGTCTCAAGGAATTTGAACATAGACCTAGAGATAGATAAAATTTACCGTTGGGTAGCGTTTAGCGGTCGAAAGAAGAACTATATGGGAGTTTTTGAGAACGGAGATGTAGGTGTTAAAGGACTTGTAGGTAAAAAGAGAAACACACCTGAATTTATAAAGAATTTATTTTATAATGTTATAAAAATACTCAGTTCTGCAGAAAATATGAAGGAGTTAGAGAAGGCTATAGAAAATGTTAAAAAAGTAACTCAAGAGACTTACAATCTCCTTAAAAAGGGCAAATATACCCTTGATGAACTTGCATTTAGGGTTGTTATGACTAAGCCGTTAAAAGCTTATGTAAAGACCACCCCTCAACATGTTAAGGCAGCTAGGCAATTAGCTAAATACGGCAAACAACTAGGAGTGGGGGATATAGTTTCGTATGTTAAGATTAAAGGTAGTGAAGGAGTCAAGGCTATCCAATTGGCAAGAATAGATGAAATAGATCAAGAAAAATACGTTGAACATATAAGGACCACCTTAGAGCAGATATTTGAGGCTTTAGGTATATCATTTAATGAAATAGTAGGAATTAAATTACTTGAGAGTTTTATTAACTAGAAGTGAATTAGCCTATTTTTTCTCTTTTTATGTCATATAAGCTTTCCTTAGGTCTCCTCTGATTACAGGTCTTAACCTCAATCCTCCTAGTTTTATAGCGGTTTTCCTTATGCTTCCTTCTTTTAGAATAAATCTTAGTATATTTATTTCTTCATCAGTTAAATCGTTAAGTTTTTCGATATCTTATTGTAATTATTAATTTATTAATTAAAATATTTTTAGAAAACATAAATGTTTAATCTTACTCATTTTAACGCTTAAGTATAAAGGTTATTTCAGGATATTTTTCCACCCTTAACCCCTCCTTTTTATTTTCAAAGAGCTTAATCTCCTCTATCCTTAAGGTACCTTTTATATCTTCTAAGGAGCTCTTTATAGGTTTTAAGTACTCTTTTCTCCCAACGTTTATTATTGCAAGAGCTATCTCATCCTTAAGAGATATATTCATTTCATGTTTGGCTCTTCGCATAGATGCTATTGTATTTATTACTATATCTCCTTCTTTTATGTCCTCTTCCTTATAGTATGTTAACTTGGGCCAGGGCGAGATCGTTATGCTTTTCCATCTCTCATGTTTAAAGAATATTTTATGATATATTTCCTCCGTAATATATGGTGTAAACACTGACAGCAATCTTAACACTGTTAGTAAAACTTCGTAAAGAGTTTTCTGTGCAGCTTTTTTATCAATATTATTTTCACTAGAGACCCTATATTTTATTGCTTCAAGATAATGATCACATAGCTTATGCCATATAAAGTTAATGAGAGCAGTTACAGCTCCCATGAAATCAAAGTTTTCAAGGTGATAAGTAACATCTTTTACTAATTTCTTTGAAAGAGATAATATCCATTTATCAGTTATCCTATAGGCTTCATTGGGAACATCTGTTTTAGGGTCAAAATCTTTAAGGATTATGTAAGCAAATCGTGACGCATTCCATAATTTCGTCAGAAATCTTCTAGCATAGTCAACCCCCTCCCATGAGAACCTAATGTCTGATCCTGTAGCTGCTGAAAAGGAGGCCCAAAGTCTGAAGGCGTCAGCACCATATTTCTTAAGTACCTCCATTAAGCTAACGTAGTTGCCATAACTCTTATGCATCATTCTTCCATCGATGCCTCTCACCATTCCATTTATCAAAGCTACTTTGAATTGTGTTTTATTAAATAGGGCAATACCTCTAACTAGCAAGTAATAATCCCATGTTCTTATGATGTCATATCCGTTAGGCTGAAGATCTGCTGGGAACAACCTCTCATCTAATTTATCGGGCCATCCTGCATGAACAGCGGCTGTTATACTAGAATCCATCCAGGTATCCAACACGTCGGTCTCACCTCTTATTTTTGTCGAACCACATTTAGGACAGTTTTTTACCTTAGGTGGGTCTTTTCTAGGATCTATAGGAAGCCAGTCAGGTTTGGCTACTATGACATTACCACATTCTTCACAGTAGTATACAGGGATAGGTGTAGCGAACATTCTTTGCCGTGAAATAACCCAATCCCAATCAAGGCTTTTAATCCAGTCCTCTAATCTTTTATATGCATGTTCAGGAATCCATCTAATCTTTTTACCTTCCTCAAGTACTTTAGAAGCTAGTTTTCTAGTACTAACAAACCACTGTTTTTTAGGTATTATCTCTACAGGAGTATGACATCTCCAGCATTTACCTATGGAGCTTCGTATCTTCTCTATCTTGACCAGTAAACCTCTTCTCTTAAGTTCCTCAACAATCTTCTTCCTTGCTTCTTCTATTTTGATTCCTTTTAAGAAACCTGCATTCTCATTCATTAACCCCTTATCGTTTATTGAGATTATTACCGGTAAACCGTGCTTTTTTTGCCATTTTACGTCCATTCTATCTCCATAAGTACAGAGCATCACAGCTCCTGTTCCAAATTCCTTATCTACTTCTTTATCCGAGATTATAGGCACTTCTCTCTCATATATAGGGACTAGTGCCTTTTCCCCAATCAATGAAACATACCTTTCATCCTCAGGATGTACCACTACTGCTACACAAGAGGCAAGAAGCTCAGGTCTCGTTGAAGCTATCACGAGTTCCTTTCCATTAACTACCTTAAATTTAAAGTAATAAAGTTCACGCTCTCTTTCCTCATATTCTACTTCAGACTCAGCGATCGCTGTTTCACATCGGGGACACCATATGACTGGGTGCTCAGCCCTGTAAATAAATCCCTTCTCATACATTATAATAAAACTGAGTTGAGTTCTCCTCCAATAGTCAGGATCCATTGTCATATATTCTAGGCTCCAATCTATACTGCAACCAAGTGCCTTTAGAGCCTCCTTCATAGGTTTTATCCATTCAAGCGTATACTTTTTAGCCAATTCCAAAAACTCTTCTCTACGAAACTCACTTTTCTTCTTACCTGTAATCCTTTCTACCCTAACCTCCGTAGGTAGCCCATGGCAGTCCCATCCCTGTGGAAAAAGAACATTAAATCCCCTCATTCTCTTGTATCTCGCTACAAAGTCTATATAGGCAAAGTTTAAAGCATTACCTACATGAAGCTCTCCACTCGGATAAGGAGGTGGGGTATCTATACTATAGGTAGGTTTTTCCTGATCCTCTCTGTCAAACTTATATATTTCCCATTCCTCCCATGTTCTTCTCCACCTCTCTTCTACCTCTCTAAAATCATATCTTTTAGGAAAACTTTCGCTCATCTAGGTCCACCTAGTCAAGAATGAATCATACTTAAAAGTGTTCAATAAGTCTTTCATATGTAATTTATCAAATTTATTTAATATATATTGTTTAAAAATACAATTTTTACCTATATATAAGTAAAAACATGTTATCTTACTTCCAGCCTCATTATCACCTAACCCGCTATTGAGTTATTGTTCGTAATATTGTTTACCTTAATTATTAAATTTTCCTAGATCCATGTTTTAGGGAAAGTAATTTAATAAGAAGAAAATACCAAATAATTAAAGTTCTAATATAACTCTTAAACAACGAGTTAGGTCATTAAATAAATTTTTAAAAGATCCTATACTACTTAATGAAGACGACCTAAAGATATACCTAATTATATCAGAGGATATTAGTTCTGAATAAATAGATACATCTCTATCTTCTATATCATCTACAGAGAGAGCCATCAAAGCTAAATTTGCTTTATTGGTTTTAAATTTAATTTCAAATACAACCTCTTTTATCATATTATGTACTTTTTAAGTTCTTCAAAAAACTTTTCGATATGATCCGGGTTAACTAAAATACCACCCGCATCTTTATGGCCTCCTCCACTTTTCCCATACTTCTTTGAGAGATTACTTAGAATTTTTCCTAGATGAATATTTTCGTCCTCTATAACCTTCCTCAGTGAAAGTTTAATTAAACCATACCTTGATTTAACTCCCACGCATACAACCTTGTAAGGTTCATCACCTATCTTAGAACTAGCTAATAGGGAAGCTATAGCTCCTACTATTTTATCACTTATACGATCTCCTAGAAAGATGTAAGCTAAATTACCGAATTTCCTTAATACGTTATTCCACTCTCTTCTTATAAATCCTATAGTTTCTGATATTACTTTTCTATATTCCTTTACTAAATCTACTGCCATTCTAATATATCTCTCTGAATGTTGTGTACATAATGCTATACCTATTTCATGTCTCTCCATTCTCCCACAAGCATTAAGAACATATGAAAACTCTCTCAAATCTCTCAAAGGACTCTTAACGTCCTTACCAACCATATAATAGTTAGTACCAAATATCCTCTCTGCTTCACTCACCGAAAGGCCCATGGAGATTATGTACTTTATTAGCCCTGTAGCTAGCTTCCTCATCTCTTCGTTAGATAAATCCTTTAAAGATCTTAGTTTATCACCTGTAGAAATTTCTATACCTAACTTTTTAAGGAAATTTAAGCTTCCTCCCTCATCACCAGTAATACCAGGTATAAAGGGATCAAAGGTATACGCTAATGCTTTAACCAACGGCCTATCTAAAGGCCCAAATAACCTTAACCCTATTTTCTCCTCCACAAGATTGTATCTCTTAGCTTCTTCTACTATGATTCTGTTAAGTCCTTTCAGGGAGAATCTCTCTCCCACATCTTGCCTATCACCTAACGCGCCTACAAGAGCTATTGATGAGAGAAAAACGTACTCTTCACTAATACTCTTAGCTAGAAAGTAGGCTATACCCGAAGAACTTATCTCTGTAGATCCATCTATTCCATAGAAATAAGGGTTAATTTCATAGACACAGCTGTCTTCCCCCTCTAAAGAAGATCCATCTTCAGGTGTATGATGATCAAGTATAAAGATATTCTTCCCCTTTATCGAAGGTCGCTTTACTCCACTACCCATATCAAGCAAGAAGACGTTTTTATAGCTTAGGGAGAAGACATGGTCTAGTAATTCTGGGGTTAGTTGCTCGACTATCTTTAGTTGATAGAATATTCCTATATCACTTAAGACCTTAGTTATTATGGAGGCTGAGGAAATGCCGTCCGCATCATAGTGTGATATAACAAGCGCTGGTTCATTAATTTCTTTAAGCCTATAACCTGCCTTATTAATGTCTTTGAGAAAGTTTTGAAAGGACACCTTCATGCAAATATAGCCATTTTCTCTGGTTTGTATTCCCAATCTTCAGGTAACATTCCTCTTCTCTTATAGTATTTTACAAGCCGCCTTACTTTAGATTCTAAAAGTTGTAATCCTCTCTTAGAATGATAATCTTTAGGATGTTCTTCTAAATGTCTCCTCACCCTTACAGCTCTCCTTATTAAATTATACAAATCCTCAGGTATATCAGGTTGAAGACCTCTCTCCCTTAAAATTCTAGTTATTTTTTTACCAGTAATGGCCTTAACTAAGGGTATCCCATATTGGTCTCGTAGTATTGTTCCTATCATTGAAGGAGGATAACCCTTTCTATAGAGAGATATCACTAATTCCTCTACATCTTTAGGTGAATACTTTACCCAGGCAGGAACACCCAATCTCGCAGGTCTAGTAGAGTGAGACTTTCCCTTCTCCTTAGATTTCCTCATTTCATCACCAAATGCTGTAACCTAATTTTAGCTTAGATTGTTAAATCCTTTACTTTGCTTATGAGATTCCCTTCTCTCGCTAATGTATCTTCCTCTCATTCTAATCTCCCTCACTTTATTCAATATTTTCTCTTTCCACTCCTCACCCCTAACACTACTATATCCTTTAATGAATGCCTCGAACAACCTTCTCGCATGTGAAGGGTGTGTGCTTTCAAGAGCTCTTAACATAAGATGTATATCTACTCCTTGTTTCTCTACTTCATTACTAAATTCTCCTAAACCAAAGTCTATAAAAAATACTTCATTCTTCTCCGTAAGAAGCATATTAGATGTTGTAAGATCTCCGTGAATTATTCCATTTAAATGAAGAATTCCAACATTTTTACCAATTTTTATAAAAATTTCTAAGCACTCCGAAAGTTTAATATGATCTATGATATCCCTAAGTTTAGGTCCTTTAACGTATTCTAATATCAGAAGTCCTGCTTCAGGATTAATAAATAATACAGAGGGTACTGGGACACCATTAAACTTAGCCTCACTTAACAACTTAGCCTCATGACTTGTTCTTGTTTTCCTTAGATGAAGATCAAGTATTGTATTTCTGTAAAGTTTAGGATATCTAAGTTTAAATATTACTTCCTCCTCTAACCATTTTCCCCTAATGAGCGCAGCTTCAGCACCTATATTCACTATTTCCTCAGCTTCAGCATCTCTTTCTATCTTTGATAAATATTTTAATATATTTTCTTCTATTTCCTCCAGGGAATATCTACCTCGTCAAGTCTCCATAAAGGTTTTATTACACTTTCCTCTATAGTTATCCTAACTCCGTGAGCAAAAGCGAGAGCTCCTGTATAAGCTATCATAGCTCCATTATCTCCTGCATATTCAGGATTTACTGGTTTAAATAAAGCTCCATGTAATAACGCCATTTTTTCTAACTTATCTGTAAGTATCTTACTCCTAGCGACACCTCCTGTAAGGGCGATCTCTCTTTTATTTAAATGACTTAGCCCTCTTTCCGCAACTTCCACTAACATCGAATAAGAGGTCTCTACTAAACTATAACATATGTCTTCAAGTCTATAAGATCCCTCTTTAAGAAGTCTAATAGCATATGTTAGAAGTCCGCTAAAGGACAAATCTTGACCCTTAACCACATAAGGCATTCTAATGTACTTCTCTCCTCTTAAAGCTATTTCCTCCACTTTAGGTGTGCCTGGGAGACCTAAGCCGGCCTCTCTGGCAAATACATCTAAACAGTTGCCCAAAGGTATGTCAAGGGTCTCTCCAAATACTCTATATCGCCCCTCAACATAGGCTATAATCATAGTGTTACCTCCTGCAACATAGACCACGAGAGGATCGTTAAATCCTGTAGTTAACCTAGCTATTTCTACGTGAGCCACAGCATGATTGACAGGTATTAAAGGCTTAGAAAATTTGAGAGAGAGAAAGCGAGCTAGGGTAGCACCTATTCTCAAACAAGGACCCATGCCGGGCCCCAAAGCTATCGCTATTCCGTCTACATCCTCTAACTTAATCTCAGCGGTTTCTAAAGCCTCTTTAAGGACCCTAACTGCTACCTTACTATGATGCTCAGCCATTTCTCTGGGATGAAGACCATCACTTCGTGGAACATATATAGAGTTTACGTTAGCAAGTATCTTACCTTGAGAAGAGGCAATACCTACACCAAAGGTATGTGCTGTGCTTTCTATTCCTAAAACTATTATCTCTCTGTTCATTTCATTTTTTGGTGATAAACTCCGTATAGTTACATCTTCCACAATGCCATCTTTCAACAGGCTTCATATGATGTGCCATTATGGATCCACAACGTGGGCATTTTCTATTTTTAAGTCTTATTACTCCTTTGTTGTAGTCATATTCATAAAATTTATGAGCTCTCAGAACCACCTTTCTCACCACCTTCTTTCTTACCTTCCTCTCTCACTTCCTTATTTTTCCTTATAACGTGTTCTGGCTCAATTTCTAATCCTCTTTTCTCATCATAATATATATGTACTTTAACTTTGGAGACTCCCACACCATATAGTGTCTCTATTCTCCTGACGAAGACCTTTTCTTTACTCACTTTAAACATATCTGCTACTTTCTCTCTTAGTTCCTTTCGCGAAAGAGTCCCAAGTCCCATATGATTAACTACTAATTTAACCTCCTTTCTCCCCACTAGTTTATTCTCTCTTAAGGTCTCTATTTTTACATCATATCTTGCTTCAGCCATAATATACTCCCTTTCAAAAACAAACTAGCATAAACATCCTATACTTTTATAATTAACCTCCTAAAGGTTAAATTTAGGTCTAAAGGGTAGTACCTGAAATGAGAGCTATGTTGTTACAAATTGTTCTCAAAGAATTAAGGGAAAGAAGGGTAGTAGATGTTAATTTTCTATCAAAAACCATAGGTCTTCCTAGCTCAGAAATAGAGCGAATATTAGAGCATCTTATTAGAAGGGGTGTTCTGGAAGAAGTAAAATGTAAAGAGTGTGTGAACTTTGTCCTTTTTATTCCTTTTGCACTTTTAAGAATAGAACAAATTTACATAAGATTAGGTTATTTAAACTAAATTCTAACAAATATTATCATTATTACAGTAGTTATAAGGTCTGAAAATGTTGAAACTAATGGATTAACAAAATCATCCGGGTCTAATTTAACTCTATAAGCTAAAAAAGCTACAAAGAGCGATATTAAAGCAATAAGAATCGAAGAAACGACTCCTGTTATCAGTATTAAGAAACCTTTGAACGATAACTTTCCTATAGTTACACTTGGTAATAAGGTATAACCTGCAAACATTGTTAAAAGTGCTAATTTTATTCCTACTAATTCATTAAAATTTTCAGTTATGTAATCACAAAATCCTCTCACCTTCCCCAGTGCCAATCTAGTAGTTGCCAAGGAACCAACTATAGAACCCACATCGCCTATAGTATCTATAGTAGCCGGGTATACAATATATACATAAGGAGGAAAGCTCTCTTTGCTTATACCTAATGTAGTACCTGTAAGGAATGCTATAAAAAGTGTTACGATAACTGAAAGAGTTATCTTAGATAATATTTCAATGAATTCCATACTTATTACATTAGTTTTTATTATATAAATAATCCATGGTAAAATTAATATAAAAATAATAAACATAGATAAAATAACTCCATTATTGAAAATTAACCATATTACCAAAAAATATGATAATGTAACTAATATATCAGCTATCGTTGACATTATAGGATAAACTAAGTAATCAGGATCATATCCTTTTTTAAAGGCTGTAAAAGCCACTACTAATGTGACCCCCGAAACCATGAAGAAAGATAAAACCATGGAACTTATGGCTACGGCACTTACTTCAACCGCGTCACTTCCAGTAGCTAAAGATATCAAAGGTCCTAAGAAACAACCACCAAAAGCACATAGAATCATCATAGAAAAATATAGATTCCAGAAATACTCTGTATTATTTTTGAAATTCGCTTTCACAATACCTAAATGTAAACCTGTACTTAGTCTACCAGTAAATATACCATTTATAACTCCCCTAACACTCAACATGGCTGGATATAAGTAAATAATCCATCTGTAGCTTCTCTCGAAAGGTATTATTAGCTTATAAAGAAGTATACCTGGTATTATTCCACCTAGATCAAAAATTAATGAGAACATTGCATTTTTGTAAGCATTATAGGCTTCGCTTTCAGCTATAAGGTTTATTAAACCTTGCACGACCCCATCTTAGTGTTCACCATGGTTCTGATACTATCTTTCGAATCGCAAAATGATAAATTCTTTTGCCTTCTTATCTCCTGGGGGAATTTTTGAGAGTTCTTCACATATGGAACACAGCAGGAGTTGCCAGTGTTATAGCTAAATATCAAGCTAAAATACTAGGTTGGGAGACATGGGTAATTACGAGAAGTAAGTATGATCCCTATAACTTAACGTATTATGGTACTAAAGTGAAAGATCCTAATTATATATTCTATATAAGAGTATTATTAATTGCTCGTAAATATGATTTAATACATCTACACTCTTTTGATAAAATAATTCCTTTAATGAAGAAAATATATCCTAATAAACCTATAGTCATGCATTACCATGGTAGTGAAATAAGAAATAAATGGGAGAGTAAAAAGAGGTATTGGTCTAAGGCTGATGTAGTGTTAATTTCTACTAGAGATCTCTTAAATAATGCTCCAAACGATGTTATTTACTTACCTAACCCTGTTGATTTAGAAATTTTTAAACCTATGTCTAATTTAACAAAAAATATGAATGCAGCAATATACGTATATGACCCATTAAACCCTGCTCTTTCAAAAGACATTACATGGGCTAAAGAGATAGCTAAGAGATATAAGCTTAATTTAAAAATACATAATAGAAGAAAAACACCAATAAATCATTTAAATATGCCTCTATTTCTTAATAAATTTGAATATTTTATAGATAGAAAGAGTATTCCTTCACTTAGTAAAACAGGTTTAGAAGCTTTAGCATGCGGGCTCAAAGTTATACGATGGGATAATAACGTCATCACTCGTTTACCTAGTGATCATAAGCCTAAATATGTTATAGAAAAACTTTACGATATATATGAAAGTATTTTAAGAAATACGGTTTTTTAAAATCTCTTTAGCCTCTTCGAAATCGGGCTTTCCGTCCTTTAATGGCACTTTAGTTAGAATGTGCTTTATAGAACCGTCGTCATACTCTATAAATACCTGTGGTATATCGCTACCACCTAATTCATCTTTTTCACCATGTTTTTTAAGAAAAATCCAGTCCTCAAGCTTCTCCTCAAATTCAAGATTAGCATCAGAAGCCAGTTCTTCACAAATTTTTCTAAGCTTAGAATGGAAAGGTGCCCATGTAGCGCTTACAAGTATTATTTTCTTAGGTTCTGCCATATTTAACACCCCTCTATCGTCATGCTATAGGCTTATTCCTCCTCCTTAAGCATTTCGCTAATAGATTTAACTTCTCCTCTCTTCTTGTATACTATCTTTGTTTCTAACCTAATAGGGAATCCCAGCTCATAAAATATTCCATAAATAAAGTTCGCATCTAAACGTCCCCTTATCTTGCCTAGAAGATAAAGTTTTCCAATAGTTTCCCCGATCTTTTTAGCTTGAAGAGGATATTGAGATAAAGCGTTCTCAAACAATTTCTTCCCATCACTTGTTAATAATTTTAGAAAGATTGAGTAAGGATCCTGACCCTTACTCTCCTTCCTCCTAGCCTCTTCTAAGAGTTTTCTTTTTTGAAGCTCTAAGAGTTTTCTCATTCTGAGTAACCTAAGCTCATCCGTTTCCTTGCTCATCTAGTATCCCCTTTTACTTTAAATACTACTATTAAATTATATAGTATCTATATTGATTCAGCAGCTTGTTAAAGCATACTTTATTACTATTAAATATGACAAATATTAATGTAGAGGGATTTCAATCGTGCCCAAGTGGTGGTTAATACCTATCACTGAAGAGAACTGGTACATAGTTGAAAGAACTAATACATATGGCGCTCCATCTAAGTCCCCCAGAAAGCCTTGGAAGAAAATCAGAAAAGGAGATTTCATAATTTTTTACATAAAAAAGAAAAAATCAAATAAATTAGGAGGGTTCATAGTAGGTGTGTACAAAGTAATGTCTGATTGGTTTAATAATAAGGAATTTCTATGGCCGGATGAGCGAGAAAACTTTGAGGTTATATACCCATGGAAGGTTAAAATTAAAAAGATATTAAGAGGATACGTGGAATTTGAAAAATTAATGTTTAGATTTAAATTTATAAAAGATACACATATGTATTCTCTATATCTGAGAGGTACACCTGCTAATAGAGGGAGACCCTTACCCAAGGAGGATGTTGATATTATATTAAAAGCTTTGATTTCAAAATACTCTATGTGATTATTATGGAAAGGAGGTTTGAATATAGGGGAGTAAAAATAGTTGTAAAGAAAGGAGATATAACTGAGGAGAATGTTGAAGCTATTGTTAATCCTGCAAACTCGCTTATGATAATGGGCGGTGGTGTTGCCGGTGCGATAAAGCTTAAAGGTGGTGTAGAGATAGAGGAAGAAGCTAGGAGACACGCACCCGTTCCCATAGGTAAAGCCGTCACCACAAAAGCAGGGAGACTTAAAGCTAGGTATATTATACATGCTCCTACTATGGAAAAACCGGCTATGAGGATAGGAATAGAGAACGTAAAAGCGGCTGTTAAGGCTGTGATTCAGGAAGCTCTAAAGCATAAGATTACTAGATTAGCCTTTCCCGCTCTTGGGGCAGGGGTAGGTGGTATAAAAGTTAAGGACTCAATATTGGCAATCCTAAATCAGCTTAAGGAAGCGATAGACAAGGGAGTAAAATTCGATGAAGTAAGATTAGTTGCATGGAGTGAAAGTGATTTTAGAGAGTTCTTAAAAGCCGTAGAAGAAGCTCTTTAACTCCTCTTTTTATTAAACTTAACTATGGTAGAGGAAACTATTGAGCCGCTGGGAATCATTATAAGCTGCGACCCATCCTCACTTCTAATAATGGTATGCATTATTGTTATATCTTCTACAACACCTTTATTTCCTCCTATAATCACGTAGTCGCCTACCTTAAAGGGTCTGGAGAATATTAGGAAAATTCCTGCGACTGCATGGTTGAGCACCGTTTGCGTAGCAAATCCCACTACTAGGCCAGTGAATGATCCTAACGTTATAGCGGCTGAAGGATTAAGATTGAAAATAGATGTTAAAACAGATATTAGAACAGCTATTCCTACTATTCTTGTTATCGATCTTAATGAAGCAGCTGTTGAGTGATCAGATACCTTCCTTATACTCCAATATATGAAATGAGAAAAGCTAGAGACTACTTTATAGCCTAGTACTAAAAAAATCAGCGCCAGAATATAGTTCTCATAGGAAAGAAGCATTAAAGAGACATCTCTTATAGCTTCTATCTCTATTTTACTTAGCGATTTAATTGCAAAATCCACTAAGAATATAGTTATTATTAATAATATTAACCAAATTAAAGTTTTTCTTGTATACCTAGTTACGTTGATCCATATCTCATTCATACTCATAGTAAAGCTATAAACAGTAATAACCGTTTAAGCTTTATTACATTATTGGGCTTATGAAATCACGAAGCTTAGTCAAGATAGGTAATAGTTATTATGTTTCTTTACCTAAGAAATGGGTTATTAGCCAGGGTCTTAATGAGGTAAAAGAGGTTTACGTTAATCCTAGAAGTGATGGAGTTATCGAGATTCTACCTTCCACCTCTGAAACATCTAAACCCTCTGTTAGAAGAATAAAGTTAACTAAGTTTATCGAAAGAGAAATATTTTCAGCATATCTTGCTGGTTACGATACCATTATAGTAGAAATAAATCATAACTCAGAAAAAACGCATACATTTTCCAGCGTATTAGAAAGAGTTCAACACTTACTTGTGGGTTTGGAGATAGTTGAAGAAAGCGATAGAGAGGTTATTCTTCAATGTTTTATTCGAGAAGACTATGAAATAACCCAGATAATAGCTAGAATGGAAGCATTAGCTAGGAGCATGTATGTAGATGCTGTCAAAAGCTCTTTTATGGATAACCCAGAGCTAGCTAGATCCGTTATAAGAAGAGATGATAGGCTTGATCGACTTTATTTTCTCACAGTTAGGCTTATAAGAAAACTCATCAGTAAGCCCATAATTGACTCCTTAACAAGGGTTAAATTGTTAGACTATAGGCTTCTAGTTAGGGAGTTAGAGGAAATCGGGGATATAGGTGAAGAAATAGCACTTAATAGAGAAGAATTTAAAGTTGAAGAAAAAACTCTTAGGATTGTTGAAAAAATAGCTAAGGTTGAAAGAAAATTAGTAAATGCTGTTTTAAGAGGTGAAGGATGTGGAGAGCTGGATATATCCTCATTAGTTAAAATTAAAAATATATTAGAAAAAGAATTAATTAATAAAAATATGCACTCTATTTACAGTTATTTACTACTAATAGTGAAAAGATTAGAAGATATAGCTGACTTAGTAGGATGAACTGTAAAGGTTATAAGAACTTAGCCTTAACTTTTAATAATTTATCATTACCTCTATTGGGAGAAGTATGGATATTGAAGAGAAAATAAACATAGTTAAGTCAATAGCAGCAGAGATAGTAACCGAGGAAGATTTAAAAGTCTTATTCGAAACTAAAGAGCATCCAAGTGCTTATGATGGATTTGAACCTTCAGGTCTCGCTCACCTTCCTCTAGGTATTTATAGACCTTTAATATTAAAAGAATTATTAAAGACAGGTATAAAGTTTAAGTTATTATTAGCTGACACACATGCATGGATAAATAATAAAATGGGTGGAGACATAGAAAAGATAAGAAGATCAGCAGAGTATTACTTAGAAGTATGGAAAGTTGCAGGTAAGGTTTTGGGGGTTGATCTCTCTTCAATAGAAGTCATATGGCATAAGGACTTCTTTGATGATCCCGAATATTGGCGCAAAGTTCTTCTTATAGCTAAGAACCATACAATAACTAGAACTAGGAGAGCACTTACTATAGCTGGCCGTCTTGATGCGGGTAGTAACCCTACCTCATTTTACTTCTATCCTTCCTTACAATGTGCCGATATATTTCATCTTCAAGTGGACATATGTCAGTTAGGCTTAGATCAAAGAAAGGTCAACGTTTTAGCTAGAGAAATGAGCGAAAAAATAGACCCGGCGTATAATAAACCTCTTTATAAGGTTCTTGGATATGAAGGAGGAGTAAACGGTAAACCCGTTCTGGTGCATCATAGCATTATTCCTGGACTTGAAGAACCCCCTAAGACCTCTGTAGGTTATGACGAGGATGAAAGGATTGATAAAGTTATTGCATATAAAATGTCTAAGTCAAAGCCAGAAACCAGTATATTTGTACATGACCCTCCTGAGGTAGTAAGAAAAAAGATAAGAAAGGCATATTGTCCTCCTAAATCCTCAGTCGAGAATCCTGTACTTAGTTACGTGAAAGAGATAGTTTTCAGAGCATATAAGGAGTTTACCGTAGAGAGAAAGGGTAAGGAATCATTAACCTTTTATAATTATCATGACCTTGAAGCATCTTACATTAGAGGTGAAATCCATCCCCTGGATTTAAAAAATGCGCTAGCCGACTACTTGATAAGACTCATAGAACCTATCCGAAAACATTTTGAAACAAATATACATGCTAAGAATCTTTATGAAACGATAAAACAGGCAGAAATAACCAGGTAAATTTCTAAGTTTTACATGGACCTCATTAAAATAAGGGTATACCCTGCCTTACCTGCTTATTAAACTCAGGAAGACCACAGTAGATAATAGGCTCATTATTGTGGAAGCCGTAGAAACCTCTATTTAGTGAACATTTAAGGCATGTTTTAAAGCTGATTCCTCTGTTCTTTAAAACACAGGGAACTATTAAATCAACCTTCCTTGGTTTACCAGGTCTAAGAGCACACTTAACCTTAAGTTTAGGCCAAGTACCCTCTGTTCCTTTAAAGAATGGGCATTTAGTACACTGATCAAAGCGTATAGCTTCATTCTTAGGACATCCTTCTACAACAGCCGCTATGCTAAGTTTATAATGTGTTAATGTTTGAGCCAATGTGAATCACCTAAAAGACGTAGTTAATTGTGAAGAAAACCTGATTGTCAGATGATTGTCAGCTATCACTGGCGGAACCCTTAGATATTTTACTTATATTTTAAAAATAGACCGAAACGTTTAAATACAGGAGAACTAGGCTGTATACGTAATTTATAATGTCAGGTGACATCCTTAAGACACTTTTAAGATCAGAAGGTAGAAGAAGATTAATCACCGAAATAGCCAAAGAAAGAATAATATCTACCAGTGAGCTTGTAAAAAGAACCGGATTAAGGAGACAGTCAGTAATAGAATATATAAAGGAGTTTGAAAAGGTCGGATTAATTGCTGTGAAAAAAGATCAGAAACCTTGGATAGTTATATCCTCTGATGAGCTTGAATATTTACTGTTACAACTTCCTATAGCTCCTAAACATGGATATATAAAGGAATATCCTTGTAACTGGTCTGAGTTCCCAGAATGTTTATTTAAAAATAGAAAACTTAACCTAATATTTGTTTGGGGAGCTCGCAGTCTTACCATAGCTAAAGCACATGATGCTGTAGGGATCCCTGAGCTTGTAACTAAGTTAGTACTCAAAGCTCTAAGAGCAGGTCTTACAGATAAAGACATAAGGATAATCTCTTTAACCGACATAGAGGCTGCTGAAGACCCCACTATACTTAAAAGTAATATGTTCGTAATAGGCTCTGGAGTAGCAAATTTACTCACAGCTAAGATATTCGAGATGTTAAGGCCTCCTATAAGGTTCGAACCACCTATGGGAAGAGAGATAGTTTCTGATATAACAGGAACCATATATTCTGCTGGTGATGAAGTGTTTAGAAATGCAGGAATAGTAGGATTACTTCCTAATCCCTGGAATAAAGGCAAGGTCATAATTTTAGCTGCAGGAATATTTAGACATGGGACAAGAGGAGCTATAAAAGCAATTCTTTACCATCTTACAAGCAAGGTTATAAGAAATCATACTCTAGCGAATATACCGATAAGAGTCATAAGGGCATCTTTAAAAGGAGATTTTGAGGGATTTCTAGAATAAAAATATAATTTTACTATAAAAACGTATGAAAAAACAACAAATATATGTTTATGAAAAAACTAAAAATTACTACTTTTCAGGTTACTTTTATCACATTAAAATAAAAATTTAAGTACCTGAAAAGTATTAGTTTTATACAGGTATTATGATATCAACAAGAGCTTTAAAAAGAAAAGTAGTATATATTTCCTTAATAGCACTCGTGTTGTGTTTGTTATTTTTATCAAAAGTAACTACATATGAAAGAAAGATATCCGAAGTACCAAGTCTTGATATTAAAGCTCCAAGAGAGATACTATGGAATGAGGAATTTAGAGTATATCTAACTTTCATAAGTTACCCTACATTAGCAGGATATGAACCTGTTATATTGCTCGAACTACCCAGAGGATTAAATATCCTTCATGCAAGTTTTCTTAATGTAGATCTTGATATAGAAATCTTTAATGATATAGATAAAGATGGTAATATATACATAAGGTATTCTAATACTTTTTATAAGTATATCAAGGTAAAATTACTAGACAAGGGAAACTCCGTTGCTAAGATAAAAATACCACTCATTCATCTTGCATCACCTACTGAAATAGCTTTAGAGCTTAAATACTCAGGTCCTTTAAATTCTCTTATTTTAAATTTTACACCTGTTTTTGCATTAGGCAAAGATCCTTACGACAATCCTAATCTCGATCCACCTATAATAGGAAGAAGTATAAAGTTTCACATTAAAGTAGATTATTTAAGCATAAGATTAACGTCAAATCTGATATTTGATAAAGCAGTAATAGGACCCAATTGGCCCTTCAAGCTTATAGCTACTGTTAATCTGCCCAAGTTAGTAGAAGTGTCTAATTTAACACTTGAAATACACTTACCAGACAATGTTCAATACATTGATTTCTCCTCAGGAAACGTAATATGTGACATAATTAAAGAGCCAAGCACTAGGGAGCCTGGGGACTCCTTAATATTACACATCGATAAACTCAAAGGAGATCTCACAACAGAAGATGTTAAAATAGAGCTTAGTGCATTTATCAGGAAACCTGAAAGATCTATAGACAGCTTAAGGTCTTATTCTTTAACTGCTATTTTTAAAGTGAAAGCTATAATTAATAATGATACAAAAGTATCAAAAGAGACATACTATAATTTTTCAGCTGTACCCTATAGGATAGTTGAAACTTATTCACTAAGTGAGGACAGAGGTCCTAAAGGTATTAGTCCGTTAGATATTCTTGAGTTTGAAATAAGAGTTGATGTCTCTGACTTCATTAGGACACCTATTAATAATATAACACAAATACTAAGTGATGGGTTAAATTTTGTAGGAGAATACATACCTATATTAAGAATCAACCAAAGAGGATCTTTAAACTCACTAAGTTTAGTGCCTGATAAGGATTTTACCATCACACCACGTGATAATAAAGGCAACCTTAAGATCACATTCTACGTATCTAAGGCTTTAGCTAGAGTGACGGAAGGAGAGGGGAACATAGTCGGTGGCCTCTATGACTTAATAGTCCGTGATGGTTATAAGTATACTCCTCCCTATAACACATCAGGATATGGTTATGGTAAAACCTATTTAGTTATAAAATTTAAAGCTAAAATAGGTGAAACATATTTTAGAAATAAACTAGGTAATGAATATATTGTTTCCAATGACATACTAAAGTGTAAGGTAATTTTAGACTTAAAACTATATAAGGATTCACATTTAACAGTCATAAAGTTGCCTGAAAATGATATAGAAGTTCATGCTACTAAGACTAACTTACTAATACCGGGTAAAGACGTTACGATTGCAGTAAAGTTTAGACTACCATTAGGACGCTCTGAGAAAGTCAAGTTAACCCTTAAGCTTCCCAAACCGATACTTCTCGTCAATTACAGTAAAGGAGTAAAGCCATTCAGGAATAACACTCTGTCATTATATAGAGGTGGTGGTAATCCTCCTTCGGGATATTGGAGCATAGGAGTATACGATACGTTGTTTTCAAGGCTAGGTGTTATACCGAGGTTAATCTCTCTTGAGAAGAGAAATGAGCTGATATTATACTATGGAGATATTCAGGCTAATATTACCAGTGAGTTAATAGGAGAGGTATATTTCACATTGAAGGCTACAGATTTTCCCTATATTCTTCCTAAGACTATGTTAATTGCCGAGCTAAGTTATGAGAACTCATATAGACAGCTATTTGTCAAAAGAGGAGCGTTGGAGTTTAAGGTAATTAACCCTCTCTTATCAGTTTCTAAGCGCATAGTAAATAGGGGCGAATTCTACCCGGATGCGGGAGACACGGTAAGGTTTAAGGCTGAGATAATTAACAGAGGTGAGGCACCTGCATATGACGTAGTGCTTAACCTAGTTCTAGATACGTGTTCACGTAAAGACACTCTAAGTATATGTAGTATGCCTTACCTTGCTAATTTAACAGGTTTGAGGATATTCTTCCTAAACGGAACTGAGATCCCTATCTCCTATAATATCACATATAGTGAATTAACGTATGAGGGAAGAACTTACAGAGTACCTACTTTACTCTCAATAGATCTTAAAAGACCTATAAACCCTGGAGAGTCTATTATACTTGAGTATAACTTAACTTTAGGTTCTGAAATAGCTCCTGCACAAAGAATGGTTGATATCCTACAGATAAAGAGCTACTCTTCAATCCCTGGAGGCGATAATCTGATAGATCCTCAAGACCCTCCGACGAGAAGTAACGTTCTTTTAACCAAAAAGATCACATGTAATAAGACACTAGTATCATCAGATGAGGGTACAGAAGGTTCATACCTCACCATAGGTGAAGAAGCTCTAATAAGAGCTAGTATAAGATTACCTGAAGGATTCATAGGAGCAGGTAAGTTAAGAATAATTGAAAGCATACCTCCTGGCATGACTTACGTTAAGGAATCTCTTAGAGTCTATTTTAGAGGGATCAAACCTATTCCATGGAGAATAGAGGCTCCATGGGAAATATTGGGTTCTCCCTCTCCAGGGGACTCATTTGAGATAGTGTTTGATGAAGCTATCAGAGTACCTCCTGATAACGATCCCGCGAATGATCCTGAGATAGTTATATTGTACAAAATAAGGGTAGCTGATATAAAGGAAAACTATGAATTAGGTGCTGACTTTATAAGAGAGGTTACTGGAAGAACTGACATAACTGTATATGAGACCTATGAACCTTGCGTCGCCCAAAAGTTCTATGTTGTTCGTCCACAGTTATTAGTTAAGAAGGTATTCGAGCCCGAGAAGGCGTATCCTGGTCAAAGAGTTAATGTCTCAATAACTATAACGAACATAGGCTCTTCTCCTGCATTTGAGACTGAAGTAACCGACGTATTAGATGCGACTATATTCGATCTTAAATCGTTTACCTTAATCAGCGAGCCTTCAATTTTTAACTACACCTATAGCATGGATGGAAGGTTAATAATCTCAGGGAATTTAGGTCCAGGAGATAAGGATCAATTAAAGTTCAGTATAAAAACGCTAAAAGAAGCTAGTGCTCCTCAAACTCTTAGTAATCTATTAACCATTAAATATACTACGCTTAAGGGTGTTATAGCTAGAGAGGCTACTCTCACTGGACAGGAAGTAGCCCTGTTTAAACTTGCCACATGCAATCCTAACATTAGGCTTTATGCCAGTGCCAACGCCACGATGGTTAGGGAGGGTGATGTCGTTGGCTACGATGTGAGGGCTGTGAACGCTGGTAACTGCACTTTGAGCAACGTTTCCGTGGATGCATTGCTGCCTCGTGGCATGAGGGTTGTGGGTGTCGAGCCTGAGCCCTTGGCTGTCTCGGATAGGTCTGTAAGCTGGGTTGTGCCTAGCTTGGAGCCTGATGAGGAGGCTGTGCTCAGGTTTTACGCTATGGTTGAGAGGGGCGCTGTGGGGCCTTTAGTGAGCTATGTTAATGCCACAGCCCTACCACCTACTGGAGATGCCGTAGCTAATTCAACCATGGCTAGCGTGAGCATCTACACGGTTAAGTTCAGGCTTTATGCCAGTGCCAACGCCACGATGGTTAGGGAGGGTGATGTCGTTGGCT
>CAZKLN010000001.1:47697-78273 GCA_964553765.1 uncultured Thermofilaceae archaeon
AGGCTTTATGCCAGTGCCAACGCCACGATGGTTAGGGAGGGTGATGTCGTTGGCTACGATGTGAGGGCTGTGAACGCTGGTAACTGCACTTTGAGCAACGTTTCCGTGGATGCATTGCTGCCTCGTGGCATGAGGGTTGTGGGTGTCGAGCCTGAGCCCTTGGCTGTCTCGGATAGGTCTGTAAGCTGGGTTGTGCCTAGCTTGGAGCCTGATGAGGAGGCTGTGCTCAGGTTTTACGCTATGGTTGAGAGGGGCGCTGTGGGGCCTTTAGTGAGCTATGTTAATGCCACAGCCCTACCACCTACTGGATCTCTACTAGCCGATGACGCAGGTGTCTATGTTTATTTAGACAGACACAGGTTTTCTCAGAGATTTATACTTAAAGTAGTTAATTTTAACTATAGTCTAAATGTGGTGTATTATGGAGAGATATTTAATTCCACTCATAGGTTTAGGGTTGAACTTAAGGAGACGGAAAGAGGCCTGTATGTAGGCGAGATTAAGGGCCTTACTCAAGGTTACTATAGCTGGATACTGGGATATAGCATTCAAGGTCCCCTTGAGAAGGAGGAGATTATAATAGATAGGGGATATGGATATATAGATAAAGATAGCGAGTTAAAGGCCACGTATGCGTGGCCTGCTGATTTAATATTTACTCTTACTATAAGCAATTATAAGTACGTTCCTCCTGAGGCTAGATTTTACGTAAACGTCAGCTATGATGGAGAAACATGGAGTAAGGTAAGCATGATTGAGATAGGAGAGGGAGCGTGGCAAGCAACGATTTACAGAATACCTCCTGGAAACTTGCTTTATAAAGTGTTCTATGTACGCGGGAACAAGATCGGGGTCATAGATGAGGGTGTAAGGTTAGTTAACGGAAGCTTTGTAAAGAGCTTTATATACTATAGGTGGCCTGTTAAGTACCTCCATGACATAGCCATCCTCGATCAAACGGTACAGCCTTTAGAGGTGTTACAGGGTGAGAACGTTACCATAACAGTAGTGGTAGAGAATAAGGGTAACGCTTCAGAGACCTTCGATCTAAAAATAAACGCTAATGAAACACTTATAGAGGTTATAAGAAGGGTAACGCTGGAGCCTGGAGATAAGAAAGTCTTTCTAATAAGGTGGAATACAGCGAACTTCGCTACAGGTAGGTACTTTATATCCGCAATAGCTGGACCTGTGGAGGAAGAAGTAAAGGTTTCAGATAATGTGTTTAGAAGTAAAGCGCCAATAATGCTCTATAGTCCCTTTGTTAGGCCTGAGATTGTGTTTATGAACATAGGATATGAAGGAGCTAGCATAAATGGGGATAATAAGAGCGCTGTTGTGGTTTTAAACACTAAAATTAAGATCATTGAGATACCTAATAGAGCTCCAGAGTATGGCTCAATAGGTGGAAGGATATATGTAGTAGGGGGGACTAGACCTGCTGTATGTACCGTTGCCTCTAAGGTTGATCCAAAGAGATCCATTATATACATGTACACTACTCGTCTCTTCAGAGGACCAGTTAATGTAACTGGTGAAATAATGTTTAAGTGGTCAGTGTTAGGAGAGGAGCCTCCCAACATAGATGTGTGGTACGGTTTACTAGGTAAGAATACCTCAGACATTATATCTAAGAAAGTAAGAAGGATAGGGGAGAATACCTGGATAAAAGTATCCGAGGTAATCAAGGGAGATATCAACGCTAGGTTTGGCTTCGGATATGAGAGCTCTTCTAAGAAACTACTATCTCTCTGGATCTGTGCTAGGAATTTCAAAGCCATATCAGCCGAGCCCGTCAATGCAGATATTATAGGGATTACTAACGTAGGAAATTACTCGGGTTGGGTCAGGATAAGGATAGTTGAAGGAAGAGGTCTTGAAGATCTAAAAGTAAGCTTAAACGGTGAAAATCAGGTAGTTATAAAGGATGGAAACGTCATCCAAACAGCAGGTAGGCTGGTTACGATAAAACCAGGCGAGACAATGGAGATTAACGTCAGAGCCTTAGGCACGAGCGATTACACATACACAATGATAGCTGAGGTCTTCGACAGGGAAGGATCTAAACTCGACGAATTAGTGTTCATGTTATATGGTAGTGCTGAATAAGCTGTTTCAATGTTTAACATTTTTTAACAACAATTAGACGTCATAAACCCTAATATCCCTATAGACATGGCCAAAAGTGTTATGTTCCTTTGATCTCCGGCTGTTGAACTATCAGGTTTCTGTACTATTTTCCAAGAGGAATATAAGAGAAGCCCATCTGTTAAAGCTATTAATAAGGAGTAACCTACTGGATTTCTCACCAACATTACTGGTATGAGACTAATGAGTACTGCTGAGACCATGAATAAAGCCGCTAGCTTAGCGGCTTTATTTACACCGTATTTCACTGCTATGGTTTCTATTCCTACTTTTCTATCTCCCTCAAGATCTTTAATCCCCTTTATTACTTCTCTGCCAAGGGTTGAAAGAAAAGCCATTAGGTAAAAAAGCCATATAGTCACCTTATCTAATGCATTAACTATAAGAGCTCCATACAGAAAGGGCATAGCAGTATTAAATGCCACTATAAGATTTCCTAATAATCCTCTTTTTTTCAAAGATATATTATATATCATACCAAGAATTATAATTATTAAAATTAATATTAAACTTTTAAAGCTTACCATAGCAGCTAGTATGAGACCTCCTAATAAAGTTATGATACCAAATATCGTCGCACCCTTAATCGTTAGCTCTCCCTTGACCAAAGGACGATTAGGAGAGTTTATCCTATCTTCCTTAATGTTAAATATGTCATTAAATACGAAAAGAGTAACTTCTACAAGTATACCAGTTAAACATCCAAGAATTATCTTACATGAATAGTTCAAGACCTTGATAAGAGAAGTTGAAGCTATGATACCTGCTAAAATACCTATAGACACCATCACTCCGTGTTCTATTCTTGAAATCTTAGCTAAGGCTCGAATTAAGCTAAGCATCAATAAGCAATGTTTAATATAATACTTAAATGCTTATGAAAACCTAAGAAAGTATGATGATAAAAAGAATATCTTCAAGAGAACTTCGGAGACTTACACGGAAGATGGGACTAGATATAGAAGAACTTAGTGGAGTTCGTGAAGTTATAATAAGGCTGGAGGATAAGGAACTTATCTTTGAGGACGCTAAGGTACAAGTAATAAATGCTAAGGGAGAAAAAATTTTTCAAATATATGGCAGTCCTGTTGAAAAAGAGCTATCAGGTATACCTACTGAGGAAGAGGTGGAAATAAGCGAGGAGGACATACAGTTAGTCATCTCACAAACAGGTGTTTCCAGGGATGAGGCGTTACAAGCCTTAAAGGAAACAGGTGGAGATCTCGCCCAGGCAATAATATTGATAAAGGCTAGGAAGAGCGAGTGATTAATGCTCTCAAAGTATAAGTACCTGATAGAGCCTATACTCAAGTTGCTATCTCAACCTTTTATTAAGCTAAATGTAGATCCTTGTACCTTAAGCTTAGCAGGGTTTATAACCTCTTTATTATATGTAGCCTCTGTATGGCTGAAAGCTGGATTAGGAGTAATTCTTATACTCTATGTTACCTCCTTAGTCATGGATAGTCTAGATGGTATTGTGGCTAGATATTTAGGTAAGGTAACCACGTTTGGGGCATTTCTCGATTCAACACTTGATAGGCTCTCTGATTCGATATACTCTTATTCTCTCATGGAATTAGGAGTAGCTAATGTTTACGAATTTACAGTTTTACTTATTGGCTCTTATATGGTAAGCTACTCGCGAGCAAGAGCTGAGGGATTAGGAATAAAGATGGCAGGCGTTGGTTTAGGTGAAAGAGCTGAGAGAGGTATCATCATATTACTTATAATTATTTTCTCTCATTTTAATCTTTTAATTTCTAGATTATTTTTATATATTTTAATAATTATTACATATATAACGTTTGCTGAGAGAGTTATTAAAGTGTTGGATGAGAGTAAAAAACGTGAATAGGAATATGATAGAAATTGATGGCTCATATGGAGAAGGAGGAGGACAGCTTTTAAGATACAGTGTAGCGTTAGCTGCTTTATTAAACAGGAGCTTAAGAGTTTATAGTATTAGAGCTAAGAGATCTAATCCAGGTTTAAGACCTCAACACATGACGGCTGTTAAAACCATAGCCAGTTTAGTTAACGCCGAAGTAAGAGGTCTTGAGGTGGGATCCAAGGAAATAATATTTATACCTAGATCTAAACCTGGAGGTGGTAAATATAACATAGATATAGGTACGGCAGGTAGTATATCGCTATTTCTTCAAGCAACTTTACCGGTCTTAATATCGTCTAAATCGCTTATAGAGCTTACTGTTAAAGGTGGGACTAGCGTTAGATGGTCTCCTCCGATACCTTACATCATGTATGTGTTATGTCCCTTACTCTCGAAGTTTGGAGCTAAGGTTAATATTAAGCTGTTAAGGAGAGGCTTTTACCCTGAGGGGAATGGCATAGTCAGGGTTTACGCACATCCCTCTTATCCTCTAAAATCCGTTTCATTAGGACCGTTTGATAAAATAAAGTATATAAAAGGGATTTCGTACGTAGGAAATTTGCCTAGACATATAGCTGAAAGACAGGCTCGTTCAGCGGAGAGTGTTATTAAGAAGCATGGCTATGGTGATTACTTGGAGGGTATTGAGATAGATGATAAAACACCTTCTTTTGGTAAGGGAAGCGGTATAGTTCTATGGGCTGAAACTGATCAGGGAATACTGGGTGGAGACTCTATAGGTGAGAGAGGTAAGAGAGCCGAAGTTGTGGGGAAGGAAGCTGGTGAGCGGCTTGTGAAGGAGCTTAGGGCTAAAGCTGCAGTAGATTCTCATGCATTAGATAACATTATAATATACATGTCTTTAGCAAGAGGAAACTCAAGGATTTTTTCCTCAGAGTTAACGACTCATGCCCTCACAGCTATAGATCTTTGCAGTAAGATAACAGGAGCTAGATTTAACATAGAAAAGGATAAAGGTATATGGGTTGAAAGTGAAGGAATAGGTTATGCCCCTTAGATAACTTTTATAATTATTTTATCGCTTGGTTTAATTCCCAAAAACTCAGCGGCATTTCCCCTATTTATGGCTAACTCCAGCCGTCCACAGCTATTTACTAATGCTAAAGGTTTACCCTCATCTATGTATCCGAAGCTTGGAAGTAACTTCACTTCAAGGGTCTTATCTTGAATTTTTATTTCAAGTTTAGTTCCATATTTTATATTTAACCTCTTTAATGTATCTATTTTTACGTTCGTAGCCACATTTCCAAACTCATCTATAAAGATCACCTCACAGATCACCTCTCTGTTTTTCATATCTATCTTAGGCTCGTAAAATGAGGGAAAGATTATGTTCATAATCCTAGGTCCTATGGATTCAAGGTTTATACCACGTGCTAGCCTAGCCGCTACTGGAGCGAAGATATCTCTTCCATGAAAAGTGGGAGATACGTCCTCTAAAAATAATTCCTTGTTCTCAATAGAATATATGCTCTCTATACCATCTTCTAAAGCGGCAGGAACCAGCACACCATTATCAGGACCTACAAAGAAGTATCTCTTAGTTTTTATAACTATACCCCGTCTCTTCGTTCCTACACCCGGATCTACTATAACTAAGTGAATTGTTCCTGAAGGGAAATACCTATAACAACAAGAAAGTACATATGCAGCCTCTCTTATATCCCATTTAGAGATATTATGCGTTATATCTATTACTTTAACATCTGGACATATTCTAGTTAAAACACCTTTAACAGCGCCTACGTAATATCCTTTAAGGCCGAAATCTGTGAGTAACGATATTACTTTCATAATTATTTAACCTCTTAGATTACAATGTTTGAGCATGAAATCCATGTTGGGAATAATTATTTTTACTTGAAGATAATCGGATATAAGGGAGAGAATCTTCATGAGAAAAGTTTTTACAAAGCATTAGAAGAAATTAGTAAGATAACTGGTGTTTACATAGTAGTTATAGATCCCGATGTATTACCTTCACCATTAAACCTGATAATAGCTGCTAAATATGCTTTAAGAGCATTTATAGAGAAAAGAAACATCTCGGAAAAGTTTCCTATAGAATTACTTCTGTTTCTCTCCGGCAAAAAGGAAATAAATAAGGTTTTAGAAATCTTTCCACCTAAAGGAGAGATAAGGGCGTTTGTTATATGTTTAATAGGTAAGAATAAATCTTCGGTAGTTGAAGCTATAAACTTGCTGGAAGATAGGCTTAGAATTAGGAAAGAAATATCAATATTTGATTTAAATAATACAAAAATAAAAAAGATATTAAAAATATATAATATAAATGAAAAAGAAGTTAAAAGTTACTACTCAAATAATATTAATAAAATACTTACATATGCTGTAGCTATTAGATCTGCTTTATTAGCTTTAAAGACGTAATATCCTATATTCTATCTTGTCCTTAGTTACCTCTGCTATTAGTATTTCACCATCTGAGAGTGAGCGCCATTCACATTTGTTATCGAGCTTTTCTGAGGCAATAACCATACTAGATCCATTATAACGGTAAACCATTCTAAAATATTCTGAATCCTTGTAGCATAAGGATTTCAGATTTTTTCCTTCAATGTATCTATTTACAGCGTAGAGTTTTTCTCCATCACTGAATATAGCATTTAGACTACTGTAAGGTTTTTCTCCCTCTTTAACTGAATCCTGTAAGTCTTTTTCAATAGATCTAATAATCTTAAGTATATTAGGTTGATATAGATTCCAATATTTTAAAAATAAGACAAAGTATATTTCACTATCATTAACTCCTCTTATTAGCTGCTTATACTCACCTAATTTCTCAACTACATTTAATGCTTTTATTGAACCATTATGGGCAAATAGAAGATTATTATGGCGGAAAGGTTGCGTGTTTTCAAGCCCTATAAGCTTCTCCCGAGGAAGACCTCTCGGATTACTAGCCTTCCTAACATGTGCTATAAAAAGATTTATGCGTAGCGACCCACACACCTTTGAGAATAGCTCTTTTTCTTCGTAGACAGGTTTAAAACTTTTAAATACCCTTAGACATTTATTCTCGTAATACCCTATTCCCCATCCATCTCCTTGGAAGCCCATCTCCGCCTGGGTTAATAAAGAACATGGAGCTTCTATTAGGTATTCAGAGGGGTTAATAGGTTTTAATGAGAGCACACCTACCATTCTACACATAAACTCTCATGTAACATGCTACGGTAAATTAATAACTCTTTTTAATACAAATAACTTAAGAAATGAGCCAAAAGGCAAACACTGTCATTAGTGCTTTAAAGAGTAAAAATGGAGAGCTTGTAGGAGAATATCCAAGCCAATATTGTTTTGATTTTCTAGCTAAAATTAGAAAAAATAATGAAATAATACTCATAAAAATAGCGGAGAAGCTTAACGATCGATTACTAGAAGAATTAAAAAAGGTAAGCAATGTACTGGAAGGTCTTCCTCTAATTATAGAGGAAAATTTAGAGGAAGACATTATATACAGTAAAAGAGGAATGCCCGTGTTAAATATTAAGACGCTTGAAAAAGCTCTGAAAGAGGAGGACCTACCTCTAATTTACATAAGTAAGGGTGGCGTTTACGTAAAGATAAATCCTCAAAGATTTAAGGAGAAAAGAGAAGAATTAGGATATTCCATAGGAGAATTAGCATATAAGCTTGGTGTAAGTAGAAGAGCCGCTATGGGGTATGAGAAGGGAGAGATGGATGCCTCTATCTCAATATCTCTTAAGCTCGAGAAACTACTGGGGGATGATGTATTTGAAAAACTGTCTATAGAAAGTCTCAAACTTTTAGCTATGAAGCTCTCCTCTAAAGAAGAGTTAAGAGATAAAGGTTGTAAAGCTAAGATAAGCGTGGAGCTGATAAAATTAAGGAAAATAATGGATAAACTAGGCTTTAAAAACTACATATTATCAAAGTCTCCGTTTCAACTTGCCTCTAAAAAGGTCTCCTTCTCGAGAAATAAGGTACTAGCTAGAGCTGCGCTCTCCGAGAAGGAAGGCGAGGAAGACATGATCACACTTAGGGTTGCTAAACTTACTGAGTCAAAAGCTCTTCTGCTCACTCCTCATGCTCAAGCCATTGAAGATAAAACTGTGATATCCATCTCACCTAATGAGCTTAAGGATGAAGAAAAGTTGATGAAGAAGATAGCTAGGAGGCTAGAGTAATTGGATAAACTTAAGCTGATTAAATTAAAGGAAGGTTTAGTAACCTTCTTCGCACCTGATGTTAGATTTTACTCTAGAGGAATTTTTCTCGAGCCTGCATGGGCACCCGTATTTTATAATCCTAGAATGAAACTTTCCAGGGATATAGGAGTAGTCATCGTGGAAGCATTCTCAGATTATTTAAATAGACAAGAACTTGTAGTGATCGAACCTCTAAGTGCTACTGGTATAAGAGGTCTTAGATACCTAATAGAGAATAAAGGAAGAGTTAGTAAATTAATTCTTAACGATCATAACCCGTTATCCTATAATGTTATAAGGACTAACATCAAAATAAATAAAATAGAGGATTTTGTCGAAGCTTATAATCTTGATGCAGAGCTCTTACTGTATAAACTAAGAAGTGAGGGGGTAAGACCTGATATAATAGATTTAGATCCCTTTGGATCTCCGAGCTACTTCCTAGATACAGCTCTCAAGGTTATAAAGCATAGAGGTATGATTTGTATGACCGCTACAGACTTGCCACCACTTTTTGGTACGTATCCTTTAACGGCATACCGCAGGTATATGGCAAAAGTCTACAGGACTGAGTTTTACAAGGAATGTGGTGTAAGGATTTTAATAGGATTCGTGGCTAGAGAGGCAGCCAGGCTTGATAAAGGTATTTATCCCTTGTATTCTCAAGCTACGGATCACTATATTAGGTTATGTGTGTTAGTTTTAAAAAGCAGGAAGGAGGGATTAAAGGCCTTAAATAAGGTAGGTTTCCTTACTTATTGTAATAACTGCCTATTTAGAAACTCCTCTCACGGAAAAATAGACTCTGATTGCCCTATATGCGGTAATAAAGTTAAAGTCATGGGTCCTCTCTGGTTAGGGACTCTTTGGGACAAGAAATTCGTTAAAATGGCTCTTAAGTCTTACATTAAAAAGCAATATCTCGACAAAAGAGGTGTTAAATTACTTAGAACTATGATAAGTGAGGTTGATGCTCCCCCCTTCTACTACAAGACGGATACTATTGCTCATAAATATATGTTTAGCCGGGAAATTTCTCCCACACTTATAGTTGAAGTACATGCAAAGCTTGGTTATGCGTCATCGCTTACTCACTTTGATAATAAGGGTTTTAGATCACCACTACCTATAGACGATTTAGTTAAGCTGATGAAAAAGGCTAGATAGGGTCATTTTCCCAGTCTATGTTTACCTTTAAGCCTCTGTTAGCAGCCTTCAGAGAGGCTAACACACATTTCAACGCTATGTATCCGTTTCTCAAGTTAGCTATGGGTTCTCTACCTTTATTTACGCTCTCTAAGAAATCTATTATCTCTAAAAGCAAAGGCTCTGTCTTCTTAGAGAGAAGTGAGATGTTTTCCATACCTCTAGACTCGTAGCTAGCTATCACGTCCACGTATTCCGCTGGAGATCTATGTTCTATGAGTCCTCTCTCAACGCTTAAAGACTGAGAAATATAATCAAATGTTATGATGTATGAATCGGTTTGTAAAGACATTAACCTTTTCTTTAGCTTAGGTCCCGTTCTCCAACTTGCTCTTAGAGAAGCTGTTATGTCGTTTTTGTACCCGTAAATGGCATTTACTTCCGTTTCATAGGGGTAGTTATGAGAGTAAATCGTAGTAGCTAAGACCCATGAAGGCAGATTCTGAGAGAACATGTTAGCAATATCCACATCATGTACGAGAAGGTCATGTGCCACTCCAAGATTACCTGAGGATCCTGTAGGAGGACCTGGCCCTATTCTCAGGCCAAAAATATGTACTATATCCTCACTTATCTCTTTAAGCTTATTCTTGACTGCTATGACGATAGGATTATACCTTTCAATATGTCCTACGCTTACTACCATTTTAGATTTCTTTGCAAGTTTTACTAGTTCTTTAGCTTCTTGTAGACTTGCCGCTAAAGGTTTCTCTATAAATGTATTAGTTATGGGAATTAACTTCTTAGCTACTATATAATGATATTTAGTAGGTACAGCTATTATGGCAGCATCTATCTTTTCAGAGGATAAAGCGTCATCAACACTCGTATACGTTCTAGTTATCCCTAAACTTCTAACTTTCTTTAACCTCTCATAGCTAGGATCTATCGCCACTATATTCTCTATATTTATGCTTGAATCTCCCCTGCTTTCACTTCTTGTAAGCTCTGTGAGCACTCTAGCGTGATTTATTCCCCATCTGCCCACGCCAACTATCGCTATATTCATCACTATCTTATCTTATTGCCGGTTTATAGCTTTACAGTTTAAACATTGTTTTGAATTTTTTCATTAAATACCATATTTTACCGGTTTTTTCCTCTAACATCTTACTTGCATCATAAGGATTATATACTATTAAATTCTCTTTGAGAGATGATGTAATCCCCTAGAGCCGGGGTCTAAATGTCAGCTAATTTGTATGTAGCAGAACTAAGGGAGAAGTTTAATACTACCCGGCAGAGGTTAAGAGAGACAGAAGCAGAGCTTCAAGAATTAAGACGTAAAAGGGACGAGCTTAATAATGAGGTCAGTAAGTTATCAGTAGAGATAAAGACAAAGAGAAGTAAGCTTGAGGAAATAAAGGGGAAGTATGAGAAGATATTAAAAGAGAAGAATGAAGTTTACTCCAAACTCAGTGAGTTAAAAAAGAGAAAGAATGAGCTAATATCGATTATTAAGGAGCTTAAAGAAGAATCAGCTAGGCTTAGGGAAGAGATGCGTTTTATTCGGGAAAACATAGGACCCGTGAAAAGGTTTAAAGAGGAAGAGCTTAAGTCAAGGTTAGATAAGCTTGAGTGGGAGTATCAAACGCGTCCCATAAATCTAGAGGAAGATAGGTTTTATGTAAATAAGATAAAGAACCTCGAAGCTCTCTACATAAATGTGAAAAAATACAATAGAAACAAGGAGAGACTTTTAGAGATAAGGAGAGTAATAGAGGAAAATAGTCAGGTAATAAATAGCTTGAAAGAGGAGATAAAAGGTTTATCTGAAAGATACCTCATGCTTAAGGAAAAAGTGAACGAGTTAAGAGAGGAGAGAAATAGGATAAGAGAGGAGATAGATGAGTTAAGGAGTAAAAGGGAAGAGTTGAAGAAGAAATCGGATGGGTATCATGCTCAGGTCGTGAGTAAGTTATCTACCCTTAAATCATTAAGGGAAGAGATTGAAAGGCTATCAGTATTACTTAAAGCTGCTGAAATGGCGCAGAGAATAGAAGTTAAAAGACAGGAAAGGTATGTTAAGGCTCAGAAGGTGTATGAAAAGTATAAGAAAGGAGAAAGTCTATCCCTTGATGAATTCAAGCTATTGGTAGAGTTTAATATGCTACCTAAATGATAAATGCGTTACTTATACCTATTTATAGTCTCAGGTGATCATCCGGAACTTGGGATAAGTGAAGTAAGGTCTCTGTTAAAGGCTAGGGGCCTGGATTTCTATGTTATCGACAAGAGATATAAGCTACTTAGGGTGGAATCCCCCGCCTCACCTAGAGATGTATTAAGAGCAACTACCGAAAGTAGTTGCTTACAGGAGCTAGTTCTTGAGAGAGCTAGCATATGTTCGGAAGAAATAAATCTAAATAGCATCATTGAAATAGTCAAGGAAGTTGATTGGAGCTATCTTAAGGGTAAATCATTTTCTGTACTAGTTAATAAGATAGGTAATATTTCAGTACCGTCTCCTGAGATCGCTAAGGAAGTTGGGAAGATTATTATGGAAAAAACTAACTTTCTTTCTAGGGTAGATCTGAGATACCCTGATCGCAAGGTTGAAGTGGTTTTGTATAAAGAGCTTGCCGTTATCGGGGATCTTATCTGGAAATTTAGAAGAGACAGATTCGACTTTAGGAGTCCTAGTAAAAGACCGGTATTTTCACCTTGTGCTTTAAGACCCACTCTATCAAAGCTACTCATTAACCTGGCCTTAAAGAAACAGTCCCAGATGCTCCTTGATCCATTTTGCGGTGTTGGTAGTGTTCTCATCGAGGCATCATTAATGAACATGTATTCTGTCGGTGTGGATTTAAACAAAGACCTGGTTAGAGGCGCTAGGGTAAACTCTATCTCTTTTTCCTCATATTCCTTAATGGATCTGATAGTTGCTGATTCTAAGAAGATACCTGTCAGGAAAAATGCATTTGATATGGTAGTTACTGATCTTCCTTATGGAAGGCTATCTCCTACTTATTCCAGCTCGTCAAGGAAGCTGGTCGAAGAATTCCTAAGAAATCTTAGTTACGTATTAAAGGAAAAGTCAAAGGCGGTATTCATTTATGATTCAGAAATACCTTCTTCGTCTTTAATAAAGGTTAGGGAAAAGCATAAGATATACGTGCATAAATCCCTCACAAGAGTTATACACCTAGTTGAAAAACATCAAGATACTAGAGACTAAATTAAGGATAGATTAAATATGTGGGAATTGTTCTTCATCGGAGTAGGCTCATCCAATCCTAAACCTGAATGGGGTATGCCAGGAATTGTAGTAAGAAGAAAGGGGGAAATCCTAATTTTTGATTGTGGAGAAGGCTTCCAAGTGGAGTATATACGTCAAGGGTTACCTATTAACAGACCTATGAGCATCTTCATAACCCATTTCCATGGTGATCACTACTTCGGTCTTGTACCCTTTCTTCACACGCTAGCTCTTCAGGGCAGAAAGCATCCCTTATCTATATATGGACCTGAAGGATTAAGGGAATACCTTCTCTCAAATGTTAAGGAGGAAGATAATGGATATGAAGTACGATTGTTTGAGGTAGAAGAAGGTGTTATTGTAGAAACGGAAGAATATATAATAAAGGCTCTGAAAGCATTGCACTCCACTAGGAGCTTCTCTTATATAGTAATGGAGAAAGATCTCCCTGGAAAGTTCTCAGTGGAAAAGGCTGAGACATTAGGAATACCTGAAGGTCCCTTACGGAAAAGATTACAGCAAGGCAAGACCGTCAACCTAAGAGGAAGGATCATAACTCCTGATGAGGTCTTGGGTCCGCCGCGTAAGGGGCTATCCCTATTTTATAGCGGTGATACAGCCTATAATCCTAAAGTAGTCTTAGAGATTAAGAGACCTATTGATATCGTTATACATGAATCAACCTTTTCGACTAAAGAGAAAGAGGAGGCTTTTCTCTCCCGTCACTCTACTACTGAAGATGCTGCCCTAATAGCTTCCCAGGTCAAGGCTAGCATACTCTTCCTAATACATTTCAGTACCAGATATAATGATTTGAATCTTTTACTTAAAGAGGCCAGAGCTCTTTTTAGGAGAAGTTACTTAGCTAAAAAAGGACTTAAGGTCGTACTTAGAAGAACATATGAACCTTTAGAAAGCCTCGAAGCGTATTTTATGGGTCCTCAGGAGGGAATTTAACTCTCTCAATAGGTACTCCCTCCGATGTAGGGGGTGCTAACCAGTCTATAAGCATATCTGGATTCTCTGTCTTTATTTTAACTACTATAGCTCCTAGAGGGCTCTCACCATACTCAAAACTGCAAAAACTTATCTTTCCTATGTAGGCAACTTGTTTATTAAGGTAGAATGTTACACCCCCCTCTCTTTTACCTCTTGATAAATATTGTCTAGCCGCATCAAGTATTCTCTGTCTTCTGAGTAAAGAATGAAACTTATTGAGTAGCTCTGCTCCTCTGCTTGAAGCTATTAATCTTATGTAATTCCCTTCCTTGCTCTCTTTCAAACTCGTTATACTAAATAGATTTCTTAATGCTTTAACTACTTTATCTTTACTCTCGGTAGGTCTTACCTCAGCCTCGATTTTAACAATCATCAATTATTCTCCTCAACTCCTCTAAGCATTTCTTCTTAAATTCAACCCTACTTATATCTTCATTGATCAATATCCTATCTGAGAGAGCTATCACATTACCTATGCCTATTTCTAGTTCCCGTTTATCTCGCTCTTTAAACTCATCCCAGGTTTTAGGATCATCCCCCCTACCTCTCTTAAGGAGTCTAACATACCTAGTAGAAGGTGAAGCATGCACACTAAGTATGATGACTTTACCTGCTTTTCTTCTCATGAAATTAATCTCCTCAAGATTTCTGACCCCCTCTATAATTACAATTTTACTCTTGGATCTCCTTATATCATCCATAAGTGCCTTAGCTACATAATCCTTTCCGAAGTTCTCACGTAAAGATATAGCTAACTTACCCAATACCCTATCAGTCAAGGGTAATCCTCTTCTCTTAGCTTCCTTTCTAAGCACGTCCCCCATAGAGAGTACTGAAAGTCCCAGCTCTTTAGCAGCCTCAGCTATTATCGATTTGCCTGAGCCAGGCATCCCGGCTATCACTATCACTTTGCTAATCATGTTATTACTCCTTCCCAATTGAGAGCTTCATCCCTTATATAAACTAGAACTATAGTTTACACTTAGGTGTTTATTCTTGAGCTACTTTACTGAGGATGAGGGAGAGATTGAAGGGTATAAGTACATAATTAAAATACCTCATGTCCTTAGGAAAGGAAGAAAAGCTGTTATAGGATGTAGAGGCTGGGCGTATCAAGGCGAGTTTAAGGAAAATCTCCATAGACACTTAGATCCGCTAGGAAATATGATAGCTGACTATGGATACTATTGGGCGTCTACGGATTATGGAGCTGGAGGGTATCCCCTTAGAAAGGCTCTGAGGAGTGTTAACCTATTAATAAGGATCCTTAAGGAAAAATATGGTATCGAGAAAGTAGCTTTGATAGGAGCATCTATGGGAGCTAATATAGCTCTTCTTTATGCTATAGAGCATCCTAATGAGGTTAATTGTGTGATCGATATATACGGTGTTGTGGATCCCAGAGAGCAAGCCAAATATGTTGTGAAGAGGCTAGCAGCAATACCTCTTTATGCAGCTGTAATAGAATCTTCAGTAGTTAACGCTGCTCTAAAATTCCTTAAGGACCTGAGAGCTGAGCTAGGAGGTAATCCCACATTACTTAAATTTAACAAGAACTATGACAGATACTCTCCTCTTCAGAGAGCTAACGAGCTAAAAACTCCAATATTAATAGTGCATGGAGAGTGTGATGATGTGGTTCCCATAAGGATGAGCAGGATGTTTGCGAGTAAGCTAATAAAGCTAGGCAAGAAGGAACTAATTAAAGGCCTCCTAAGAGTAAAGTGTGGAGGACATGACGAGAGAACCGTAAAAATCGCTATAAACAGAATATTAACGTTCCTTGATGAGTGTTTATCATAAGATTAGTATTTCAATATTTTATCTTAAACGTTATTTTCTGATTTTAAATTATTATAAAAATATCTTTGAATTATTATAAAAATATTCGGGATAATAGATTTATAGCTAGAAACACCTTAAAGAATTTTAGAGGTAAGAGTATGATTCGAAGGATGCTAGTTTTACTTATGATTGTTGCAATTGTTCTTGGTATAACGTCACCATTGCTTGGTCAGGAACAGGTAACACTGATTCTCATAGGTCCATGGTCCGGTAAGGAAATGGAGGCATTTTTGCCTGTAATTGAGGAGTTTGAAAAGATGCATCCTAACATTAATGTTGAGTATAGAATTATGAGAACTGAGGATGTGGCAAAGGTGCTACCAGCTCAGTTTGAGGCTGGTATAACATTCGCTGATGTAATATTCATGGCATGGCCTTGGTTCGTGGCCGAGAAAGCTAAGGAGGGTCACTTGCTTGATATAACCGATATAATAAGTCCTGAAGATTTCTGGCCGAGGGAGTTCATCGATGTAGTGACCATAGACGGTAAGATATATGCCTCACCTTATGCCGCATGGGTAAAGCCAGGATTCTGGTATAGAAAATCATTGTTCGAGAAATATGGTTTAAAGGTCCCAACCAACTATGAGGAGTTTAAGGAATTACTTACTAAGTTAAAGGAGATCTTAGGATCTAAGAAAGCTATTGCTAGCGGGGACACAGTGGGATGGCCTCTAAGCGACGTGACAGAACACTTCCTAATATATTTCGGAGGCAAAGAGTTATGGAAAGACATAAGAGCAGGTAAAGTTGACTGGACTAAGGATGAGAGAATAAGGAAAGCGTTCACCGAGTTGACAGAGCTGCTTAAGGCGGGGTACTTCAGTGACCCAGCAGATTGGACGATTAGGCTCACTGAGTGGTGGGAAGGAGAGTATGGTGTATACTTTATGGGTAACTGGATAATAGGCATGGTTGAAGACCCAGGAGATCTTGGGCTGTTTCCACTACCTGGCATAAAGGGTGTAGTAATAGGCTCTGACTGGGTATTCATACCTAAGTACACTAAACATCCAGAGGAAGCTAAATTATTAGTCAAGTTCTTAGCAAGCCCAAAGGGACAGGTAATATATTGTAATAATTCAGGTAAGATACCCACAAATATTAGGCTTAAGCCTGAGGAGATGGCATCATTCGTTAAGGAGCAAGTTGAGGCTCTGAAAGGTTTAGCAGCCTTAGGCGATCTCGATGATACACTGGGCGGTAAGTTCCAGCTAACCTTCTGGGATCAGCTAAAGCGTCTATGGGTTCACCCGGAGGAGCTTGAGGATGTCCTAGCTAAGATTCAGGAAGCTTATGTTGAGACATTAGCTGCTAAGGGATAAAGGTAAGTAATTTATGGGTATTAAGTGGTTAGTCATAAAAAATCTTATATTTTTTCTTTTACCTGCACTAATACTTATCACTGTTTTTCTTATATATCCGGTTATCCACGTAATCTACCTAAGCTTTATAGATAGGAAGGGTAACTTTGTTGGTTTCGAAAATTATATCAGGACCATCTTTAGAAGCGATGTTTTAGATTTAATAAGACTTGGAAGATTTTTTACGAAGCCTCCCCCTTACGGTGCGTTCATTCATAATTTGCTGTGGATACTCATACATCTGCCTCTTACAGTCTTTCTGGGTCTATTGTTAGCTGTGATACTCAGGAACGTGAGAGGAGCCAGCATAGTCAAGGCAACGATATTCCTTGGAATGATAGTGCCTATGGTAGTGAGTGGCATAGTGATTCATTTCACGTTTGAGGAAGAGACGGGTGTAGTGAATGTCCTTCTAAGGCTCATAGGTATAACCCCTAAAAGCTGGTTAGCGTACCCTGAAACAGCTCTTTACACACTAATCCTCGGCTCTGTCTGGCTATGGACGGGGTTCAGCATGATAGTGTATTCAGCTGGTCTCGAGAGCATACCGAGGGAACTCTATGAAGCTGCTGAAATAGACGGAGCTACCGTTCTCCACAAGTTCCTCTTCATAACTATCCCGCTGCTTAAGCCCGTCACTATAACCGTGGTCACCATGACCGTACTCTGGGAGCTGAAGATGTTTGACTATGTGTTCACATCTACACGTGGGGGACCAGGAGGAGCCACTAACGTCATGGCCTTACAAATATATCATGACTACTTTGTCTTTGGAGAGCCCGACCTAGCCTCGGCGCTCGCCTCCATTCTAACGTTAATAACTCTGGGTATAGCGCTGGTAGCCCTTAGACCCGTCTTAAGGGTAAGGACGGCTCGAAGGTGAGAATATGTTAGGTCCTAAAGCTACCAGGATTATAATAAGGGCTCTAATACACTTGATAGCGATAACTGCGGCATTTATCTGGATCCTTCCTTACATGGGCGTCTTCATGGCTAGCATAAGACCTCTAAAGGAGATAATAAAGGGCTGGTGGAACTTCGAGGAGTTCAACCCAACCTTAGAGAACTTCATCGAAGCATGGAATCACCCTACTGTCCCGTTGAGTAAGGGTATGGTCAACTCCCTGATAGTCGCAGTACCCGCCACGTTCATACCGCTCTTAGTAGGGGCTTTGGCTGCCTATGCGTTTAGTAGGTTTGAGTTCCCCGTGAAGGATCTGCTATTCTTAACCATAGTCCTGCTGATGGCGCTTCCTCCTCAGGCGATAGGGATACCTCTTTTCTCACTTATGGTGAGACTAGGTCTTGTTGACAAGTTCCCTGGGTTAATACTGTTTCACTCAGCTAACGCGCTCCCCTGGATAATACTCTTCCTGAGAAACTACCTCGAGACTGTTCCTAAGGACTTTGAGGACGTTGCCAGGGTTGATGGGGCCTCTGAAATGCAGATATTTATAAAGGTTGTGTTGCCGATAATGGGTCCTGCCCTGCTCTCGATACTAGCCCTCCAGTTCACCTGGGTCTGGAATGACTTCTTCTTCGCTCTGATACTGATATACTCACCGGAAAAGTACCTCATATCTCAGAGAGTTCCCTTCATGAAAGGCGAGTACCACGTTCCCTGGGGCCTTCTCTGTGCCGGGTCAGTGATAATGACCTCAGTACCAGTACTGCTATATGTCATACTTCAGAAATACTTCATAAGAGGGATAGTAGGCGGAACAATAAGAGGATAAAGATGAATCAACATAAATTTAATAAAAATACCTATACATTAGTGTAAAAGCATATATTAGGTCACTATCCAATCATTTTTCAGGGCCCGTGGTGTAGCTGGTAGCATATCGCCCTTACGAGGCGGTGGACGGACCACGTCCGGCCGACTCCCGGGTTCAAGTCCCGGCGGGCCCACCAAACATCCATGATAATATAGTTTAGTATTAAGGTCTAGTGCTTGCTTAAATAAGATTTAAGCAGATTTTATCTTGATTTCCTCCTTTTCTACACTAATTATAATATTTGCCTCAACCGGATCAGCGTTATCCGCTGTGATGAGACATTTACATTCCTTTATTTCATTTAATTCTAATTTCCTACATTTATAAGGGTCCGTTGACCAGCCTTCCTCAGTAGGAGCAATAATTTTTGGAGGTTGAGTATCACCTGTAGCTGGACCTTGATAAAATGCACAAAAATCGAGTCTCTCATCGTCCTTTGCATTTATCGTGGCATTTGGGCGCTCCTTAGGGACTGTCCAACAAACTCTCTCTTTTCTTCTACCCACAATAATGTACCCTTTACAATTCCTTGCAGTGCTCCTTCCTTCATTCTCCACGATAATTCTACAAGCTTTATACTCCCATTTACCTAGATGAAAAATTGCGTATTCTATCTTTTTAATTCTTAGAATAGGAGCCATATAAGCTCGCCAGAAAAGCTGGAGAGGAACTGAAAATAATAAGCCACCAACTGAGGCAATTATCGGGTTTAATTCTTTAAGAATACGAAAAGAGAGAATCCACCCAACGATTATTGCCATCGCAGAGAGAACTGACCATTTATATCTTCTTAGATTCTTAAATATATATGATCCCCATCTCATTATTCTTCTTTCATAACATCTTAATTTATAAAAATTTCCTGTGATGATTGCTTCTTAGCCTCTCTCATATAACTTAAGAAAATAGTCCCAAAAGCAGGGCTAATTAAGGGCAGTGTATGCTTCTTTACAGTGGTGTAAAACTCACTCTAGATTAGGTTAAATAACCTCCTGTTTATTAATTAATTCTGTGAGTTTTACGTCTGTTTTGATATGGCTAGATAGTGTCTCTGGGGACTATTTTCTTAAGTTATATGAGAGAGGAGAGCTCCCTAATCTAAGCGAGTACTTTGAGGAGGGGGCTCTTGCTGAGAATGTTATAACCTCGTTTCCGACGGTTACTGAGTCAGCTGAAGGTAGTATAATTACGGGACTATTCTCCGGTGAGGTCAATATGGTGGGTGAGAGATACTTCTCCAGGAACAGGTCTACGGTTATGCATTACAAGTTCAATGCTAGGATCGAAGAGGATTTCCCGGAGAGGTTAAAGGATTACACTATAGATAAGCTTTCTGGGAGAAGCCTTGGGATAGGTAGGTTAATTCCCATAAACACGGAAGTAAGTTATGATCCCATAGCTGATGAGTATGAGAGAAGAGGCTCCTTAAAACTTGTTGAGAGAAGAATGAGCATGGCTATGAGGCTTTTGAAGGAGAAGAGGCCGAAGTTGTTACTTTTCACCATATCAGCTGATTATGCTTCTCATGTCAGTGGTCGAGAGGGAAGCATGGTCAGAGATATTTTAAGGATATTTGATGAGCTCTTCCCCAAATTTATTAGGACATTAAGAAGTGTTAGCAGCAAACACAGTGTTTTCATATTTTCTGATCACGGGTCTAAAGAGGTATATAGACACTTAGACTTAACCCAGCTCTTAATGGAATACGGTTTAAACCCCTCCGATCCAGGTTACCTCAAAACTCAGGAGAGGTGTGACTCAGCAGCGCTATCTAATGGTAGGAGGATGGGAATGATATACCTTAGACACCCTGAGAAAGGATGGGTCAAGATAAAGGCTAAGCTGTTAAGGAACTTTCCATTAGGAGGAAGTAAACTTGACATACCTGAGCTTCTCTCACAGGAGAAAGGTATTGGGTTAGTTATTTACAGAGATGAGAAGGACAGAGTGGTTATCAAGTCAAGTGATGGTGAGGGTGTGATAACCTATAATGGCGAGAAGTATAAGTACTCGGTAATTAGAGGCCATGACCCCCTGTGTTATGAGGAGAGTACTTACGGTCGATGGATGAGTGAGGAGGAGTGGCTTAGAGCTACATACGATAAAGACTTTCCGGACGCTGTGGTACAGCTGTTTAACATTTTCAAAGCAAGCAACTGTGGGGATGTGATCCTGAACCCTGCTGAGGGATGGGATTTCTGGGAGTCATGGGACATTCATTACCCTAAGTTACTGGCTTCCCATGGAGGGCTTTCAAGAGAGGAAATGAAGGTGTTCATATTAGCTAGAGGACCTAGGATCGCAAAGAGGAGGATTCCTTATGCAAGGCTTTTAGATATATACGCTACCTTATCGAGTTATTACACAGGTAAAGGTATGGGGACTCACAGTGTAGAAAGGTTTCTCTTATAAGGTTAAAACATAGAATAAAAATTAGCATATTGACATATTGCTTCATGGGGTTAAGTTTTGGATCTAGAGTACTCAGTACTCGCCAATTTCTACGAGAAAATAGAGAAGACGAGCAGCAGACTAGCCATGACAGACCACCTAGTAGCGCTCCTGAAGAAGACACCAACCGAGATCATAGATAAGGTAATCTACCTTACTCAAGGGAAACTCAGGCCTGATTATGAGGGAATAGAGCTTGGCGTGGCTGAGAAGCTGGCTCTTAGAGCTATAGCTCAGGCTCTTGGAGTAAACATTAAGAGAGCGGAAGAGGAGCTTAGAAGGAGCGGTGACATAGGGCTTGTCGCCGAGAGACTAATGTCTGGTAGAAAGGCGGTTTCCTTACTAGAGTTCTTTGGTGAAAGCGGCTTAGTACAGAAACCTCTCACAGTTACTAAGGTCTATGATACCCTGATGAGGATAGCTAAAGCTGTGGGGGAAGGAGCTCAGGAAACTAAGATATCTCTCTTGGTCTCTCTCTTAAAGGATGCTACTCCTAAGGAAGCTAAGTATCTTTTAAGGATCGTGACTGGTAAGTTGCGGCTAGGTATAGCTGATATGACGATTCTTGACGCTCTTGCCATAGCGTTTGGGGGATCTAAGGCTTACAGGGATTTAGTAGAAAGAGCTTACAACGTACATCCTGATATGGGTTTTATAGCTAAAGTGCTGGCCTCTCAAGGCCTTGAGGGGGTTAAGAGGATTAGAATACAGGTAGGTATACCTTTACTTCCCATGTTAGCTGAAAGGCTTAGCAGTCCAGAGGAAATTTTGGAAAAACTCGGAGGTAAGTGCGTGGCTGAGTATAAGTATGACGGAGAAAGGGTTCAAATACATAAGAATGAGGAGAAAGTCTACCTTTTTAGCAGAAGGTTAGAGAATATAACTCATCACTATCCAGACGTAGTTGAGATGGCTAAGACGCATATCAAGGCAAAGGAGGCTATATTGGAAGGAGAGATAGTAGCCATAGATCCTAACACGGGGGATATGTTACCATTTCAGGAGTTGATGCATAGGAGAAGGAAGTACGGAGTTAAGGAAGCTATGGAGATGTATCCTGTTCATGTATATCTCTTCGACCTAATTTATGCTGATGGTAAGGAGTTTATAGATAGTCCATATCCTGAAAGAAGGGAAGCGCTGAGAAAGGTTATAGCAGAGAGTGCTAGCTTTAGACTAGCTATATCTAAGGTAGTGGATAGCCCTAAGGATCTCCTCCTGTTCTTCGAACAGGCTGTGAGTGAGGGATGTGAAGGAATAATGTGTAAATCTTTACAGTCAAACTCTATATATAAAATGGGTGCTAGGGAGTGGCTCTGGATAAAGTTCAAAAGAGATTACAGGTACGAGATGACAGATACTGTAGACTTAGTCGCTGTGGGAGCATTTTACGGTAGAGGTAGGAGAGCAGGGACCTATGGAGCCCTTCTAATGGCAGCTTACGATCCTGGTGAGGATGTATTTAAGACCATATGCAAGGTAGGTAGTGGCTTTACAGATGAGGATCTAGAGAAGTTGCCTGAGATGTTTAAGCCTTATATAATATCTCATAAGCATCCGAGGGTGATATCTAAAATGGAAGCAGACGTATGGTTTGTACCTGCTGTAGTTTTAGAGATAATAGGAGCTGAAATAACGCTAAGCCCATTACACACATGTGCACTTAATAAAATAGAGGAGGGAGTCGGACTAGCCATAAGGTTTCCAAGGTTTACAGGTAGATACAGGTTTGATAAGAAACCTGAGCAAGCTACTACAGAAAAAGAACTCATAGAGATGTATCGAAGACAGAAAAAGACTAAGACAGCGTAATTTTTATCCTAAATTAACATATATTTACATGAGTTTAGAAAGGAAGAGTAAAGCTTATTAATTAAAATTAGGTTATCAAGGCTTAAGGTGATATGACATTATGCGTAACAGAATATTAATTGTGGTTACCTTATTTACGTTAGCTTTAGTCTTGTTTAACACAGCAGCTCAGACAACCACTCTTAACATAACGTTAAAAGGAATAAATGATAACGTGCTTATTTCAGGTAACCTTATGGCCTCCTTCCCGATAACCGAACCTTTTCCCTTAGCGCTGCTTCTTAATTATTCTTCAGTATATCCCTCACAAAACGAGCTTCTACAGTACGCAAACTTTAATATGATAATTGAAGGAAAAGAAGAGATACCTGCGAGAGGGTATGTGAACTTATTGTTTAACTTTGAGAACTATAAAGGAGTAAGTGAAACGCGCCTAGAGGGTAATGGATACTTCGAGAGTATAAATGGCACATTTGATTTCGACATTAGTTTATTACAGAGAACGTATAGGATGGAAAAAGGAGATCTTAGTCTAAATCTCTCGGTTAATCTACCCCCAAAAAGCATACCTAAGGAACAGCTATCAAGCTTTAAACAGTTTTTAAACCCAGGATTTGTTAATGCGCTTTTACAACAATATAACGTTACTTCCATGAGTTTTACTAAGTTAAGTGCCTCTCTCAAGCCTGGAGCTGACAAACTTTCCCTAGATGTAGCAGCTAAATTTAAGATCTCTAACTTAACATTGTTCTCTGAAGAGATAGCTGAGCTTATCTCGGCCTTCTCTCAGCCTCCAGAGGTAATAACACCCTATCGCTTTGAACCATTTTACACTGAGGAGTTTAATAGGTTAAAGTCTCTTTCAATGGAAATCTCAGAGAAAGGAAACTTAAGTTTAACTATCGGTATTAATGGAAAACAGGTCAGCTTTAGTTTTAGGATGTACGATGAGGAAAGGGGACCCATTAAGGAGTATTATAACTCTTTACAAGATTACTTTGTGAGAGTATTCAATGAGTCTTTAAAACCTTTCATAGAGCAAGAAGAGGAATTAACAGCTAGCATGGGTTATATCTTTGGAAAAGTGTTTAAGCTAAGGCTCGTACCTTCCTCGTCTAATCTTTATGTAGAGGTTAGATCAGAAGATGAAACGGTCAAAGTTCTTGCTAATCTCAAGGATGTAACCGTAACCCATACAGGTAAGAAAGGCGTTGAGGCGAGAAAGGGAGCAGCTTCTATTATTGCCTCCTTATTAAAGTCTTTAGAGAAGTTAAGTAAAGAAGCTGTTAAAGTAGAGCTCTCTGTGATAGATATACCTGGATACAAAGTAGATGAAAAATTAGTAGATGAAATTATTAAACTAGTTACTATTAAAGAAAGAGAATAAAATTTTAATTTAATAATTTTAATTTTTACTTTTTTATAACCCATGAGATCCTGGGAAGATAAGATACTTTTATTTATGATGGACACCTTTTATGCTAAGGTGAGTTATGCCTAAAAAACGTAAAAGCAGGGGTAGACGTAAGGGAGGTAAAGGTAAAGAGGACCTTGTTCAATGTGATGAATGTGGTGCACTCATCCCTCAATCAAAAGCAGTAAAGATTACAAGACCTCTAAATGTTATAGATCCTCAGTTAGCTAAAGAACTTAGATCTAAGGGAGCTATAATACCTCAATATAGGGTAACTAAGTATCTCTGCATAAGATGCGCTATATTTAGAGGAATAATAAAAATTAGACCTGAGCATGAAAGAAAGAAAAAAGTACCGCTAAGATAAAAATTTGGTATTAAGGTTCAACCTAGGTACTATTTTAAAAAACTATAACAGAGTTTTCCTGATAAAGGCATCTAAAGCCTTCACTGCTCCCATATTTACTAGTAGAAGCTTGGCTTCTGCAGGGAGAATAGACGTCATCGTTCGATCCATAATTTCAGCTTTAACCCCTGTACATAGGTATGAGACAGCTATCATGGCTATTCTCGAAGGTCCTCCAAATCCTCCGTTACTTTTAGTTGTAGCAGGTAATGAAGTAGAAGGTATACCATTAAGTGAAAGAGAAATGGGTGAAATTATACTTAAAGTATTAAATGGTAACAAAATTAATGGTTTTTATTTAGCTAAAATATCATTTAAAAAAATAATCTTACAAATTATAAGTATCCTAAGAGGTAAAGTTCTTTACATGCATGAAGAAGGTAAAGATTTCAGGTATATGAAAGAATTTAAAGTCTTTGTACTTGGGGATCATCTAGGTATAGATAAGGATACTGAAGCTTTTATGGAAAATCTTGGTATACCAAAGGCAAGTCTCGGCCCCCTACCTTATTTCACAAGTCATTGTATAACTCTTATACATGAGGAACTTGATAGAATGAATGATGACTGAACTAGATAAGCTGGCTAACATAGCTGTCGGTATGGTAGAACCTCTCTATGAAATTAACATAGGCTATGTAGCTAGAGCTATGAAGAACTTTGGGCTTAAAAAATTATACATAATATCGCCTAGATGTGACGTAGGAGCTGTAGCTCTTAAATACTCGGCACATGCTCAGGATTTACTTTTAGGCACATTCATTACTAAGGACTTACTTCAAGTCATCAACAGGTATGATCTGATAGTTGGTACAACAGGAAAGGTGAGCATGAAGCGAGGTCCTTTAAGGAGGTTTATTACGCCTGAGGAACTTGGGGATAAGCTTGCAACCTGTCATTTAGGTAAAGTCTTAATATTATTAGGAAGAGAGGACATCGGACTTAAGAATGAGGAATTAAAGCTTTGTGACGTAGTAGTTTCTATACCCGCTAATCCAGAATATCCTATAATGAATGTTTCCCATGCAGCCGCTATAATTTTCTATGAAATTTACAAGAAAATATCTAATTATAAAGGTCCTAAACGTGATATGCCTAAAAGAGAGGAAATAGAAGTCCTTTTAAAATATGTTAGAGACACGTTAAGGAAAAAAGGTAAAAATAAGGATAAGATTAAGCGAGCAGTATTAGCCCTTAAAAGGATACTAGGTTCATGTAAATTATCCTCCTCTGATGTTAGATTACTTATAGAGATTATTAAAAAGTAATGAGATCAGCAAAGATCGATCATATTATCTTTCATCCTGACGTGCATTCATCATCCTTTGACACATAGCTTAGTTTAATTTTTAAGAGAAAAATTATTTTAAAGAGGTATGACTTAAAAGTTAGGTTAATTTAAGATCTTAAATCTCTTAAATACTCAAATGAGACACTTGTTATTTCAGTTATGAGTGAAGGAATAAGGAGTCCTATTATTACTGACGCTAATGAGAATATTAACGCTATTAAAATACAGGGATCCTTAAGCTCTCTGAGAATTTTACTCTTATTTACTTTTAATGGTTTCCTAAATGAGGTTACTATTACATTAAAGTAATATGCTACTGAAATACCGCTGTTAACTATACCTAAAATAGTTAACCATGGAGCCCAATCTATAACAGAAAAGAACATGTAAAGCTTACCCCAGAAACCTAGTAAAGGTGGAAAGCCTGCTAGACTCAGAAATGATATAGTTAAGGCGGTTATAGAGATCGGATAGGAGTATGCTGCACCCTTCATATCCTCGAGCCTTAATGATTCCACATTTCTTAGTAAGTAATCTAAAATAAGGAATGTAGACGCTTTTGCCAGCATATAAGCTATTAAGTAGATTAGGACTCCAGCGACCCCCTCCTTATTATATGAAGCTAACCCTATGTAAATGTAACCTATATGAGCTATACTTGAATAAGCCATCATACGTTGAACATTTGGTTGTGTTAACGCCGCTATATTACCCCATGTCATTGACACTGCTGCTAGTATAGAGAAACCTATCATCGCAGATTCAGGTGAGATTATAGTCAATGTATAAAACTGATTTAGAAGTAATCCTATACTAGTTACTTTTACAATAGTTGAGAGTATAGATGTTATTACAGGCTGAGAGCCAGTGTAAGCGTCAGGCAACCAATAATGAAATGGAGCGGCTCCTGCTTCTATGGAAATTGAAGCAAGTAACATCATAAGAGCTAGAAACGTTACTTCTCCTCCATTAGCTAAAGCCGCTGGATTTAAGAGGTCTGTGTTTACAGATAACATAGCCAGAGAATATATGAAAATAACCGTAGCTAAGGTACCCATTAAACTATACTTTATAGCACCCTCAGCACCCAATACATCTCTTTTAATACCAACAAGTATGTATCCTGCAGTAGATGCTAATATCCAGGCTACCATAGCCACTACTAAGCTCTTGAAGTACAGTATAAAGAGTAGAGATATAAGAGGTAGAATAGAAAGGGTGTAAGCGCTTGTCCAAAGTTCGGATCTTCCACGCAGCACCTCAAGAGAAAATAATGTTAAAGTAAGTACCGCTCCAGATGCTATATAAATCCATTTTAAGTACAAACTGACATTTACAACCTCTCCTAATATGATTTCTCCTTTATCTAAGTATATTCCAATTAGTATAAGGAGTAGCGCTGAAACTATGGACAGAATCCTTGAGAAGATAGTCTTAGCTTTATTATCCTTTAGGATGAGTTGAGATAGTACTGGTATTCCTAAGCATATTATTGAGGAAAACATTAGAAGTATTTCTTCTAAACTCATGGTATAACACCCATACTAACCATGACTACCAAAACTACCATTGTTATCAATGAGGCTAGGAGATAATAATTCAATATACCAGGTTGACCTCTTCGAGTAGTCCTTGAGAATGACTTGAACAACTCGGGTATCTCAATATGATACGTATTATCTATAGCGTTTTCACCTCTTCCCCATAAAACCTGCGCTATGGAATTTATCAATGAAGGAAGTTTTAGATGAAAACCACTATCTATAGTGTCATCAATATCTTTTCTAATACCTCTAGCCACAGCTGTAATAACTAATGGTATGAAAGAATGATACGTAACATCTACAGTTTTATCAACTAATTCACTTAGCACATTAGCCACTCTCTTTAATCCTTTTACAAAAACTAGATAGTAAATGGAGTTAAGCAAGAATCTGTCATACAAGAGCTCGTAACAAGCTCTCAGAGAATCCAACTCAACTACTTTAACAACTATGTTTTCGCCTATTAAATACAGAAAGATCGAGAACACACTCACAAACATTACAGCGGTCACAGTTCCTATTACTTGAGTAAACTCTAGTTCCACCTCAAGATGCATGTTTAAACCTAAGGTCATGAAGTGAACTAGCTTCTCTGATAACCAGGGCCAGGCCACTCCTAAAATTAAAGATCCTAAACCTAGTATGAAATAGGGTATTAACATTAAAGGCCCTGGCTCATGCACCCTTACATCCCTTCGTCTAATTAAAAAAACTTTAGTTATCATTCTGAATGTGTAAAAAGCAGTTACTAACGCTGCTATGAAGGAAAGATAATATGCTAAGGTATTCTCCCTCAATGATTCTAGTACCATGTCCTTACTCCAGAAACCCGAGAGAGGGGGTATTCCAGCTAACGACGCTCCAGCTAATATAAATGAGAGAAACGTAAGCCTCATGAAACTCGCTAAACCGCCCATGTCGGTTATAAACCTGCTATGTACTGCATGTATGACAGCTCCTGCGGCGAGAAATAACGTGGCTTTGAATAATGCATGACTAACTAGGTGAAATAAAGAGGCAAAATAACTTACTCCCGGCTCATGACATGTCATCATTGATCCCGCTGCTGCAAACATATAACCTAGTTGAGAGGCTGTTGAAAACGCTAAGATCAGCTTTAACTCCCTGGCAACGACTGCCATAAGCCCTAGGAAAAACGCTGTTATGACTCCTACATACATTACGTAATTGCCGTAGGTTTCGAGTATAGGACCTATTTCCTCTAGGTTTCCTAAGTTCACAAATACAGAGTTCATCCTAAGTAATGCGTAAATCCCTAACTTAACCATGGTTGCTGCATGTATTAATGCCGAGACTGAGGTAGGCCCCGTCATGGCGGTTATTAACCATTCATGAAAAGGTACCTGAGCACTTTTAGCCATAGGACCTAGAGTGAACAGTATTAATGTAGGAAGTAAAAGACCTTGAGAAGCCATCCTCAAAGCCCACTCACTATTCGCTGCTAGCTCACTTAGTGAGAAAGTACCTGAATAAACGTAAATTAAGGAGAGAGCCGCTAACAATCCAACATCTCCAACTCTGGTGAAGACTATGGCTCTAAGCCCACTATGGCTAGGTGAGAATCCCATAGAGAATCCTAGTGGTTTTCTCTCAGGATCTCCTACCCATCTATCTTCTTCATCCGTAAACCAGTGACCTATTAGTGCATAGGATGCAAGCCCTGTTCCTTCCCAACCAATGAACATGTATAGCATGTTATCAGACAGAACCGCTAGCAGCATGCTACCCACAAAAAAGGTAAAGAAAGTCCAATACTTTCTTAACCACGGATCCCCCTTCATATACTCTAAGCTATAAACTGCTATCAGGAAGCTGAGCCAGGAAGCTACTAAAGCTAAGGTAAGTGATAATCCGTCCATTATAATAAGATGTGAAGTAGTTGAAGTGTGTGAGGTATTAAAAGAAGCATACGTGATCAGTAACGCTGAAGACAGTATAGAGAGAACGCCTACTTTATCTACCCACCTCTTAAACGTTAAGGTAATGAGAGAGCCTACATATGGCATCACTATACCTAGTATTAACGCGCTCTGGGAATCCATATCGTTCACCTAAGAGCTCTAAGGATTCACGGGAGTATAGCCTGTACCTGCTGAGTGAGCGGCTGAAGCAGAATCGAGGGATAAAGGAATACGAGTAGCCCTATCACACCTAATATCAACGCAGGTAGATACATGGAGGGAGGAGGATCATGTGCTTCCATTAATTCCTCTCTAAGCTCTCCATAGAATATCCTCTTAATAGTTACGAAGGAGTATGCAGTTGTTAACCCTATTGCAAAGATAAGGCTTAAAGCTCCCTGTATCAACACTGCCTCATTTAAGAAGGATTTAACTGCACCAGCTACTATGTATATTTCACTCCATATACCCATTGTCGGCGGTATACCAGTTATATGCATAAATCCCAGAAGAGCAGCTGCCATGGTTATAGGCATCTTAGCTCCTAAACCACCCATCTTAGTTATATCTCTAAGACCGTGAAGGACATACATTATCATCCCTGCGGTCATGAAGAGTATAGCCTTACCTAAGGCGTGAGTCATGTAGTGTAATATGGCACCAGATATTGAGAGAGGATTAAACGCAGCTATTCCCAGTAACAAGTATCCCATCTGACTTATGCTTGAGTACGCTAATAACCTCTTATAATCCTTCTGTGTAAGAGCCATGAAACCTCCGTACATCATAGTGAGTATCGCTAGTAACTGTAAGGCAGGTGCTATGTACTTAAAACTCCCAGTAAATGAAGAGAGGTAAATTCGAGCCATGAAATATCCTGCTATGCCTATGAGGTTAGGTGATAAGAGAGCTGACACCGGAGTTGGGGCCTCGGCATGTGCATATGGTAGCCATATATGAACTCCAAAGCTTGCAAGTTTTATCAGTAAGCCTATTGTGAAGAGTAGGAGGGTAGGTATTCGCAACCACTTAGGTATAGCAGCTTCCTTGACCATAGCTATATCGAAGCTTTGAGAGTAGTAACCT
>CAZKLN010000001.1:78373-96945 GCA_964553765.1 uncultured Thermofilaceae archaeon
AGGTATAGCAGCTTCCTTGACCATAGCTATATCGAAGCTTTGAGAGTAGTAACCTGCTATAAGGACACCCATCAGGAGCGTTAGTGCTCCTATATGTGTCCATATAAGGTACATAAAGGAAATCCTATGCCTATCTCCATACCCGTAGAAGGCTATTAGCAGAAATGAAGGTATGAGTGTAAGCTCTAAAAATAGGTAAAATTCTATCAGGTTTACTGAAAGAACCGTGCCTATCATAGAAACTGAGAACAGCGTATAAAGGAAATAGTACATGCCCCATTCTTTCTCTATTCCTAGCTCCTCAAATCTATGGCTCATATAACGTAAAGAATATACGGATACAGCTGCTGTTACAATAGCTATAGATATAGCTATCGCAGCTGATAGGGGATCAAGTAACATCGAGAATGAGCCTAAAACGGGGTCCTTAAAGTATACAGGGTCTTGATAACTACCATACATTAAATACAGTAAGGTTAAGACTATCGCTGAGTATAGGAGAGATAAGGTATTTACTATGGTTAAAGTCTTTCCGCCCACTTTTTTATTTAAGATTAACGAAATTACAGCGGCAATAACAGGCACTAATACCGTAGATGCTAAAATAGGCAGGCTCATGCTTACTCCCTCATTCTACTAAGTTCAAACGAGTCAATATTCCCTAGAAGCCTATAAATTAATATTATGATCGATACAGCTACTGCAACCTCAACTATAGCCATACTTATAGCTATCAAACCCGTCATAAAGGCTGTTACTTTATAACCGGAGAATATACTAAACCCTATCAAAGCGTTCAAGGAGGCTATGAAGATTACCTCTATAGAGATAAGTATCCTTAGAAGGTTTCTGGAGGTGACTATACCATAAATGCCTATACCCAGTAGGAAACTGGAGAGAACTATTAGTCCAAGCCCTATCATCTAGTCTTCACCTTTGCTATTAAAGCCATAACTTCTATCATCGTTGCTGCAAGGGTAAAGGTAATTATGTACAGATATAAAGGCTTTTTAACAAGAAGGACTGAGACAGGATCTAAACCTAAGCTTAGGATGCGCTCAGTTAAGCTGTTAAGCTTGTTAAAATATATAAACGCTAGGGCTATCGCAAATATTGTAGACGCTAAAAATGCCAATATAGACGCTCCTCTACTTATTTTAGGAACTACCCTAAACATCATGGCTATTAATAGTATAAATATAACGACAGCTCCGCTATAAACAGCAATCATAAATATGCCTAAGTACGTGTACCCGGCTAAGACAAATAATGCACCTGCGAAGACACCCAACAATCCTAGGGAAAACGCTGAATATACTAACGAACTAGCTAATATCGCTCCTATGGCCGAGAGAAATGAGAGAACACTAAACACTATAAATAATATCTCTTCTAAACCCATGCTCTTCACCTTATTTTGGGCTCTATCTCCTTCAACCTTTCTTCGTTCTTCCTTAAAAATTCAAGGGTCTGAGTGGGCGTCACTTTCATATCCTTTAGATTACTCGTAACAACTTCATGGAATTTGTCATGAGAAAGTGCAAAGGAAGGACATATATCTATGCAGAAACCACAGAAGATACACCTCGAATAATCTAAACCAGGATATAACTTTCCATCCTTATGTTTATACATTTTAATAGCTGCTGCAGGACAGATTCTAGCACATAAGCTACAATGTATACATTTTTTCATGTCTAATAAAATAACGCCCCTGTAATTCTTAGGCTTTTTAAGCCTCTCTTCAGGGTATTTAACTGTTATAGGTCTCAGGAAGAGATACTTCACTGCGGTAAATATGGCCTTCAGGTGGCCAACAACATCTATCATTAAATACCCACCCCTTTAAGGAGTACTGAAATTAGAACAGATAACGAAGCCAAAGGGAAGAGTTTTTCCCACCCTATTACAAGGGCTTGATCTATCCTATACCTCGGATACACTGCCCTCAGAAAAACAGCCACTATCATCACAATGAATGTTTTAGCTATTGTTATTACGAAATTAGGTATAGGTATCTTAAATGGTAATAACCAACCTCCTAGAAAAACATCAGTAAACACCAAGCTGAGAACATATAGCCTAAAGTAGTTTGCACCCATTACCAGTCCATACATTATACTGTTATACTCAGTAAATGGTCCCATGACTATCTCTGATTCTGCATCAGGTATCTCGAAAGGAAAACGCGAAGTAGAGGTCAACATTGCTATAAAAAATGAGAGAGCAGCAATAGGGTTAAGAAGAATACCCCAGAAGCCTTCTTGGCTATTAATTATACGTATGAAATCTAATGTTCCATAGAGTATAGCTATAGCTAGTAGGCTCATAAACAAATATACCTCATATGAAAGTAGCATAAACCCCTCTCTTAATCCCCCTATATAGCTAAACTTATTGTTACTAGCCCATCCAGCTAACATTATAACCATAGGAGTTATGGCTGCTAACGCTATGAAAGCCAGTAAACCATATTCTGTCTTAATGACTATTAAGCTCTGAGAGGCAGGAACTACCGCTACAGGAAGTAATGATAGCAGAAGGAGAAGTATAGGCATCATTACATAAAAGAGTTTATCTGTCGTAGCGGGAACTATTGGTTCCGAGACAAGAAACCTAATCGCATCAGCTACCAGCTGTAGAATGCCTCCTAATCTTCTTGTCACGTACAATGGTCCTATCCTCATTTGAACTCTAGCAGCTATCTTTCTCTCAACCCAAATTATGAGAATTACAAGAACTAACGCCGTAAGAACTCCGGGAACTATGACAGCGGCTATAACGCTCCTATTTAAAATAATTTCTAGTATCTGAGAGAGTATGTTCATTAGTGATTCACCTATCAGCCTCTGGAGGGAAGTAATCAAGGCTTAAATATATAGCTGGTACATCAGCTACCTTTACATCCTTGATTAAATGAGAGAAAAGTATTAAGTTTCTAAAAGACGGTGTAGATATCTTAAGTCTATAGGGCTTACTTTCCCCATTGCTTATTAAATGATAGATGAGCTCACCTCTACCTGCCTCGACACTACCTATTCCCTCCCCTTTAGGGACTTTCATAGTAGCAAACACTCCTGGAAACTTAACTAATCCTGTGTTAGTAACATATTCTTTAAGCCTTGGAGGAAGAAGCTTCATGTACCTCTCGTGAAGGATGCTGCCATCGGGTAAGTCCTTGAGCACCTGTCTTATGATTTTTATACTCTCCTCTATCTCCTTTACCCTAACCAGCAATCTAGCATAGCTATCTCCCTCCTTTTTCACTGCTATCTCAAAATCTATCCATGGATAAGCTGCATAGGGACGAACCCTCCTTACGTCATATTCTACACCTGACGCCCTTAACACAGGGCCCACAACTCCAAGCTTTATCGCCTCCTCCTTAGGTAATACACCCACTCCCTCTAACCTAGCCTTAGTGACAGGGTTGCTTATGAACAGCTTATCTAAATCTCTCATTTTTCTCTCGAATAACCTAAGGTATCTCTCAACGTCCTGGGAAAATCCCTGAGGAATATCTCTTCTCACACCCCCGGGTATGATGTAGGAATACGTGATCCTGGCACCAGTTAGCTTTTCCGCTAATATAAGCATATACTCTCTGAGACCAAAACACCACATGTAAGCGGTGCTACTTCCTATAGAAACTCCATGAAGTCCCATGCCGTAGAGATGGCTAGCGATCCTATTTATCTCGGCCAGTAAGGTTCTAAGATACTGTGCTCTTTCAGGAGCCTCTATTCCTAATAGCTCCTCTAGAGCTAAGACATAAGCTAGATTATGGTGAGCTGCATCGGGTAAGCACTGTCTTTCAACCATCGGTATTACCTGGAAATAGGTCTTATGCTCAGCTAGTTTCTCAATACCTCTATGGACATATCCTATATCGGGATCAGCTTTTATTACTACGTCACCATCCACTTCTAAGATTATCCTCATATGACCTGATGCTGGATGCTGAGGTCCGTAGAAGATGGTTATGGTTTTCTCCTTGGAACTCAAGCCATTATCCCCTCTTCCTCTATTTTAAATTCCTTCCTAAGAGGGTGGACATCAGTAAAGTCTTCGGAGGATAATAGTAGGTGTCTGAGGTCATTATGTCCTTTAAACTCTATTCCCAACATCTCATAACATTCCCTTTCCTGATATATTATACTAGGAAACATCTTCGCTAAAGAGGGGAGAGAAGGCGAGTCTCTCGAGAGATCTAAGCTAACTATTATAATAGTTTCATACAGTTCCTTTGTAGAATATGAACCTAGTATATAGTTAACCTTGATCCTTCCTTCGCTAGGATAATCTATTGCTGTTAGCGACTTAACATGATCTATACCCATGTTTTTTAGCTTCTTTACAACCTCAACGAAGTTCTCTAAGGCAACTTTAACCTTTATCCTTCCCTTTTCCCTACTAACATTATAATTTTTAGATCTTAGCTCATTTACCAGCTTATCTATTAGCTCACTCAAGTCCTTTCCCCTCTTTAATCTTCTTTTGAAGTAAAACGATAGATCTTATTACGCCTTCAGGTCTGGGAGGGCATCCAGGTACATAAAAATCTACTGGGAGAACCTCTCTAGCTCTTATAAGGTTATAGCTATTATAGAACACTCCCCCATCCATCGAACAAGCACCCATTGATATGACATACTTAGGTTCCTGCATTTGTTCATAGACTAGTCTAACTGCTCTAGCCATCTTTCTTGAAAGTGATCCCTCAAGTATGATAGCGTCTGTCTGTCTAGGCGAGGTAAAGGGTAACAACCCCGTCCTTTCAGAATCAAAGAGAGGATCAGCCATGGCTGCGAACTCTACTCCACAACACGAGGTTACCATATGAACAGGCCATATGGAATAAGCCACGCTCCATCCAAGCAGGCGTTTAATGGGGGTTTTAAGGACTAGAGCTCTAAAGATCCTTCTTATGTATTTCATCATCCTAAACTCACCATTCACTACTTGTTCGTGCGAGCTTTACTCCATAGTAGACAGGCAATATGTAAATCAGAAATACTATACCTAGTGCTGTTACATATTCAAGCCCCCTATTAATAGCTGGTATTACTAAGAATAAGAAGAGGAATATGGGTTCCACTATTAGAAAGAGAAGGATATAAGGATAATATTGCATGCTTAGCACTCCCCTAGCTCTACCCTTAGGAGGATTTCCTGTTTCATATCTTAATCTCTTAGTTAAGTTAGGTTTTTTAGGTGCTATTAGATGACTTATCAATAGCCCTGCTATTCCTAATAGCAGTGAGAACGCTATTAGAATTACTAAACCTATTATGTCATTAAATGTCATGATGCGTACCCTTGGTCTAGACTAAAGTAAGGGATATTAAAGCTTAGGCATTCCCGATGACTTATAGTGTGCCAATATATCAAGAAAAAGTTTATTTTTAAATAACCTATGGTGTTCTCCTTAAAGCTAAAGCTTATTAATACTTGGTTATTCATACCTTTTCAGGATATAATGTCGGGAAACTGGAAGTGATAGATTATGCCTCTTAGACCAGGTCATTGCTATAGACGTTTTGGTACTCCTCCTTATACAAGAGAGGAGTATATAAGGAGTATTCCGCCTGTTCAGATACCCAAGTTCGAATTAGGCAATACAAAGGGGGTATTTGAGGTAGAGTTAAGGTTAGTAACCTTAAGACCAGGTCAGATAAGAGCTAATGCTTTAGAGGCTGCAAGACAGCAGGCTAACAAATATCTGGAAAGAAAGGTAGGTTCTCAAAATTATTACATGCGTATAGTTACATACCCTCATCACATACTTAGGGAGAATAAGATGATAGCTGCGGCTGGAGCTGACAGACTTCAAGATGGCATGAGATTATCCTTTGGTACACCTATAGGAAGAGCCGCTAGAGTCACTGTTGGTCAGACGGTTATATTGGTGAGAGTCAACAGGAATAACGTTGAGCATGCTAAAGAAGCCCTCATAAGAGCAAGGTCTAAACTCCCGTTACCATGTCGAATAGTTATAAGCGAGGAGGCAGAAGTTAAAGCCTCATAGCGGGTTAGGCGAAAAAATGTCATGAGAAGGTTACATAAGGGAAGAATAGAAATCGCTCTCTCATTATGGGAAGACATACTTAGGAATCCTGAAGTTAGTAGAGAAGAAGTAGTTACTAAGCTTGAGGATCTTTATAGGCTACAAAATATAGAACCTATAAGAGGTAAGACAAAGATAAACATTTTCGATAAAGAGATGGCTACAGTTTACTTAATAGGTAAGTATGGTCTCGGATTAGGTAATGAGCGCTCTGAGATATATGAAAAAGTATTCTTCATAGAGTACTTAAGTGAAAAAGCCATAGATGAGATACTTAATGGTAAAGACCCTAGGGAGGTTCTTCAGAGACTCTTTAGAGATACTTCTGAAAATACGGTCTTTAGAGTTTTGAGACTAATGTTTACATCCGTTATATTAGAATTTGGAAACGAAGATGATCTAATAAGATTAATTGAAATATTCGAGAACTCCTTTCCAGAATACCAGGTTAGATTTCAAGGATTTAAAAAGTTCTGCATAGCTTTTATGATAGCTGAAAGGATAGTTATAGGAGAGGTTAGAAATAGGCTTGAAAAAGAGACTCTTAAGCATGTCCTATGTATGAAGTTTAAAGCTAGCAAGTCTGCCCCCTCAGACTCCTTCATAAGAGAAATAGCAGTAAATGTCCTTAAGGCTAAGGAATTTGAGGTTAACACGGCTCTTAAACTTGAGAAGATAGAACTAACGTAATTAATATTTCTCAAAACACAACGTAATATACACTGTGAAAAATCTTAAAAAGTAGAGAGGAATAATCTTAAGGAGGGCCGGTAGCTCAGTTTGGTAGAGCACCGGGCTCTTAACCCGGGGGTCGCGGGTTCGAGTCCCGCCCGGCCCGCCACTCTATATAACTTTGGTATGTTTAGCTAAATATACGGCTGCTCCCTCAGAAAGCCCGTTTCCTAGTACTGTATATCTATCTCTTATTCTATGAGCTACAGTGAGTGCTTTAATGATACATCTACTGTCCACTCCCAAACTCTCATTGTTTACAGGAGCACCTACTTTAAGTAAAAGTTTCCTGATTTTTCTCCAGTTAATTCCATGTAAGTATGCCATCATTATTGTACCTACTCCAACCTGTTCTCCATGAAGACTTCGCTTATTTGGACATACCATATCTAAGGCGTGACTGAAAAGGTGCTCACTACCGCTACATGGCCTCGAGCTATTAGCAACTATCATAGCCATACTTCCTGTCAATAGTGAATAAAACAAACTTGTAAGACCTTTAAAGCTACTATCTGCTATCTCATTAGCATTTTTAGCAGCTATTACATAGCTAAGCCTTGCGAGATATAGACTATAAGGATTTATTTGTTCTCCTTTAATTTTAATGGCTAAGAGAGCGTCTCTGACGCTGGTCCTCTTACCTATAGCGTCTGCGAATCCGCTTCTTGTAAGTCTTCGGGGTGCCTTAGATATCAATGTTAAATCAGCCACTACAGCTATAGGAGGTTTTGCGTAATAAGATAGAGGTTTCCCCTCCTCATCCTTTAATGAGACAGAAGGACTTGCTATCCCATCATGAGAGAGAGCTGTGGGGACGCTAATAAAGCTAAGTTTCTCGAAATACGATGCGTATTTAGCTGCATCTATAACCTTTCCCCCTCCTAAACCTATGACCGTGTTGGGATTTAATTCCTTAATTACAGTTCGGGCTTTCTCAAACTCATCTTTTGTGGATTCTTTAATTATATGAAAATATATGTTAATATCACTGCTTAATTTTCTCTCAATTTTACTGCCAACTATATCATACACAACGTCATCAGTGATAATTACAGCTGATTTGTATCCTAAATCACGTAAGATCTCATAAAGCTTACTAGAGGCGTGATTACCTACTATTACTTTAAAAGGTAGTTGAAAGCTTGTCAGCAAGAACTACTCCCCCTTAAGTTAACGAGCATTCATCTTAATTTTTAGTTAGTGTTCTTAATTAGGTTCGCTATTCTATCTTTAAGTAAATTTATGTTCTCCCCACTAATAGCTGAAACACATATTATCTTCTCTCGATTAAAGCCTGTTACTTTTAAAAAGTTTGAAATAGAGTCTTCATTAAGTAAGTCGAACTTATTTCCAACAATAAGCTTTGGAGTGTTTGGGAACCATTTACAAATACTTTGGTAGATTTTATGTTGGTATTCCAGTGGAAACCCACAAGTCTCGCTAGGATCATACACGAACATAATCGCTCCTTTAAGATGCTTGAGTGCAACTATAGCACGTAACTCTATTTTACCTTTCTCCTCTAAAGGCCTATCAAGAAGTCCGGGAGTATCTATAATCTGAATAGGTATAGATCCTGTCTCAAGATGACCCACGATTATATTCTTCGTAGTAAACGGATACGGTTTAATCTCAGGCTTAGCTTTTGTGAGCACCCTTAACAAGGACGACTTGCCTACGTTAGGAGCACCTGTTACTATAATTGAGGGAACATCCGTTCTTATGCTTGGAAGCTTAAGCATTTCAAGTTGGTATCTCCTTATAATTTTAAAACATTTATCTAATTTTCTTAAAACAGAGGAAACTCTACCTATAAAACTTCTTCTATACGTTAATATCTCCCTGTTTCCCTTAGCTTTGCTAATCCGCCTTATTTCCTCAGAAGAAATTTTTCTGACGATGATAGAGGCCTTATATATTCGCGATAAACACATCCTGTACTCATCACGGTTTATCATTAAGGAAATAAGCTCTCTATAGAAAGGATGAAGCTCCTTTAAAAAAGGGCTTTTTAAAGCGATGTCTCTCATATAGGAAGATACGTAATCCGTGATTCTTCTTATCTTTAAAATCTCAGCTCTCTTAAGATTGCTTTTTAACTTCCCTGCTTCTGACTTTAAAGCCCTTCTTAAAGCTATGTTAATCAACTCCTGATATGTGCTAGGTGCTATTTTTATATCCTTTATAACGTCCTCTATATTCTTCATGAAAACTATCTATGTTCGAAAAACCAGCTTAGCTTAAATAGCTCACTATAGGAATATGACCGTTAAATAGATCAACATATCATGTTTTAACGTGGTATACTCCGATAAATGGAGGAAAATCCTAGTTTACTTAGAAGAGATACGAAAGAGAAGTTTTGTAAAATATGCATATCCTATAAGTCAGGAGGAAGGTATGATACTCTATTCTATAACTTTTCTATTAGCTACCTATTTTGAAGAAATTAACATAGTAGAGGCTGGCTCCGGCATAGGATACTCTACTCTTTGGTTTCTTCTGGCTATAAAGCGTGGAGGTAGAGGAACTGTACACGCTATTGAGAGAAATGAGAAAAGAGCTAAGATACTCATAAATAACGTAACAAACCTGGGCTTAGACAAATATCTAAGGATTTACATTGGAGAAGCCATTAAGGTAATGCAGAGGTTAAGTAAAGGTATACATCTAGCCTTCATAGATATAGATAAACATAAGTATATTGAGGCGTTTAAAGTGCTAGAAAATAACGTTGTTTCGGGAGGCGTGATTCTAGCTCATAATGCATGGATGGTACCTGGCTATGTAGAATACGTCTTAAATAAGAGAGGATGGATGACTACAATAATACCTTCTGATGAAGGAATAGTGCTCTCAATAAAGATATGATATTTTATCTTATATTTTTTAATATCTTAATATATCCATTTTAGCTGCTATCTTCCAATAAGAAGTGTGGCGTTTAGGCTTCTCACTCCTAATCTTCCTTCTAGTTGTTGAAAGATAGGTAGCTATTGCAGCTATTATTGCTAGTTTCCTGTCGTCTAAAGCTAAAGGCAACGTAAATCACACAGGTGGTAGCCCATGTTTCTTAGGTATTCTCTTAATTCCCTCCCTCTTACTCAGGAGATAATTAAGCGTTTTAACCAATATAGGTCTTGTCTCCCTAGGTATTATAACTTCATCTATATAACCCCTCGCTGCTGGAACATAAGGGTTAGCAATGTTCTTTCTATATTTTTCCTCAAATGTCTTGATTAGTTCCTCAGGATTTTCAGCTTTAGCAAGCTCCCTCTTATATATTATTTCTATAGCTCCTCTAGGTCCCATGACCGCTATCTCCGCTGTAGGCCACGCGTAAACGAAGTCTGCACCAAGATGTTTACTGCCGAGCGCTATGTAAGCCCCTCCGTAAGCCTTTCTTAGAATTACCGTTAGTTTAGGTACTGTTGCCTCTGAGTAAGCATATATTATTTTAGCTCCGTGCCTTATGACTCCCCCATGTTCCTGCTGTATCCCCGGTAAAAACCCTGGTACGTCGACGAAAGTAATTATAGGTATGTTAAATGAGTCACAGAACCTAACAAACCTCGAAATTTTATCAGATGAATCTATGTCTAGTGATCCTGCTAAGTAGTTAGGCTGGTTAGCTACTATGCCTACCACATGGCCAGCTAACCTTGCAAAGCCTACTATGGCATTAAGAGCGAAATGTCCATGAACCTCTAAGAAACTACCACTATCCACCACCCTTTCTATCACTTCTTTCACATCATATGTCTTAAGTGGATCATCAGGAACTATGAGATCAAGCTCTCTATCTTCTCTAAAGGGATCATCCCCCAGATCCTTAAAAGGAGGATCTTCCAGGTTGTTTGAGGGAAGGTAGCTTAATAGTCTCTTAATAAGGTCTATAGCCTCACGATCGTCTTCAACTATAAAATGAGCCACACCGCTTTTCTCAGCATGAACCTTGGCTCCTCCCAGCTCCTCGAAGGTAACGTCTTCTCCTATAGCTGATTTAACCACCTTAGGTCCTGTAATGAACATAAAACTATTCTTTGTCATGACTATAAAATCTGCTAAAGCTGGAGAGTACACGGCCCCACCAGCGCAAGGACCCATTATTGCTACTATTTGAGGTATTACTCCGCTAGCCATGACATTCCTATAAAATATATCTCCGTATCCCTTAAGACTATCCACTCCTTCCTGAATTCTAGCACCACCGGAGTCATTTATTCCTACAAGTGGTATTCCTAGCTTAAGAGCTGTATCTATCGTCCTAGCTATCTTAGCTCCATGCATCTCTCCAACGCTGCCCCCCATAAACGTGAAATCTTGCATATAGACCGCGACTCTCCTACCCTCTATGGTTCCTATACCTGCTATAACGCCATCACCGTAAGCTTTTTTCTCCTCCATGCCGAATTCTTTAGCCCTGTGAAGTATGAAGCGATCTATGTGAATTAAAGACCCCTCATCCAAAAGAAGATCCAATCTCTCTTTTACCGTTAGCCTTCCAGATTTGTGCTGCCTCTCTATCTCCCTCTCTCCTCCTGCTAATTCGCTCTTCTTCCTCCTCTCAATTAACTCATGGATTTTCTTAGAAATGCCACTCATTATAAAATTTCCCTATTTACTAAATCTCCTCTATGAGTGCCTCATATGTTACTCCATTTACTTTGACCCTTACCAACTTAGCGCCTCTTACTATAGCTTCTTTAGCTAACTTCACATGTCTAATTATTTTTTCTACGATTTTTCTCCCTTTATCTTCCCTCTCTTTCTCCCCATTCAAAGTTAAGTACTCTCTTAATAACGACTCAGGAACTTTACTGATAACCACTTTTTCTAATGATATATTTCCGTTAAGCTCAGTACAAGATAGTACCTCTCCATTTCTAAGCCTATATAAGAATTTATCCTGTGTAGAATAACTAAGACCCTTAATGCCTAGGTACAGCTCTTTTGTGGGATAAAGTGTCAATGTGTAAGAAGGAGGTAACACGAGAGCTCTCCAAAGGGGAACTTCCTTTTCATTAAGTATTACCTTACCTTCACCGGAGATGGACACTAAAAGTTTACCTTTAGATCTTATTTTTAAATATTTCTTAACCAGTATTACGGGGTTTAAGAAGTCGTTCTCTACCAATAAATTACATATTTTACTTAATGGCGACGTGTTATTACTCAATATGTATGCTTCATTAGCTGAGATCACTTCCAGCATTTTTCTCTCATGTGGGGTGCTTTATGAGATATAAAAAGGTTGCCAGATTTGTACTCGACAATAAGCTAGTTTTACTTAAGGTTAATAATATAAATATTGAAGATAATGTTCGTTTATTGACGATCAATTTATTTAGCTAATTATAACTTTATTTTAGTTATTTGTTCCATAAAATCCATGATCTCCAATAGAGTATTTCAAGAGCAGCTACCTGATCCTTACTAAGTTTTCTTTTAGATTTTATATCTTTTTTAAAAAGCATGCTATTAATATTTTCTTCTTTGACTTCAATAATATTTATTCCTAGAATAGACAATTTTCTCTTAATTTCCGATAATAATTGACTAATAGCTGGAGTAATACCTAATTTAACAAGAGGCTTAATACCCATAACTTCCACTATTTCTTTTACAATATTAACAATGTCAAATGGATCCCTTAAAGTACTTACCCATATTATCACGGAATTTACTGCTATGGCTAAACCAACGTTCCTAAACCCTAGATCAGCTGCTAACACTAGTTCTTTTCCTAGCTTTCTTTGTAAGGCTATTGTAATAGCTAATAAAATAGCGATGTAATGTGCTTTAAATATTTTATTTGATATTGTTACATCTCCTTTTGTTAAGGTAATCTCAAAGTTTTTTATATTTAATTCATTTTTTAAAATATATGATATTAAAGGTACATACTTGTAATTATTTACTTGAATTCTTAAATATTCTATTACATCATCCAGAAATTCCAAATATTTCCCTCTTTAAATACTCTAAAGATATGTTAATTTCCATTAGTTTTTCAAATCTTTTATCAAAGAGAGTTAGTGTCAATGTTTTTTCTGGAGTAATCTCACTTTTAACAACTGAGTCCACATAATATTTAGAGAGTCTCCACGATATAGGTTTACCCGTCAGCTTATTAACATAGTCTATCAAAATGACAATACCCTTTTTCTTATCCACAAGTTCTCTGTAAGTGTTAAGTATTAATAGCATAGACTTCGCTACTATTTTCTCTCTAAAATATGCTCTAGAAATAAGCATGTTAGCCGTTAGTGTGTCATGTATAACTATAAAACTTTCCTCTGGTGTTCTAATTAATTCTAACACTGTCTCAATATCAGTAAATATGCTTTTACTTTTAATAACTCTAAGTTTTGGGAGGCTCTCTGTGTCTATATCATAATAAATGTGTTTTCCAGTAGCTATGTAAAATGTGGGTTCTTCCCGAAATTTAGACAAATAAAGCATAAGGGCTGTCTTAAACGTGCCTATGTCCCCGAATAGAATTCTCATTCCAGGTTTCTGAAAAAATAATTTTAATACTCTTTTTTTAAACGAGTTTAACTTATGCATATAGCTTAGCTAAATCCTTTCATGGAGTACATTGCATTTAACATCAGAAATGAGAGTACAGAGAGCAGCATGCCACCTATCAGCAAGAAGAGCATATATCTTGGATTAAATAGATACCTCCTAGCTTTATAGATTATATAGAGTCCTACAAGTCCAATGGTATAACTGAAGGCTGTTAGTAAGAACTCTATTCCCGTCTGCTCACTACCTAAAGCTATTGCCGCACCTCCTGGCGTAATGGGTGGGGAAGAATATGTTACTACTCGGAGAAAACCAGAAGCACTTAATATTAAAACGGCAGCATAAAAACCTGTGATGAATCTCTCATCCTTTATGAGCCCTAAAATTCTCTCTAGTTGACCCCTTATCCTGACCACACTTAAACACCTTTAATAATGAAATTATTTTAACAAAGAAATTACCATGCTATATATTTACTTCTTGACTTTTAGGACTTATAAAACCTTAAATTTTTATTTTTTAATTTGTTAGACAAATTCACCATAATATTTCTCTGAAGAAGATTTAAAAGATATAATGAGGACTATTGATCATGAAGCCGGGGTCGCCTAGCCTGGTTAATATCTATTGAGATAGCCAAGGGGCGATGGGTTGCTAATCCGGGCTAGCAGAGACCCATTGGCCGAAAGGCCGCCCGGGTTCGAATCCCGGCCCCGGCGCCAAAATTAATCGTTTAAAAATCCAGGACTAAGCGACTATTTCAATTATATCTCCGTCTTCCAACTCAAACTCCTTTCCTACTTTTTGAGGGCTAAATCTAAGTCTTTTACTCCAAACTTTAGAATATCTAAAGTTCTTGTAGAGTCTGCTGTGGATCGCTTTAGCTACATCCATGACTTTAGCTCCTTTTCTTAAGACTAAGGGTCTTTCCTCAATCTTACCCGTTTTTGGATTTCTTGTATATACCCGTATTAGGTTAAGTAATTTCATTGTAGAAGTAGCTATTTGCTCCTTAAGATATTCTTCCTTACCAGGTACATATTTAAACACAGGTATCTCGTTAAAGTAATTAATTAGCTCAGCAAGTCTACCTTCACCACAGAGGTCTGATTTAGTCGCTATCACTACAACTGGTTTATAGTTTAACTCCTTAAAGAGCCCTTCCTCTATATCGTCTAACGTAGCTTTACCATTTATTTCTATAAGAGCATGGTATATTCCATATGACCTTAAGAGCTTTATCACGTCATTCAGTGTTCCTTCTGATAAGTCCCCCTTAAGTACTATCCCTCCACTACTTCTCCTCTCAATTCTGACCTTAACTCTACTAGCTCTTATGGTTATTCTAGCTTTCTCGAGCTCCTTTTCAAGTGTTATTGCTTGACTAAGCACATCACTACATAGGTCAATGACCAGTATTAGAGCGTCCGCATTTCTAGCTAGTGCCAATATTTTACTGGCTGAAAACTCCCCTTGGGAGGCATTAGGTATTAAGGATGGAGTATCTATGATCTGTAAGTAAACACCCGACCATTTGATTATGCCTGGGGCGGGTCTTTTTGTCTCTAAAGGTGTTTCACTGGAAGTTAGCTCAGTGCCTGTTAACTTGTTAAAAATGAAGGTCTTACCGCTATTGGAATATCCTACCAAAACCAATTGTATATCCCCCTCCTTTTCCACGAAGAATCCCCTTCCTCTACGTCTCCTCTTTCGCTTCTCAAGCTCTATCTCCCTTCTAAGGGTAGCCATCTGTCTTTTAGCATGCATCACGACCTTCTCGGTACCTTTATGTTTAGGAACACTTGAGAGAAACTCCTTAAGAGCTTCTAGCTTCTCCTCAGCAGTTTTAGCATTCATTACTTTAAGCCATTTAGCCTTAGCCTCTGCGGGAAGGTTAGCAGGCATATTTATAATCCCTACCAGTTAGAAATGCATGATACATTTACTCTATTAAGCTAGCTATTTATTAGGTATTTTTCTCTTTTCATACCCATGAACTCTGATTGCGTCTTTTATAGACAGACGCTTTTCGGCAAACGTTGTGTGCTAATATCCGTGGAGGACTGGAAAAGACTTAGCTCTCGTTACACAAGTTTCTGTAAGAGCAAAGGTGTGGGTTGTCCTGTGTTAGCTAGAACTTTAAACTTTCAAAGCTCTTACTTTAAGAGGGTAAAGCCTAAACCTAGCCTTCAACTTTAACTTTTACCCTCCTTTTCTCACCTACCTTGCTTAAGTATAAGTAAAACACATATAGAGTCCAGAAGGGTGCTATATCTACACCGGGGATTACATCGAGTAACGTCACGAGTATTATTAAAGGATTAAGGGTTCTTAGGAGAAAGTGAATTAGCGCTATTATTACAACGTCAAACACTACCTCGAATAAAGGATTAAGCAAACCTAGCAGATCCACTACGTCATTTATGAGAGCTAGCGAAAATAAAATCAAATACTTCTGCTGTATAGAGTAAGTGCTCATGATTTCCATTATTCCTCTATAGAAAACTTCTTAATTAGTCATTTGTCAAAGATAAAAGAGATCGGTGCTTAAATTTGTGGAGTATACTGTACTGTCTACGTAACGATCCAGAGAGGATAAGGAAGTCTCTTAGAGCCAGATTCATGGATGATTCCATAGTTGATAGAGCGCTTAAGCTTGATATGGAATGGAGAAGGGCTAAAACCGAGCTCGACAAACTTAGGCATGAACTAAATGTGATCTCATCTAAAATAGCAAGCTCCAAAGAGTTAGAAAGGGAGAGATTAAAGAGTGAGGCTAAGGAAGTGAGGAAAAGAGTCAGGGAGCTTGAGCAGAAATTAGCAACTCTCGAGGCTGAGAGGGAGAAGATTTTAAGGGATATACCGAACATAGTTCACGAAAGTGTACCCATAGGCAGGGACGAGACGGAGAACGTTCCTATAAGGTACTGGGGTAAACCTAAGGTATGGAAAGGTTTTCTAAGGAGATTCTTGGAGGAGACTAGGGGATTTAGCGTGGATTATGAGGTGATAGACTACAAGCCTGTGGGGCATGCAGATATCGTTGAAAAGCTTAATCTCGCTGACATAAGGAGAGCCGCTAAAGTAGCTGGGGCTAGGTTCTTTTACTTGTATAACGATCTTGTATGGCTCGACCTAGCCTTAATACTTTTCTCACTAGAATATCTAGCTAAGAAGGGTTTCACTATAGTCGAGCCACCATTCATGATGAGAAGAAGCCCTCTAGAGGGCGTGATAAGCTTTGAGGACTTTAAGGACATGATATATAAAGTCGAGAACGAGGACCTTTACCTCATTGGAACGGCTGAGCACCCATTAGCGGCTCTACACATGAACGAGACTATACCTAAGGATGAGCTACCCCTTTTATACGCGGGAGTCAGCCCTTGTTTTAGGAAGGAGGCAGGTGCGCATGGAAAGGACACGAAAGGCATATTCAGGGTACATCAGTTTAATAAAGTTGAGCAGTTCGTCTTCTCTCTACCAGAGGAGTCTTGGGAGTGGCATGAGAAACTCATGAAGAACGCTGAGGAACTATGGCAGATGCTAGGCATACCCTACAGAGTAGTAGACATATGTAGCGGAGATCTAGGGCCAGTGGCAGCTAAAAAATGTGACCTAGAAGCGTGGATGCCGGCTCAGGGAAGATACAGGGAGATGGTTTCCTGTAGCAATACAACAGATTACCAGTCGTACAGGTTAAACATAAGATATGCTAGGACAAGAGGAGCACCAGCAGAGGGATACGTACACACGCTGAACAGCACAGCCATAGCAACAACAAGAACAATAACAGCAATACTGGAAAACTACCAAGAAGATGACGGCACAATAAGGGTGCCACACGTTCTGAGAGAATATCTAGCACCTTTCGAAAAACACCTTAAAATTCTGAAGCTCTAAAATTTTATAAGTAAAAATTAAAAACATAGTATTGATGAATAGGACTCAACAGACTACATTGTTAACGATTATACTCCTCCTCTTAGTTTCTAACACTATCAAGGGCCATCAGGTAAGCTTATTATGGAGTTTACAGCTTGGAAGAAAATGTATTACGATATGGTATTATACACAGTGTCATCCTTCCCCGATTCTTAGCATTTCCATAAGTTCAAACGGTAATTATATAGTAGCAGGCTCAGCTAATGGTAAAGTATATCTTTTAAATAAAGAAGGAAAAATTGTCTGGGGCCGTAATCTCGGATGGGTTTGGAGTCTTGATACTAGTGATGCCGCTGACTATATAGTGGTAAGCTCGGGTAACAACGTCTATTTCTTCAGCAATTCTGGCATTGGGTATCCTCTGCATTGGATATCCCACGTTACTTTTAGAGGTGATGTGCTTAGTGTTGCTATAAGTAGTGACGGCAGCTACGTGGCAGCAGGCTCAGACGATGGCAAGGTCTACTTCCTCTCTAGCGCTGTCAACCGCGCTCCCATCGCCGGGTTTAGGTTTGAGCCTTCAAGTCCCACAGACCTCGATGTTATTAGCTTTGTCGACGAGAGCTATGACCCTGACGGCAGGGTTGTCAGGTGGCTTTGGGAGTTTGGGGATGGTGTAACCTCTACGGAGCGCAGCCCAAGGCACAGATATGCTAATGATAGAGCATACACGGTAAGGCTCACTGTCTGGGATGATAAAGGGGCTAGCTCAACCGCTACTAAAACTATAATAGTTAGGAACGTTGAGCCTAGTGCTTCTTTTATGTACGAACCCTCTAAGCCTTACGCAGGTCAGGGGGTGGTGTTCGATGCGTCTAAGAGCTCCGACCCTGACGGCCACATAGCTAGTTATGAGTGGGATTTTAATGGCGATGGGCACGTTGACGCTAGAGGTGTTAAGGTAAGCTATGTATATGACGAGCCTGGGAGCTACACCGTTAGGCTCACGGTAGTGGACGACGACGGCGCTAAGGCTTCTGCCGAGAGGAAGGTAAATATCCTAAGGAGGGAGCTGCCCGACCTGGTCGTCAATGCTTCGATACCTAGGGCTGGTGTCGAGCTAAGGGCTTTGAACGTGAGCTTCGCCGTCAGCAACGTAGGGCTTGAGGGCTCTGAAGGGTTCACCGTGGCGCTGCTTGTTGATGAGAAAGTTGTCGACGAGGTAAGCGTCGGCTACTTAAGCCCTAACTCGACAGCCAGGGGCGTGCTCGTGTGGGCCTCGCCTAGCCAGGGCATACACCTTGTCAAGGTATGCGCTGACTATGAAAAGGCTGTTGAGGAGCTCGACGAGGGCAAC
>CAZKLN010000002.1:0-2198 GCA_964553765.1 uncultured Thermofilaceae archaeon
AAGAATTAAAGTCATAAAACGTAAAGAAGTAAAAAGAACATAATTAACCAATAGTAGTGACTATTCTCTCTTTATCAACATGCTTAACAGCATAGTTTAGGAGTAAGGAAAGGATCACAGAAAACGTTAACATCGCTATCCCAGCCTCGAAGGTAACCTTGGATGAGGGTTTAATCCTCAGTATAATGGATAAGGCTATAAAGAGTAGGAAGAATATCGCATAGTTAACCGCCTGTATCTGCCTCATCCCTAGATAGAAGTACAGAAGGCAAAGGAGACCTAGTGCTGAGAAGACGAACGCTGGAACTGCGATCAACAGATACATAACGAGAGGGGCTGTAAGCTGAATTCCGCTTAATGCAATAACTAAAATAGTTATAACCATAGTAGTTAACGATGATACACACGTAATACTCATAGTCTTAGCTAGCCACAACTCCCTTAAACTGACAGGCGTACACAGCACTGTCTCTATAACGCCTTGGAGCTTCTCCTTAACAAACCTTCCACTTAAGCTAAAACCTAGTATGAAAGCGGTCATAAGCGGTAGATAGGGTATGAAGGCGCTCATCACTATCGTTACACTTCTCGAAGACGTTAAGACCAACATCCCAAGAAACATCGACACTGAGAGAAGCCCAGTAACCAGGTTCTTATCTCTAATGATTTCCTTTAACTCCTTCTCAACGATAGCGCTTATCACACTCACTTGACATCGACCTCCTTCACTATGCTCATATAGATATCCTCCAACGAGGCCTCCCTTTCCTTTACACTCACGATCTTCAATCCTTCTTCAGCCAAGTACCTAAGCATGCCTAACACATCATTATCCTCCGGGATCATGCATAAGCAGCACCGATCCTTAACACATTCCAGCCCCTTTTTCCTAAGAATCCTTAAGCCCTTAACAGCACTAAGCTCATCTACAAATGTTATTTCCATTACCGGCTTCCCGAACCTCCTCTTTAGGTTTTCGATCGGATCGTTGGCTATTACCCTCCCGTTAATCAGGATCGCTGCTGAGGAGCATATCTCCTCAACATCGTGAAGATCATGAGATATTATGAACATGGTGACACTCTCCTCTTTTGCTAGCTTAACTATCAAGCTCCTAATTATCGCTCGTGTTTCAGGGTCGAGACCTGACATGGGCTCGTCCATGAACACCACTTCAGGGGAATGTACGATAGCCCTCATGATCCCAAGCTTCCTTCTCATACCCCGAGAGAAGCATCCTACCTTATCGTCCTTCCTCTCATACAATCCCATAAACTTTAACAGCTTAACGATCCTCTCCCTCCTCTCACTGCTATTCGAGAGTCCATAAAGACGGGCATAGAAGTCTAAGTTCTCAAATGCAGTAAGCGTATCATACAGCCCGTCACTTTCCAGGAGAACGCCCACTCTCACCCTTAGCTCGTCGTTGTTTACCGGGTCCTCTCCCAGCACTACCACCTTACCGGACGTAGGTTTAATTAAACCTAATAAAATCCTTAAGGTGGTCGTCTTGCCTGCACCGTTCGGACCCAGGTAGCCAAAGACCTCACCCTCACGTACATTGAACGTCACGTGATCAAGTACTCTACGGCCGTCAAACTCCTTAACTAAGTCACACACCTCAACGGCATAGCTACCCATGTCATCCCCCTTATTACGTACTTTTGAACACCCCTCTCTTCACTATAGATACGTAGCTATAGTAAATGTACCATAGTGTCATCAGTAACAACGCTATGCCGTGAACAGGCCGCGTTAATTCCCATGATGCAGCGTTCAGCGTGTAAATGAGGGCTGCTACGTAAGCTACCGTAGCTATTAGATACGCCCTTCTCTGCCATCCATACTTTCTGACAGTCTCTATTGCCTGCAATGCTGCGTATCCATCCTTAGTTAACGTATACTTCCCATCCTTATCGAGAGCTACTAATCCCTCAAGCTTCTTGAGATGGAAATCTAACTTACCACTGCTCCTGATACCGAGATACCTTTTTAGCTCTGAGAAGCTCATCGACTTCTTAGACAACAGCTTTAAGATCTTAATCCTGAGAGGATTCGAGATAGCCTCAAACTTGTCCCCCTCGTCCATAACACCACCAAGTTCTTTGAAAACGAGCCTCTGTTTAATCCTAGTGTTGTAGACCTACTGGTCAAGGTGACTTGACACAGAGCTCTTCCATCCCTTTTCTCATTAACAT
>CAZKLN010000002.1:2298-86252 GCA_964553765.1 uncultured Thermofilaceae archaeon
AACATGTATCATGATTGATGTCATCTGCATGAAATTCAATGCCTAATGGAAAATGAAACATTTAAATATCGAAACCAGGCTTCTTTGTAATGGTATGAAGGTTGTTCAGACTGAGTTGAGTGATATTGAGTATAGATTATTGAAGAGGTATGCCTCGGATAGAGGTCTCAGCATTAAGGATGCGATTAGAACGATTATTAGGGAGAAGATACTTGAGGATAGAGTTGTCAATGATGACACTCTATTTACCTCTCCACCTGTGGTTAAAGGAAGGGGTTTAAAGGATGATACTTCTATAAAACACGATAAATATCTCTACGGTGTAGAGAAGTGATATTTGTTGATACTAGTGCGTTCTATGCTCTAGAAGTGGAGGATGACATCAATCATCTGAAGGCATTGAATTTCGTGCGGAAAGAGCTATCTACCGGTAAGCATGGTCTTTTGATTACATCAGAATATGTGCTGGATGAATGCCTAACACTCCTCAGAATGAGATATGGTATAGAGTCAGCTTTAGAGTTCTATGATAAGATTAGAAGAAGTAAATCTTTAAGGATAATATGGGTTAACGAAGAATTATTTAATGAGACGTTTAAATTTTTTAAGAAAAATAGGAAGTTTAAATGGAGTTTCACGGATTGTGTAAGTTTCACAATCATGGATAAACTAGGAATAGTGAAAGCGTTCACGTTTGATGAGAACTTTGTAAAGGCAGGGTTTATAAAGCTCCCTTAGGTAAAATTTAGGTTCTCCTTACCGAGAGCCTTGTACATCCATCTGTAGCCTTCACTAGGGTCAAGTCCCAACTTTTCTCTTACTTTTCTAATTAAGGACTTTACATCATTCATGCTCCATCTCATCTTAGCGGATTCCGTAAGCTTCGAAAGAGCCTCCTCTAGGAATGGGTTCTCCCCCATCAACTCAACTATTAACTCAGGGGTGTTAGCTAACACTGCTAGAGCTAACATTTTCTGAGCCCTCCCAGTAGTTCCCTCCACCTTAAGCACTAAGGGGTTTTCAGCCAGCAGGGAGATGAAGGCTAGATTTACCGCATAGACCAGGGAAATGGTAATTGCAACGGACCTGTCGTGCTCCTCGGCACTCATCATCTCAAACCTGAAGTCTGGAAACATCTCCTGTGCTAGCTTCAGCTCGTTAACCGGATCCTTCACTGGAACTAGAATACATTTAGCATGAGAGTAGTCAGCTAGTCCTGGGCCAAAAAGAGGATGTATAGATAGAGACCTTCCCTTAAAAGCCCTAAGCTCATTAATCACTCTATGCTTAACAGAAGATATCTCCACCAATAAACCTCTAAACCCCATTTTCACCGCTTTCCTGATAAGAGTGGGTACTGTAGATATCGGAGTGGCTAGGAGAAGAGCCTCTGACGCACTCACTGCTTCTTCAAAACTATCAGCTACGGCAGAGTTTGTCTCCATTGAAGCCTTGACGGCTTTATGCTTATCGATATCGTGAACAACTATATCAGCTCCTCTACTTCTTAAATAGCGAGCGAACCACGAGCCCATCCCTCCGGCACCTACTATAGCTATTTTCACCTTCTCACCAGCCTGGCAACTACCCTTATCCCCTTCTCAATGTCGCTTTCCTTAGTACCTAGGGATATGCGTATGAAATGATCATAAGGACCGAAGGCTAAACCAGGGGCCAGCGCAACACCTTCCTCTCTAAGAGCCCTCACACATAACTCATAGGAGTTGACACCGACCTCTGGGAAAACGTATAGCCCTCCTTTCGGCATGGAGTAGTTCAGTCCTTCCTCATCCAACACCTCAGTAGCTAACTTCACTCTCCTCTCTACGATTCTCCTGTTCCTCTCTACGATCTCAGGATGCTTGATTACCTCTAACCCAGCTAACTGAGCAGGCATGGGTGGGCAGGTAATTGTTAAAGACAGGAACCGAGATATCCTCTTAACTATGGCTTTACTAGCCACTATATAACCTAGTCTATATCCAGGCATGCCAAACGACTTAGAGAACGACCCTACGACTATACACCTCTCATATCCTGTCTCAAGCATGCTGTGGTACGTTGTAAATGAGAGATCTGAGTAGACCTCGTCTGAAATAACGTAAGCTCTTTGCTCTGCGGCTATTTCAGCTACCTTCTTAAGGAACCTATACTCATATACAGCTCCTGTGGGGTTAGAAGGCGAGTTAAGTATCACGGCGTCGCAGCTTCTCAGAGCTTTATCGAGTAAATCCTCATTAGGTATCCATTCATCCTCTAAATCAGTGAACATGGGGACTATGGTAGCGCCGACATACCTCACCAGCTGGGTGTATGATGGGTAAGCAGGATATATAACTAGGACCCTATCGCCTACGCCTAGGAAACTTCTTAAGGCGACATAAATAGCGTACTTACCTCCCGGGGTTATAGCAACGTTCTCATGTCCCACACTTATCCCATGCTTCCTTGAGACATAATCGGCTATGCACCTCCTTAACTCCTCTAGGCCCAGAGGATGGCCGTAGCCTACCTTGCCTTTAACTTTACAAGCAGCTCTTAATATGTCCTCGGGAGGTGAGAAATCAGGCTCTCCCACTTCTAAGTGAATAACCTCTCTACCCTTCTTCTCTAACTTCTTAGCTTGTAGAAACACCTCTGTCAGCATCTTTGGTCTGCCAAGGCTCTCACCTTGTACTTGCGCGCTCTCCTCTATAAGCAACCCCACCACTTTCTTAATCAAGTTAGGGTCAAGCCCCAGTTCCTTTGCCTTGATAGCAGCGTCCTCAAGCACCTTAGCCTCCACATCATAGCGCCTTATATCTGATGAGTGTTTAAACCTCGCTATTTCTCTAGCTAAGGAGTTTCTCTCAGCTATAAGCTCCACGATCTTGAGTGTGACTTCACGTATTCTAGTTCTAAGGCTTTCCATGTTCCTTACCTAATACGGGAGGTATCAGTCCATATCTTATAGCATGGTCTGCGAGAACTATGGCTAGGGTTGACTCCACTATGGGTACAGCCCTGGGAGCTATGCATGGATCATGTCTACCTTTAACCCTTACTTCTACCTCTTCGAAGGTCTCTAAGTCTATCGTTCTTTGAGGAATACGAATCGAAGAAGGGGGCCTGAAAGCTACCCTAACAACTATAGGCATGCCATTAGACACACCGCCTACAATACCTCCTGAATTATTACTCTCAAACTTTATCGCTCCTCCTCTGATGATAGGTTTATCGTTAAACTCAGAGCCCCTCATTCTCGACGATGCGAACCCTGCTCCAAACTCCACTCCTTTAACACCGGGTATGGAGAAGAGCGCTTTGCTGATGTCCTGCTCCAGCCCATCAAATATTGGTTCACCTATACCTATGGGAACATTAAAGGCCACCGCCTCCACAACTCCTCCTATACTATCCCCTCTCATTATAAGGCCTCTGAGAAACTCCTCCATCTTCTTGGCTATTACGGGGTCAGGGCATCTAACCGGATTAGAGTAACGCTCCTCCAACCCCTTATGTGTTACCTCATTCACTGTTATGTCTCCAATGCTCTTAGTGTACGCGTATACCTTAATCCCTAGAACATGTTTAAGGAGCTTAATAGCTAGTGAGCCTGCTATCACATGAGAGATCGTTACCCTACCTGAAAACCTGCCTCCTCCTCTCCAGTCGTTGAAGCCACCGTACTTAGCTCTAGCTACGTAGTCTGCGTGTCCGGGCCTAGGCCTGTGATAATACTCTAAGTAATGACCTGAGTCCACGTCCTTGTTCCTCACTATTATGGCTATTGGGGCACCCGTCGTATAACCGTTAAAAACACCTGATAATATCTCAGCTCTATCAGGCTCTAACCTGGGTGTGTAGTACTCAGAAGTGCCTGGCTTTCTAAGATCTAGATGTCTTTGAACATCCTCTTCATTGAATGGTAACCCAGCAGGGCACCCATCGATAACTGCTCCCACACACTTCCCGTGACTCTCCCCAAAGCTTACCACAACGAACCTCTTTCCTAATATGTTGCCGCTCATGTGACTACCTCTAATGAGGCACCAAGCTCCTTCAAATCACTAATGAATCCTGGGTAAGAGTCGGATACGACTTCTACCTGCCTTACCCTCACAGGTTTTTTGGAGCCGAGACCTATCACAGAGAACGACATAAAGAGCCTATGATCGCCTCTCGGGTCTAAGACCCCTCCCTTAACAACACCACCTCTAATCTTTAACCCATCCCTTAACGGCTTAACCTGCACACCTAACTTACTTAGTTCAGAGGCAAGAACGGTTAACCTGTCACTTTCCTTAAATCTAGCATGATAAACACCTCTGATTTCAGTCCATCCCTTTGCGAAAGGAGCTAAGCAGGCAATTACGGGAAGCAGATCTGGGTAATCCGTAAGCTCTAAGCTTATTCCCCTTAACTCTCCTCCCTTAACGACTATGCTGTCTCCACATTCCTTCACCTCAGTACCCATGAGCTTCAGGATATCGACTACTTTTCGATTAGCTTGGGGTAGAGAGGGGTCAACTCCCCTGATTTTAACTTCTGTATTAGTTATGGCTGCAGCAGCCATGAGAAAACCGCTTAAACCGTAATCTCCTGGAACTTTAAATCTCAACCGATCATACCTCCTTCTACTAATGTGGTACGTGTTCTGGGATGTCCTCACGTCAATTCTTGCTAGCTTCATGACAGCAGTAGTCATGTCAACATAGGGCTTTGACACAAGCCTGTCAATCACTACTAACTCAACGCCTTTTTCCGAGAGTGGGGAGATAAGCATCAGAGATGAGAGAAACTGAGATGAGAGAGAGCAATCAACGAAAGCTTTCCCGCCTTTGATTCCTCCACCTTTCACAATTATAGGTGGATAACCATCGAGTTTAGAGGAAAAAGCCCATCCTCCTAGAGCTTTTATGGCTTTGAGTAAGGGCTTCATGGGTCTTTTAAGGGTACTACCTTTGCCCGTGATCACCGTATATCCCTTTCTTACCAAAGTTGCTATACCTGTCATGAAGCGAAGAGTGGTGCCGGACCTACCCACGTTTATAACATCATTGGGAGCTTTGAGGTTTGAAGGTGGGATCACCTCAATACGGTCCCCCATAACTTCACAACGAGCTCCGAACATCTTTACAGCCTTTAGGGTTGCCTTAACGTCATTACACATCGAAACGTTACGGATTTCTGATACATCGCTAGATAAGAGAGACACAGCTAAAGCTCTGTGACTATAGCTTTTACTGGGTGGCGCCTTTACCTCTCCACCCTTTAACCCAGGATATACTATTAGATCAGTCGTCAAAGGAACACCTGTTAGTGAACCTAGTTACTATAACCCTGCCACTCTTCCTCCAACTGACAGGTATGTCACTATCTTTTAAAACAGCGAAAACCGCAGGACCCTTCCCACTAATCCCCACAGCTACGGCCCCTGACCTGAGCGCGGCTATGAGAGGTGAGATATCATAGCCCATGGCCTGAGATACGAGCATGCCGTTAAGGGTCATAGCACACCATATGTCCCCCTTTAGAGCCTTTTCCAAAACCAGCCTAGCTTCCTTAGAGAGACGGTTAAATCTGCTTAAATCAACATCTTTTGTGTAAACTTTGTCTCCCTTAATCAATATAGCTACCTTAAAGTCCTCACTTAAAGTCCCTCTTAACAATATTTCCCTGGTATTATTATTCGTAATCACAAAACCTCCAAGAAGAGATGCAGATGCGTCATCTAAGGCACCAGTCTTAGAGACACCTGCCTTAAGAGAGACCGCCGTGTTAAGCCTAAGTATATCCTTTATACCTAAGTTTAGGTTAAAAGCCCTGCTTGCAGCCAGTATAACTGCGTTAGCCACAGCACTAGAGGTCTTAAGACCTACCCCAGCTGGCACCTCACTAAATATCTCAATTTTAGCTCCAAAATCCCTTCCTGCGATTCCCCTCACGGCTTTAAAAGCTTCAAGAGCAAGCTTCGGATCCTCCTCGCAAAATACCCTTACATGACCTTCGTCATTCAGCGTAATCCTTACCCTTACCTCCAAGTCTACAGCCGCTGCACCTCCATACCCGTTAAACATAGCATTCAGTATCGAGACCGCGGCCTTAGCTCTACCTTCACCTCTCAATTCCAAGTCCCTTAAGAACTATGCTCTTTACGAGTTCTGGGCTAGGTTTAATACCTGTCCATATCCTAAAGCTTTCCACAGCTTGACCTATGAACATGTCAAGCCCATAAGCTACCTTAAGTCCTCTAGCCTCAGCCTCCCTGATGAGCCTTGTCCTAGATGGTACATGAACAACGTCGAATACTCCTTCCTTACCCTCAAGGAGAGAGGGGTCAATAACTATCTCGTTACTTCTTAAGCCTACTGAGGTAGCGTTAATTAGTATCTCACATCGAAGAATAGCATCCTTCGCCTCCCTAGACCCTAGCTTAAATACTTTCACATTAACCTTGTCTTTAAAGTGCTTAGCTAACTCTAAACCCCTCTCTAAGGTCCTGTTAACTACTATTAAATCTCTAATTCCTAAGGTATAGAGGGCTGCAACTACGGCTCTAGCGGCTCCGCCTGCGCCTATCATTACTATTCTTTTTTCGTTAACCTTGATTCCCGCTCTCGAAAATGCATACATCACTCCGTTTACGTCCGTATTGTACCCTACGAGTTCCTTACCTGTGTTCTTCACGGTGTTAACCGCTCCTGTAAGAACGGATGTTTCCGAGATCACGTCTAAATAGTTCATTATGTCTACTTTGAGAGGCATGGTGACGCTGAACCCCTTTACCCCTAATATCCTCAGGGCTTTGACGGCATCCTTAAGGATGGTCTTCTTTACTCTAAACGCTAAGTAAACAGCGTCAATACCATACCTCTTAAAAAGTTCTGTGTGGACTATAGGTGAGAGCGCATGCTCTATAGGATCACCAATTATACAGAAAAGTGAGGTTTTAGCGCTCACCATTTTACCTCACCTCTAATCACCTCAGCTAGCTTTAACCCCTCCTCTAGCCTAATTTGACCCGGAGCAGCTCTTTCCTTATAAGCCACATAGAACAGTGGATTTCCTAGTACAAGACTCATGACTCTAGAAAAGAGCCCTTGCTCACCCATTGTAAAAGCTACTAATCTATTTATATATCTAAAATTCTTTAACCTATAGAGCATAAGAATTCTAATTGAGTCATTAATGCTTCTCGCCATAGTCACTATCTTCCCAAGATCGCCCAATTCCACGCATCTAGAGGTAATCCCTTTAAGCTCATCAAACTCCGGTGTTTTCTCAACGCTATGCCACGAAACTATGATCTTACTAAAATCCCTCACCTTAGGAAGAAAGTTGAGGTGTTTAAGAGCCACATCCATCTCCAGGTCTACGAAGCGAGGTCTAAGTCTTAAAAGCATCTTCACAACCCTAATAACGTCCTCGCTATCTCCCTCGAAAAGACCGCCATGCAGCTGACTTCTAAGAGTGACTATGCTTCTATTCCAAGGTATGCGAGCTTTATCAACATGCTCCATGTTTTCTAGGTAATCAAGCCTTAGCTCAACGAGGTCAGCTCCCTTCCTTAAGGCATCGAACACTGCCTCTTCCAACTCTTTCATGTCCCTAGCTAATATCGTTGCACACACATAGAACGTGTGTTCATTTCTCAACGATAAATTCATCAACTGCCATCCCGAAGTGTCTACCTTTAACAGCTGTTAGATGAGCCAAGACTTTGTCTCCTACTTTTATCTGTGACACAGGTAAGGGTCTTCCATTAGATGATGTGAGAGCGATTGTTTCAGCTTTTTGAAGTATTATGCTCCCTTCAACATTCCTTACTTTAGCTTTTATCATGATCATAGGCCTTCTCTCTATCTTTACTCTTCCAACAGCAATCCTCCTACATCTGCCTCTGTAGTTAACCGCTAGTAGTTGAGTTCCTGCTTCGACCTCGGAGAGGTACAGTACTTTACCTTCAGGAGCCATAACGTAGCTATGTACAGAGCCTGCGTTAACCCTAAATGGCCTAGGTCTTGTAAAATCGGATGAAAACGTCTCAGAGTGAACTAAAAAGAGGAAGCTCGACTTACTCCCCACAAGCATGCCCTCGCCTCTTTCTAACATGGATATCGTGTCAACACATACTCTATCTCCCACGCCAACCTCATCTATGGAAATGATCTCTGCTTCCTTAAGAGAAAGTAGCTCAAGCTTACCGACCTTTCTAAGAAATTCATTTAACTCCTCAATGCTCTGCGGTGTGATAATTACCCCGTCCACTCCTCTTTCAAGTACGTTTAGGAGAGCTGGTGCATCCTTTAGATCCTTAGCTACGGCTAATATTTTTGAGCCCTTAATGCTTGCAACCAAGTTTTCCAAAGGTATTATGGTCCAGTCAGTTGTCTCCACTATAATGTAGGGTATTTCTCTCTTTGAAGCTTCTACTACCTTATCTAAGTCTTCTCCCTTCTCGACTCTAATCTTTACAGCAGAGTTCTTTCCCGAAGCCCCCTTTTCGAGAACGTAGGTTTTCCCCTCTATAGCCAGTTCTCTATCATAAAGTATGGGTAGTCCCAACCTCATGCTTTCCTTTAGCACGTCGTTGGGAACTGATTGCGCGTTAACAATCACGAGCTTCTCTACCTTCATTTCAATACCTCAGAGGCTTTTTCTACACTAGATCCTTCAAAGACTATTTTCCCTATGGCTGTGACCATAAGTGTGGGGTTTTCATGCGCAAATACGTTCCTGCCGATGGTTACACCGGCAGCTCCAGCATCCATGGCACCTTTAACCATTTTAAGAACTTCTACATCGTTCTCTACTTTAGGTCCCCCAGCAATAACTACGGGTACAGGGCAGCCTTCAACAACCTGCTTAAAAGTATCAGGAGAGCCTGAGTAAGGTGTCTTAACTATATCAGCTCCAAGCTCAGCTCCCACCCTTACAGCATGTGATAAATACTTTGGATCCAGAGGGTTCTTAACGTTTTCACCTCTAGGATACATCATGGCAAGAAGAGGGATTCCCCAGGAATCACAGTAATCAGCTACTAGACCTAAGTACCTAAGCATCTTATGCTCATACATGTTACCTAGGTTTATGTGTACGGAAACGGCATCAGCTCCCAATCTAAGACCTTCTTCGATAGAGCTTACTAAAATTTTCCAGTTAGGGTAATGGCTTAATGCAGTGCTAGCTGAAATATGCATGACGAGTCCGAGCCTCGGAACATGGCTTAAACTCTTTATCATGCCTTTATGTAGTATTACCGCTGTTGCACCTCCTTTAGAGACCGCCTTCACAGCACTTTCTATGTTAATTATGCCCTTAACGGGACCTAAGGTCACGCCATGATCCATCGGAACACAGAGCATCTTACCTTTTCTCATTATCCTAGAAAGCCTGACATCTTTACCCCAGACCATACTCTCACCTCACATAACCTTCCTTAACCAGAAGTTCTGCTAAGAGGACGGCGGAGCCAGCCGCTCCGCGGATAAGGTTATGTCCGAGAACAAAAAAGGAGAAACTTTTAGAGCCGACCTTTCTAACTCTCCCAACGACAACGCTCATACCCGGCACAGTTCCTGTCATCCTATCTAGTCTGGGTTGTGGTCTATCAATTTCCTCCCTAACTACTATAGGCTGTTCAGGAGCTGAAGGCAGTTTTAACTCCTGAGGAAGTCCTTTAAAGCTTCTTAAGGCATCTATAACATCCTTAAGACCGGCCTCAGCCTCACTTTCTATATAAACACTCTCAAGATGCCCATCTAGTACAGGTACTCTAGTACAGGAGGCTATGACGTTTACTCTACTCTCCTCGATAAACTCTCCCTTAACCTTACCAAATATTTTCTTGAGTTCTGATCTAAGCTTATCCTCTTCTCCTGGTATGTAAGGTATTATGTTATCAACTATATCATAAGATGGAACACCTGGATACCCAGCTCCCGACACGGACTGCATGGTCGTAACTACGATCTTATTTAAGCCGAGAAGATCGTGGAGAGGTTTAAGTGACAATGCTAGTATGCTCGTAGTGCAATTGGGATCTGTTACTATAGCTCCATCCCAACCTCTCCTTCTTTTCTGGGCGTTTACCAGAGTCATGTGGTCAAAATTTACCTCAGGTATCACTAAAGGTATGTCGGGTTTCATTCTATAATAGCTAGCCTTACTGATAACGAGGAAGCCCTCCCTCGCAAACTCCGACTCAATCTCTCCAGCGACATGAGATGGAAGTGAAGAGAACACTATATCAGCATCTATGGATTTAGGATTGCTGTCTGAGAGGATAATACCCTTTAGATTAGTAGGTACATCGCTCCCTAAAAGCCATTTAGTTGATTCATCATACCGGAGCCCGGCCTTGCTACTGCTGGTAACCGCCGTTACTTTAAACATCGGATGCTTATCTAACATCTTAATAAACCATTGACCAACCATCCCTCTACCTCCGAGAATAGCCACCTTTATGCTTCTCAATACCTTTCACCTAAGCTAGTTCTCACAAGGTTGTAGGCTCTTTCCCTTAGCTCCCAATCGACGAATATCGCTATCCTTGACAGAACTGTTTGCACACCATAGACGTTTATGCCTTCTTTAGCAAGAGGTTTAAGTAACTCATACACCACACCAGGTGTCACATCCAGTTCCTTTCCTCTCACGGAGATTAACGCCAAATCTTTTATTCCCGAAGTAGCTATGGCTACTCCTTTGTTAACAAGCCTATTATGGAGAGAACTCAATATAGGATTAAAATCCCCCTTCCCATATATAATGAGGCCTTTTTCAAGCGTGCTTATGGAGACCACGTCACCCCCAGCCTCCCTAATAGCGCTGAGCGCGGGCTCGATGAGGTTCTCTGCCCCATTAAGGGCTATGATGGTGAATATCGAGATCTTTTCGTCAGAAAGCTCAATACTTAGTTTAGGTAGGTTGCCGCTTACAACAGACCTAACTACAATGTTTGATTCTTTAAGCTCAGCCACTTTAATACGTATGTTACCATCAAGGTACTTAAGTGCCTTGGGATGTAATACTCTCGCTCCTCCTTTGCATAACATGATGGCTTCTTCTATCCCTATTTTTTCAAGAACCCTAGGGCTTTTCACTATTTTCGGGTCACTGCTGTATATACCGCCCACATCTTTTACTAGGAGAACTTCGTATGCTCCTAGACATCTAGCCAGAACTATAGCCGTAGTATCGCTTCCTCCCCTTCCTAACGTAGTGAGCTTACCGGTTACAGTTTTCCCCGCGTAGCCTGCAACTACGGGTACTTTACCTTCGTTAATAAGCCTGAGCAAGCCCCTTGAGGCCTTTTTACATTCCTCTAGTAAGGGATTAGCATTACCGAAGTTTTCATCGGTTATTATAGGCCAGGTGTCTGAGAAAGGGTCCACGTATACTGCAGGTATACCTCTGGACTTTAAAGCTGAGGCTACTAGCCTAGCACTTATGACCTCCCCTAGGGGTAACACCGAGTCTGCATGCTCAGGGTTAATACCTTCAGGTAAGCTAGCTAATAAGGAATCCGTGAACCCTCTAAAAGCCGAAACAACTATTACTAATCTTTTACCGTTTTTATAAAGACCTTCTATAACCTTTAAGATTATTTCCAGGTTTCTCAGCTCTAAAATAGAGCCCCCAAATTTAATTACAGATATTGGCTCTTCATACCACCTCAGCCTACCTAGAATTACTTAAAGAATATTTAAAATTTTCCTTTAACTACTTTACTAACTTAGATGAGTAAAGCCGTTCCCTGCTGAAGACCTTTTAAACTTACTGTTTTAGTTATTTCACCTACTTTACCTCTAAGGAGCTTAGATGACATAAGACCAGTCCGGTTAAGAGGATCTCCTTATGGAAGTAGCTGTGCTAGCTTTACGGATGCACCCCTAAATACTTTAGACCCTATATATTGTCTTCACTAAAAATCAGAGAAGCTTAGCTGGTTCCCAGGAAATCCCCGTGGTTAACGTGAGAGCACATGTCTCCTCTAATGCTTCCTGGACCTCCCATAAGATGTCGGTGTCAGCAAGCACGAATACTGTGTCACCTATCATGGCCATGGAGGCCCCTATTATATCTAAACCTTTAAGCATGTTAAGTGTCTCCTTAACCTTAGGGGACATAAGACCGGTACGCTCGGCGAACTCCCTAGAAACCTTAACGAAGTTCTCTATACTGGGTTCCTCTATTAGGTTCCTCAAAAGCCTCTCACCTAACTCATCGATATGAGCAATGTTGCTCGAGGATATGACTTCTCTCTTATCTCTCGGTCCGTAAAACCCTATAACCACACCAACTTGACCATCCACTATTATCCTGTCCACCCTATCATATCCCGGAGCACCTGGGGTCCTCACTATAACAGCTCCTCCTGTAGCTAAACCGGATACCGTGCCGAGACCTGTTTCGTTAATTAGCTCGGCTACGTGAGCTATCTGTGCGAGCTCAGTATAGCTGGCTTTAAAGTTTACGATCTTGGCTACGGCTAGAGCTGTAGCCAGAGCACTAGCTCCACTCGATCCAAGACCTCCGCCTATAGGTATCTCAATTTTCTGCTCTATTACCAAACCAACATCTTTTATGCCTGCCTTCTCCAGTATTGTGTTAGCTACAGTTTTAGAGACAAAGAGGTCCCTTTCCTCTCCGTTTAAAAAGGTCCTTATACCTTTTTTGCCCGTCAATCTAACATTCACATAAACACCTTTCTTAAGCGCTAAGCCAGCCCCCCAAGCCCCTGTCAACATCGGATTATCCTTAACTATGTGGGTCCTGAAAATACCGCTTAACCCTGCAGGACTGAAAGCTTCAGCATGACCCTTCAAAACACTACACCCTAAACCAGCCTAATCTTTTCAAGGGCTCTGATTATGGGAGGGACAAGAATTGCTATAAAGGGTATCTCAGTCACGTAAGTCCATACAAACCACGTTAAAGCAGCCCAAAGCGGTAAATTTCTTTCACCAGAAGGTAAGAGAAAGGCCTGGCTAAACGCCCAAACCCCAACACCTATTATAGCAGAACCTACCATGAGTCCGGTTGAGCCGGCAAACACGATCTTCCTACCGTACCCCTTTAATATAATGCTTAAAACTAAGGTTATGACGAATGCCACTAAGGTGGCTATAACCATGTCTAATGGTAGGAGACCCAAATAGTACGATGCGTATGCAACTATTAACGTGACCAAAAGCTCTATAACTACACAAATCGTTAACCTATATCCAGGTAAATTAACTCGATAAAGCTTACCTATTACATAGAAACCTAAGAAATTGGCTGGGACACCAACGGAGAGGCTGAGCAAGGGATTTCCATGTATGACCATGTCACTTATGAATATCCCGATAGCCGCTCCAACACCTCCTATCCACGGATCAAACGCTATCGCAAACACTGCTGGAACAAACACCGAGGGCCAGAATCTCACGACCCCTATAACCGGGGTGAAGAGCCCTAGGTGGCTAAGGTAACCTATTATTGCATATAGCGCGGCACAGATCGAGACTAAAGATGCTCTTAGAGATACAGATCTATATCGTTCAGACATGGAAGGCTCCACAGCAAGAATTATGTTTAATCCTTTAAACGTAATGTCTAATCTGATTTAACTGTTTAAATTATTATTTAAGGAAAACCTTCTTAAACACGTGCAATGGGTAGAAATAAGATCAACTATTCTACAAAAGGTGATGTATTGAGTAAAGTAATTAGGAACGAAGCTAAGGATTGGTATGAGGGAGCGTTAATTGACCTCGAGGAGGCGTATTCTGCACTAGCTGGTAAACGATACAATTGGGCGTTGTTTGCTGCTCACCAGGCTGTTGAGAAGGCGTTAAAGGCTGCTTATATAGTTATTAAAAGGTCTAAACCTCCTAGGGTTCATGACCTTACAAGGCTGATTAATGAGCTTAACATAGGGCTACCTGATGAGTTAAGGATAGGTATATCGGAGCTTTCACCTTACTACTTAATCGCTAGATATCCCAATGCCGGACTTGAGAGACCTTGGGAGAGCATTGATAAGAGCACAGCTGAAAGGTTGATTAAGGTGGCTGAAGAGGTCGTGAAGCTTGTCGGGAGAACAGCAGGCCTTAGATAGACTTAACGTACCTACCATGATTAAGGAAGCCTTAAAGGAGTTTCTAGCCAAGGTAAAGAAGGTCCTAGGTGACCCTGAGGTTTACCTCTTCGGTAGCTACGCGAGAGGAGACTGGCTTTACGAGAGCGACCTGGATCTCATAGTAGTTTCACGTAGATTTAAGGGGTTAGATCTAGGTAAGAGATACACCTTAGTTAGAAAGCTAATATCAAGCAAGGTATCAGTTGAACTACTCCTTTACACACCAGAAGAGTTTGAAAGAGTGAAAAAGAAAAGCATAGTTATTCAGGACGCCATGGAATACTGGATAAAACTACTATGAGGAAAGTGCTTAAGGAGACAAATTGCATTGGACTTGAGTTGTTCTCCCTCATCCTTTAAAATTTAAAATCATCCTTTAAATTTTCTTTAGGTTCTTTAATAATTTTCTGTTTCAGAAAACACTTTCAATCGCCTATAATAACGTAATCCTTTATATCAAGAGCATAGGAAATTTTAAAGGATGATATTTAAAGATAAAGCTAAGCTTTCACCTAGGTATATACCTGAGAGGCTGCCTCACAGGGAGGATGAGATATCTAAGATCCTGTCTATGTTACCTGAGGAGCCTGAGCAGGCTAATCTCGTCCTACAGCTTCAAGGCCCGCCTGGTACTGGTAAGACTAGCTCCGCTGTTCATGTAGGGAGAAGGATCTCAAGTCCTGAGGTAACATACCTGTACGTTAACCTTAAAATTCTCGGGTCAAAGTTCGCCGCATATAGGGAGCTTTTAAGGCAGTTCTTAGGGACATCTCCGAGTAGAAGCCTGAGCAGTGAGGAGATGCTTGTGCAGCTAATAAGGGGGCTTAAGGAAAAGAAGAAATATGCTGCTATAATACTTGACGAGATAGATTACTTCCTTAAAAGCTCCAGGGATACGAGTATAGTGTATGATATGACCAGAATAAACGAGATAGATCCCATCGAAGGAAGCAACGTTATTTGCACAATGTTCATAGTTAGGGACCCTAAGTGGAGAAGGGGGCTTGGAGGCGCGGAGAGAAGCTCCTTAGGCTCACTTATAGTGTTGTTTAATCCCTACACTAAGGAACAGTTAGTTGACATACTTAACTACAGGGCTGAGGAAGCTTTTACCAAAGGAGCCGTGGATTTAGAGGTAGTAGAGTATGTGGCAGAGCAGGTTGTGGAGGAGTCGGAGGGAGATGTTAGGTACGCACTTGACATATTGCTGCATGCAGGCACGTTGGCTGAGAACAGAGGACAGGAAAAAGTGACCTTAGATGACGTCAGAGAGGTGATATCTCAGCTATCACCTAACATTAACAGCGAGGAATTGCAGGCTCTTAATAAGAATGAGAAAATAATATTGCTATCGCTCGCATACGCATTAAAATCCAGCTCTCAACCTTATGTAGGTTTCTCGGATCTCTACGAGGTTTACAAAGAGGTAGCAAGAAGCTATAGGATATCCTCCAGCATCAAGATGCTTGAGAAAGGAGTTCAAGACCTACATGACCGGAACATAATTAGAGTCAGCGGTATAAGCAGAATAGGACTTAACGCCCCCGTGAACAAACTTATACCAATAGTCGAAAGACTGATAAAGACCATTAAGGAAGGACATAAGTAAACTAAGAAGACTTCATCATTACAAGCGATGCAGCGATAATAAACTTTAGGAAAGTTATTACTTAATAATAAGCAGAAAGTTAAGAAAGAAGAATGGGGTGTTATGCTTCACAATACTTAGCGTATCGGCTCCATCAAGGCCGTCAGGGCTCTAAACCCTGAAAGCTCTTCTAGGGACCATCATCCATTTAATAAGGTAATAGACAGAGAGTATATGTTGTTTCATGCCTCCTATCTAGGTACCCCCTCCACTTGCGAGTTTTCAAGCCAAAGCTGGACTGTCTTACCTCGATTCATGGTAAAGGTCTTCCAAGGTTTGCTAGCAGGTAGTGACTGAATTTGATCGGAAAAATTCGAGAATGAAATTTCAAATTTTTAGAGGAATGTTAAAAAGAATAGGGTTGAATATTTGAGTGGTGATGTTTTATTGAATATACTCCGATAGCCTTAGTGTTTAAGAAGGAAGAGGGTGCTAAGGTAAAGGTAAGAGGGTGGGTTTACAGGAAAAGGGAGTTTGGGGATAAGATCTTCCTAGTGATTAGGGATTCCACGGGGATTGTCCAGTCAGTAGTATACGACGGGGCTGAGGCGTTCAAGAAGGCTTCTAAGGCCGGTATCGAGGCCTCAGTAGAGGTTACTGGTATCGTGAAGAGTGATCCTAGGGCTGTTGGTGGTAAGGAGATAAGGCTTGAGGAGCTTAAGATATTAGGACCCTCGGTAAAGTTCCCTATAACTAAGGACGCTTCAAGGGAGTTCTTATTAGATATAAGGCATCTATGGGTAAGAAGCAGGAAGATAAATGCTGTGCTTAAGATAAGGGACACGATATTCATGGCTACACATGAGTACTTTAGATCTAAGGGGTTCTATGAGGTTCAATGCCCTATGTTTATAACAGCTGCAGTCGAAGGAGGTGCTACACTTTTCGAGGTAGAGTATGTCGATGGCAGAAAGGTTTACCTAACGCAATCATCACAGTTCTACCTTGAAGCTCTCATTTACTCACTTGAGAAGGTATACACGGTTGCACCCTCCTTTAGAGCTGAGAAATCTAGAACTAGAAGGCATTTAACCGAGTTCTGGCATACAGAGGCTGAGCTGGCATGGGCTGGTCTTGAGGACGTGTTGAAGGTTGAGGAGGAACTGATAACTCATATAGTTAGAAAAGTTCTCGAGAAAAACCAGGAGGAACTTAAGTTACTAGATAGAAATACAAGCCTTTTAGAGAGCGTAAAGCCGCCATTTCCTCGGGTAAGCTACGATGAGGTAATAGAGTGGTTGAGAAATAGAGGGTTTAAGATAGAGTGGGGCGACGACCTAGGTGCTGACGAGGAGAGAGCATTTACTCAAGAACAGGAGGTCCCTGTTTTCATATACGGTTTTCCTGAGAAAGCTAAGGCTTTCTATCATAAGAGTAATCCTAGAAGACCTGAGGTCACCCTCTCAGCTGACCTCTTAGCGCCTGAAGGTTATGGTGAGATAATAGGAGGCGGTGAAAGGATAGAGAGTGAAGATGAGCTAGTAAGTAAGATAAAGAGGTTTGGCCTTAGACCTGAGGACTATAAATGGTACATAGACTTAAGGAAGTATGGAAGTGTAAGACATGCAGGCTTTGGCTTAGGTATGGACAGGTTAACGATGTGGATAGCAGGGTTAGATCATATAGTTGATGCTATACCCTTCCCAAGAACTATAAGAAGAGTTTATCCCTAACAACGTTTTTAGTCTTCTGGATTATTGCTCTGCGTACCTTCTTAACGTTTTCTTATATGCTATTATCCCTAAAACGAGTATGACTATAGTGACTGCTAGATTCTTAACAGTGTTTATCGACGATTCCATTAACCCTGCATTATAGACCACTATATCTCTTATAGTGTCAAGAGCCCATGTTACGGGAAATAAGTCCGCAAGCTTCCTCACAGGTGCAGGCATCCACTCCTTAGGGAACCATACACCTGCGGTGAATGAGAGAAGAAGACCGAGCGTGGTAGCCATACTGGAGGCTCCACGACTAGTTTTAGCTATAAGTGAAAGCATGAATCCTATTCCTATGGTCATTAAACCTGTTAAAGTAAGGTTTAATGGTACTAACCAATCAGTTATATTAAGTGGATTCCACTCTATTTTAGCTCCTATAACAAAAACACCTGTAAAGACTATCGCTGCGGAGGACAGCAATAAGATTACTAAACCCGCTAAGGTTTTACCCATTAACATTTCAGCCTCTCTGGTAGGCGTCGAGAGTATCCTATCTAAGCTCCCTCTTTCTTTCTCCTCAACAACGGCTGTTGCTCCTATAACGAACCCTGTGTATAGCATCATCATTCCCAAAGCTCCTATAACGTACCAACCGATTATGGCTGGTCTAGTGGATAATGCTTCTGGAGTCTTCTCGATAATCGTTATGTTTATAGGTTCTACAAGCCCTAACATGTAGCTATGAATAAACTCGAGAAAACTGTTATTGCCCCATGGTCCCTGAACAGTTAAATTGCTGGGTATGTAGGATGTATTCATGTATCTTAGGCTTATCTCCACCTTCTTTAGCCCTGTCCTTATCGAGAATTCCCTTAGATACTCGGATATTATCGCTTTGTTAACCTGTATAGAATATATGTTACTTCCACTAACATACACCTTTAACCTTGCTTGGGAAAAGGTTATGTTCTTACCGAACTCTTCAGGAATAATGATCCCTACATCAAGCTTGCCTTTAACTAAGTCATCCATCAGCAAACTCTCATTCTCGTACGTTTTAACGTTAAACAACTTAGTGCCGTTATACTCTACAGCCCTAAGTACCTCTATAAATGTAGTTCCGTTAAACGGCGTCTCGCTATGATCGTAGCTAATTACTCCTGTATCAAGGGTAAGAGGTCGACCCACGCTAGGGGGTATGAAAACATAGGCTGTCATTAGTACCAGTATAATAGGCCATAGAAATACCCAGAAAATGGAAGCTCTATCCCTAAAGGTCGTCTTAAGCCCTGAGATTAGAAACGCCTTTACCCTACACCACTTCATATGTTTAGCCCTCTTCCCGTTAATCTCAGGAACACGTCCTCTAACGTAGGCTTAGTTACGTTAAGGCACCTCACAGCTCCTCCCTTCTCGTGGATAAGGGTTACAAGCCTCGGAATGTCTTCCTCCGTATTCTCCGAATGAACTCTTACCTTATTTTCATGCATGGTATAACTTAAACTAGATCCCCTAAATGCTTCATCTATGTCCTCAGGGAATTTATATAGCTCAATCTCTATAACAGAGAGAGGAGCGTATCTTGATTTAAGCTCCTCAGGGGTCCCAACAGCCACTATCTCCCCTTGATTAATTATATACACCCTGTCGGACAGTACTTCTGCCTCCTCCATGTAATGCGTTGCTAGAAGAATAGCCTTATTACTTTTCCTCTCCTCTTCAATTATCTTCCAAACATCCCTTCTAACACCGGGATCCATACCTGTAGTAGGTTCGTCAAGTATAAGCATCTTAGGATCATGTATAAGAGTCGTTGCTAAGCTAAGCTTCTTCTTCATACCCCCGGAATATTTCCTCACAGGCTTGTTCATGTCCATTGCTAGACCCATATTTTTCAATAATTCCTTAATTTTCCCAATGACCTTTCTACCATCAAGCCCTTGAAGCCTAGCATAAAATAACATATTCTCAAGACCCGTTAAGTCCTCTATAAGCCCTGGCTCCTGAGGGCAGAAACCTATAAAGGTTCTAGCTCTGAGATCCTCAGGGTTAAACCCATTGATCATTACTTTACCGCGATCGGGCCTGAGTATGCCGGTTACTATTTTAAGTAGCGTTGTCTTACCCGCCCCATTGGGTCCTAATAAACTTACCACCTCCCCCTCTTTTACCTCTAAGTTAACGCCTTTAAGCACACTTTTATTATTAAAACTCTTCCATACATCCTCTACCACAAGCATCGCTTTAACCTCTATTTTTTTAACTTAACTTTTTCCTAAGCCTATTACTATTTATAAATCTTATGGAAGAAATGTCATAGGTTTACTATGAGGTTTCACTATGGAGAGAAGAGAGGAGGCAAAAAGATGGTTTAAGCAGTCTCTCAGAGACATCAAAGCTGCGAAGGATAGCTTCTCATCTGGAAATTTTGAGTGGGCATGTTTCCAGGCTCAACAAGCTGCGGAGAAGGCGGTTAAAGCGTTACATTATGCACTAGGTAGGAGTTCTTGGGGACACAGTATATTAGAGCTACTTAATTCTTTAAGTGATTTAATTAATATAGAGAGGTTCCTTCCCAAAGCCCGCGAGCTTGATAGACATTACATACCTTCTAGATATCCCAACGCTTTCGAGTCAGGGTATCCTGCGCTCTATTATGACTCGGAGACCGCTGAAAGAGCGGTAAAATACGCCAACGATATAATAGAATGGGTTAAGGGTGAGCTTAAACGTCTAGGAGTGAGCGTTTAGAACTATTTTTAAGGCGAATTACTTCTTCGATAACTATAGAATCAGTCATTCTTTTCGGCTCATATGCTAGGAACCAGCACGGTGAATGGAGCGATATTGACGTCCTTGTGATCAGTGATAAGTTTGAGAACATGAACATTCTGGAAAGATTCAGATTGATGATGGAGTATAAGGTAGGCAAGATACAGGCATTCGCTTACACTTACAGAGAACTTGTAAGTATGGTCAAAAAAGGAAACCCTTTAGCCCTTTCAGCTTTAATAGAGGGTAAGCCTTTGTTTTTAAGCAGCAGAGTGAAAAGGCTCATAGAAAGAGCTAAGCAAAATTACTATAGAATAGGTAGAACATGGCACTCTAAATAAGATAAATAATTTATTTAAGACATTTAGTTCATAACTCCTTAAGAGCCCTTAATATAGGAAACTGTTACTCCATCTTATTCATCATTTATGTTTTTAAACTTTATTTTTCTTAAATATACAAAGATTAAGAAGATTTATTAGCTGGTAGCGATAGTTAGTTCTATGTTATTTAGAGTAGAAGACGTAGGTCTGAATAATATCAGCGACGTTTTGACTGTCTGTAAACCTCCTAAGATGACTGAGGATTACATAAAAGGTGTTAGTATTAAAAGGGAGTGGCTTATTGAGATGATAGAAAAATATGGCAGTGTGGCTAAAATAGGGTACTTTAAGCACAAGCCTGTGGCGCAACTCCTCTACTATCCAGCTATAGCTGATCCAAGATATAAAAATAAAGGAAAGAACGTTCTCTTTATTAACTGCGTCTATAATCCTTTCAGAGAGGCTCAACGAAAAGGGGTAGCTAGAGCTCTTTTCAACTCTCTTTTAGAGGAAGTTAAGGATAAATATAATCTTATAGTGACTCACGCGTTCGTAACTGGAGAGTATTTCTCCCAGAAAGAGTTCTTCCTGAAAATGGGATTTAAGCCTGTTCCTAAAGGATCTCCTGGAGATCTATACTTTCCCTTGAAAGGAGAGGTACCCAGTATTCAGGTTTTATCAGTATGGAAGGAATCTAAGGGAAGGTATGAGCCCAGAAGTAGCGATAGAGGTAAAGCAATGATATTCTATTCACCAGTATGTGAGTTTAGCTATATTTTCGCATCATACGCTGCTAGGATAGTAAGAGAGCTATGCAGTGACATACCTGTGACCTTACTGAACTACTGGAAGGAGAGCGAGGAGTTTCTCAGTAGGGGAGAACATTGGATGATAGTTAATGCAACTCCTATACTCTCGAGTCCTTTAGAGGAGAAGTTTAAGGATGAGGTACTCTCGTCCATAAAAAGAGATGTTAAGTGATGATATTAAAGGGAATTAGAGCTGTTCTCTTTGATCTAAATGGGACTTTAGCTTACGTAGATGACCCTATTAGCTGCGTAGATCTATCTGATCTTCTCTTCAGTAGAGGTTATGAGATTTCGCCCCAACAGCTTAGTGCTGCCTGCTTTTTCGTCTCCATGGTTAATACTGTAGTTAAGGTCAAGAAAAGCGGGTTTAAGACTGCTTTAGTGAACTACGATAGCCCGTTTCCAGTTCGAAGAGGCTATTAATCCCATTAAGAAGTACCTTGACCTAGTGATGACGGGTTATGAGGCTGGATGCGATAAGTCTAACCCACAGATGTATAAGAGAACGCTGGAAATTTTAGGCGTCAAGGCAAGTGAAGCTGTTATGATAGGAGATGATGTTTTCTTAGATGTTATCCTGCCCAAGAGGCTGGGAATGAGAGCTATACTATTGAATAGGTACGGTAGGAGTCTGGATTGTGATCAAGCAGATATTGTCGTGAGTACATTAGAGCAAGCCTTAAGGTACATTATGCCTTAAATTGATTATTTTTACTAATTGCTCATGAGGTAGCAGCTCGATTTAGAAGACAAGGAATTGGAGTAAACCCTGAAGATGTACGATACTTAGGCTGTAAACGTGAAAAGGAGGAACATTAATCCCTCAGGTGTTGTGTAGAAAGAGGGCTAGAGCCTTGTTATCAGTGTAAGGTTTTTCCCTGTAAGAGGCTTCAGAAGTGGGCTAAACAGGATAGAAGGTATGGAGAGGCTTTAGCCAGGTTTAAATCCTCTAAAATATGAGTTATCAAGCCCGAGGTTATTATTGCATAACGCTCTTATCTTGCTGCGTAAGCTATTCTCTCTATCTCATCTTTTCTCCTAATAGCGTAGCTGGAGGAGTCGCCGTATGCGGCTGCAACTATCTCATCGGCTAAACACTCTTCTATTGTCTTAGGGTTATTAAATGAGCATTCCCTGGCACCCTCAGTTATAAACCTTAATGCGAGGTCTACTCTTCTCTGAGGAGCTACATCAACTGACACATGGTAAAGTATTCCTCCATAGATTATCCTTGTAGTCTCTTCCCTGGGTGAGGCGTTCTCAATTGCCCATATAAGCACCTGTATAGGATTCTTCTTAGTTTTAAGCTCAACAAGCTTCAAAGCTCTCCTAACTATGTTGGTTGCAAGCATCTTCTTTCCAGCATTTCTTCCAGGCCTCATCATCATGTTAATTAATCTTTCAACTATAGGTACTGTAGACTTAGCGAATCTTCTCTTTTCATGTCTGCCCTCAGTGTGAGGAGCTAGCATGGGCTTAAGGCTTATATATCTCCTTAAGCTGGGGTCTCTTATCTCGACCTCGGAGAGACTCCACTCGCCGAATAATTTAATGTCCTTCCCATCAAGCGTAGTGAGTTGTTCTTCAGACATCACCACACATCTGCCTTATGTAAATATAAATATTACCTTAGCCGATCAGCTCATATACCGGCGTCATTAGTTAAAGGAATATATTTAAATATGTAATTAAAGTTAATCTTTGTTGATAAAAATGAGTGTTTCCACTGACATACTTTTAGCAGCAGGAGTTCATGCCTTCTTTGGGTTAGTAGCCTTTATACCAGCGATATGGCTATTAGTCGAGGTAAAGAGAGGAATCTCAAGCGTTAAGACGGCAGTAAGTCTCTCTTTATTACTCTCGCTAATGGTCTGGTTGGCTTTCCTTGCAGGAGGATGGTGGTATGTTACCTATTATCATAATGATAAGGCAGTTATAAAGGAGGGGCCTCTACCTTGGGCTCATTCAATAGGTATGGAGGCTAAAGAGCATCTCTTCTTTACAGGCTTGTTGTTATCTACGATGCTTCCAGCGCTAGTATATGCTTACGGAGAGAGGCTAACTAAAGGTGAAGGAAGTAAATTACTGCTCTCAATGCTAATATTAATTATTATAGGAGGAATGGTAATGGAGCTTCTTGGCGGCCTGATATCGATTGGTGCAAAGGCCGGATGGATGGTTAAGGTCCCTGTAGAGGAGTGAGAACACATGGCTGAGAGAAGTGTAAAGAATAATCTTATAACAGGTCTTGTGGTAGGCTTTCTCATAGCTGCTCTCTTCAGCGCTTTTCTCGTGGTAGTAAAGGAAGAGAACAAGGGCGTAAAGGACTGGTTAGCAGGAACATTTACTCATCATTGGATAGGACATGGAGTACTAACCCTTGTGGTATTCTTTATGATGACGTTAGTAGCGGCAAAATACTGTCCCCCATCATCAGAAAAGATGTTAAGTATAGCTATATGGGCAGCAACAATTATTAACCTTCTAGTTATAATAGGTTACTATGTGTTACATTTCCCAGCTAAATAAATCTTTATTAATTTTGTTTTTTAATAAAGGAACATAATATTTAAATAAAGTATTAGATTTTAAGCATAGGTTTTTCAAAGAAGAGATTATTGGATTTATCGGTGTATCCTATGTCTCAGAAAGAAATAAAGGTAGGGATAGCTGGGTTAGGGAGAATAGGTAGGCTTCATGCAGAGATATTTAACTATCATGTAGATGGAGCTAAGCTAGTATCTGTAATGGATGTAGTGGAAAATCTAGCTAAGAACGTTGCAGACAAGCTTAAAGTGAAATGGTTTACTAACTATTCCACTTTTCTAAAGGATCCGGAGCTCGATGCAGTTGTGATAGCTACTCCTACGTTCCTTCATAAAGATATGATTATTCAAGCAGTTGAAGAGGGGAAACATGTTTTCACAGAGAAACCTCTTACAGTAACAGTGAGCGAGGCAAAGGAGGTTATTAAGGCAGCTGAAAAAGCAGGAGTTAAGCTCCAAGTAGGGTACATGAGAAGATTTGACTATGCTTATATGAATGCTAAGGAGAAGATAGAGAAAGGTGAAATAGGAAAACCCCTCATGTTTATCGGAATAGCTAGAGACCCAGGAGCCCCCCCAGGGTGGGCTGCTGATCCTAGCAAAAGCGGCGGAATATTTCTTGATATGCTTAGCCATGACTTTGACATGGCTAGATGGCTTATGAACTCTGAGGTTACTCAAGTATATGTTAATGGTGGAGCTTACTTATATGAGGAAATCAAAAACAAAGGAGACTTAGACGTTGTATCCATAAACTTTGTTTTCAGTAACAATTCTCTTGGAGTAATACATGGAAGCAGGAAATCGGTTTTTGGATATGATCTGAGAACAGAGATAATGGGTTCTGATGGAACTATATATGTGGGAGCACTTTATGATCCCTTTATAGCATCGGGTGTGAAGACAGGATTAGTTTACACCGGAATACAATGGTTCCAGAAGAGATTTTACGATGCTTACGTGGAGGAAGACTCGCATTTCATTAAATCTATTTTGAGTGACGAGACACCATTAATAACGGGTATAGATGGGCTAAGAGCTGTTCAGATAGCTGAAGCATGCTGGAAATCATTTAGAGAGGGAAAGCCTGTAAAAGTAGAGTTAGACTAAGATGAGTGAACCTGTCATTATCAGGATAGGAAAGAAAGGAATAACCAACTCGTTACTGAATGAACTTAAGGAAGTTCTTAAAAAGAGAAAGATAGTAAAGGTTAAGCTACTTAGGAACTTTAGGGAAACTTATGAGATGGACAGATGGAAAGTTGCAGATCTCTTGTCAAAGAAGTTAGGAGCTAAGGTAGTCGAGATAAGAGGATTTACTATTATCCTTAGACAGACCAAAGAGCGTGTCTCAACGCCCCTAAAGGACCGAAATCGTAAATTCCAGCAGTAAGATCTATTACATAAACCTTAAATCTATCAATATTTACCTCATTTAGTATAGGAGAAAGAAAAGTCCTGTCTTCCTTTACATTAATCTCAGTGCCAGGCATTAAAGGCGAAATAGAAGGCAATACAAATAATTTTCTCCCGTCTATATCTCCTTCTAATAAACACTTAAACTTGATTTTTATTCCTAATTCGTCTCTTAAAACTACAGCCGGATGCTCATGTCCCATAAATATGTGAGTTATGTACAAGGAATATGTATCTAGTGGTAATGGTTTATGGCCGTGAACAAAAAGATAGTTTCTAATTTTAAGATAGGGATCATGAAAAGGTATTTCAAGCCTCTTAAGTATAGGTATTAAGAAGTTATCATGATTGCCTCTAATAACGTGTATATCTATCTTCTTTTTCTTTATCTCAGTAAAAAGATCTATTGTTTCTTTCCATTCTTGTCTTAGAGCTTCTCCAAACTCGTGTTTAACATCTCCAAGTATTATAAGCTTTTCAGCATCAGACCTATCTAACATAAGGTTAACAATCCTGAGCACTAACGGATATTGAACAGCAGGTATATGCACTCCTTGTGACTCTAAGGCTTCCTCATACCCTATGTGGAAATCGGCAACCACTAGTGCTGATATATCTCTAATAAATATGCCAAAACCGACTATCTCTATGTTGTTTTCTAAATTAAAAGTAGGTATTTTAGTAACTTTTTCCATATTCAATAAGCCTTAGCTACGTAAACTGTATACCTAGCTTTTTCACCGCACCAAGCACATTTTTCCTCAATGGGATTAAAGTTCTCAAGAGGGGTTCCTCTAACCTTCGCTCCCCCGGTAGCCAACCTCATCTCCTCAGCACAGCTCTCTTTACCGCAGAAAGCCATTTTAACTATCTTTCTCCCGGAAATACCTTTAATGACCTCATCCTTATTCCTTGCCTCATATATATTATTATTAAGAAAGTTTAACGCTTTTTCCTTAAGATTATTTAACATATCTCTCGCCATGCTACTTAACTCCTCTATAAGTCTGTCTTCAGCTACCTTCACTCTCTTGAGTATATCTCTTCTGAATATTGTTACTACTTTTTCCTTTACTTCTCTGCTACCTATCTCTATCCTAAATGGAACTCCCTTAAGTTCCCAGTCGTTAAACTTCCATCCAGGTGTTTTCTCCTCCCTATCATCTAAATAAACTCTTATACCCTTTCTCTTCAACTTTTCCTTGATCTCTCCACATTTCCTCATTATCTCTTCTTTATCTTTCTCACTATAATAGATAGGAATTATAACGACCTGTATAGGAGCTACATCAAATGGTAATATCAAACCCTTATCGTCGCCATGAATACCTATGAGAGCAGCTACTATTCTCCAAATACCTGGCCCATAACATGTTTGCCATACATACTTCCACTTTCCATCTTTATCAAGGAACTTAATGTCAAAAGCCTTAGCAAAACCCTGACCTAGATCATGTGTTGAAGATATCTGAAGCACTCTACCGTCAGGGAGCAATGTGTCAGCTGCATAGGTGTCCCTCGCACCAGCAAATTTATCCCACTGAGGTCTCCTTAGAAATAAGAAAGGTATACCCAGCTTCTCCCATATAACCTTCCTGGAGTTCTCCATATCCTCCTTAACCTGCCTTAAGGCTTCCTCGTGTGTAGTAAAGGCATTATGAGCCTCTATCCATAGGAACTCCCTTCCCCTTATGAAAGGCCTCGTGTTCTTCTCATACCTATACACGCTAACACTTTGGTAAAGCTTTAAAGGCAGATCTCTCCAGCTCTTAATCCAGTAAGGATACATTGAGTAAAAAGCAGTTTCAGATGTAGGCCTTAACGCAAGCCTCTTCTCAAGCTTCTCGTCCCCCGCCTCCGTTATCCAGAAGACCTCAGGTTTAAATCCCTCCACATGCTCTTTCTCCCTTTCAAAATTCTCCTCAGGAATAACTAAGGGGAAGAGCACAGGCTCATGACCTGTATTTTCAAGCTCTTCTTCAAACATTCTATAAATTTCCCTAATAATCCTCATAGCCCATGGTTTATGGACTATGAAGCCCTGAACGTTATACCTTTGGTCTACTAGATCAGCCTTAGTAATAACTTGTGTAAACCATTCAGAAAAGTTCTTTGATTTACTTACAGTTATTCCCAGAGCCTTCTCTTCAATAGCCTTACTCAAAGCATAACCCCCTTAAAGGCCGTTGGTTTCGTGTTAAGGAATAAACAACTTCTCCCTTAAATAATATAGCTAAGCATAAGGGTCTTTCCATCACTTTACGAAAGATAAGTTCTTAAATGATGGTTACTGAAAATATTGAGGGGCCGGTAGCTCAGCCGGGAAGAGCACCGGGCTTTTAACCCGGGGGTCGCGGGTTCAAATCCCGCCCGGCCCGCCAGTTAAGCTTAGCTACCTACTTAACCGCTACTATGATCATTTCTAACAACTCTCCTTTTTTTAGCCTACCTATGAGTTCCCTGTTTATATCTTTGGCAGCCTTATCGGCCTCTATAGCTATTGTTCTTCCGTCTATATAGGTACTTCTTCTTACTACTAAGGATGTATCATCAGATAGGGTTAACATGGGAGAGCCCTTAGCGATAACCACATCATATTCGCCTCCTGACTTAAGAATTATAATCACTATTGAGCTATCTTTTAGAAGGGACTTAAGGTCTTGAGATAGTTCTGAAGCTGATTTGTCAGCTGAGATAGCGATTATACAATCACCTTTCTCACTCAGGAAGTTCTCCTTAGTTACTTCAAAGGTAGAAACGTGCTTTGCAGTAACTAGCCTGTTTCCTCTAGCGACAATCGTATCAAAGGCTAGTTTCATCTTTAAATCCTAACTGACCTCTAAGCCTAACGAATATGCAACCACCAAGTTCCTTAATCTTTATCTCATTGTTTACTTTCTCTACAAGAGTTAGTTGTTGTAAGTAACTTCCAATCGGTATTACAAGCCTACCTCCATTCCTTAACTGATCCACCAAGGTCTTAGGTAGAGAGGGGGCTGCGGCGGTTACTAATATTTTATCATATTTAATCCTAGTTGGTGATCCCATGCTTCCGTCACAAGCTATCACATCAACCCTAGTGTCATAACCTGTTCTTTTTAAGTTCTCATGAGCAAATTTAGCAAGCTCTTTATAATACTCGAGAGTTACTACATAACCCTTAATAGGCTTGTCAGTTGGTGACACTATCTCAGCACAGAGGGCTGCATGGTACCCGCTACCAGTACCTACCTCAAGCACTCTCTCACCTTTTCTCATCTTAAGTGCTTCACACATCATCGCGCACATATGAGGAGCAGATATAGTCTGTCCCTTAAGTATAGGAAGAGGATTATCACTATATGCAAAACGTCTGTATTCCTGAGGAATAAACTCCTCCCTAGGAACAATCAACATCGCTCTCTCAACCTCTGGAGATCTTATAACTCCTTCAGCCTTCAGCTTAACAATTAGCAGCCTACGAGCCTTATCGCTCTCACTCATCCGAACCAAGACTCTAGAGTTGTTTGTTCAAAAAGCTGCCTATACGCCTTAACAGCTCTTTCAAGAGCATGGTTAACTCTTTCAAGCGAAAACTGATGTTCCTCAACTAATAGCTCTCTAATTTTCTCCTCATTAGGCCTTCTCCATTCCAACATGTACTCATCAGTTACCTTTGGTTTAAGAAAGAGCTTGGTTATCTCCTCTGAGTCTACGCCTAACTCGGCTTTCACAGCCCTTAAGATGGATCTTATGCTATCCAACTCCTTCACGAGCTTAAGAGCTTTCTTGACACCAACACCTTTAACGCCTTCTGGATTATAGTCTGTTCCGAGAAGTATCCCTATATAGATTAACTGCTCTCTAGTTATACCATAATGCTTTAACAATTCGTCAAGCACTATAAGCTCTGGTTTTATCTCAATATACACGTCCTTTCTCGGGAGCTTTCTTCTTCCAGTTATTGTCAGGTTTCTCACAAGTCTCGGAGTTCCAAATAGAAGCGAGTCGTAGTCCTGACTGGCGGAGGCCCACGCATCTCCCTTACTAGCTAAATAGGCTGCCTGTGCCTCACCCTCAGAGGGAGCCTGGATCCATGGAACACCTAGATACGTCAGAAGTTTCTTAGAATCATCGACCATAGCAGAGGTAAGTCTTGAAGTTTGCTGAGCATATATCCTAGCCTCTTCTAAATCCCCCCTCTCTAGAGCCTCTACGTACTTCCTCTCAGCCTCTCTCTTTATTCTCTCCCTCTTAAGTATCTCAGCCTGCTTTATCTCGGGCGGTTTTCCGTCGAAAATATACACAGGCTTTATTCCAGCTTCAAGGAAGTTTATAGTTCTGTAAAAAAGCCCGTTTAAATGGCTAGTTACGTTCCCCTGTGCATCCATTAAAGGAGTTCCATCTCTCTGCCTTATAGTCGCTAGGAACTGATAAAGAGCGTTGTAAGCATCTATAGCTATGACCTTATGTGAGAGATCTTCTAATGAGAGCTCCTTTTTCACAGGGGAGACTAGCTCCCTTATGTTTACGCCCATGATCTCTACTTAAACTAAAGTGAGATAGAAGCTAATATCTTTCTATTTTAACCTTACTCTACTTCTCCTTATTTAAATCCCTGACCAAATACACTATTCTGCTACTCTTCTTTATAGACTCGACCCTTATGTACCCTCTTATCTCCAGCATCATCAGTGCTTTTCTGAAACGGCCTTGAGAAATATCCTCGTTAAATGAGGAAGCAAGTTTTTTTATGTTCTCATAAAGCTCCTTATCTCTCAGAGCTCCTTTCTGTCTAGCTAGCTCAGCTAGTATAAGTACTTCTAAAGGAAACATTAACCTACACGTAAAACCCTACGCTACTTACCCTTCTCTGCATCGCGGTCTTAGATCTCTCAGCCCACATCTGATAGTATTTGATCATATCCTGTGTTATAGAGGGCTTTATCTTCCTCATAGCCATCTCGAAATGTCTTCTATAGACCTCAGTAGCGTTTATGTCCTCCCTTAACGCCATGAGCCCTGCCTCCCTTACAAGCACCTCTAGATCTGCCCCAGAATACCCCTCTGTTAGCTCTGCTACTTGCTCCAGGTTTACGTCGTTCGCTAGTGGCATTTTTCTCGTGTGTACCTTTAGTATCTCAAGCCTTGCCTTCGCGTCTGGCGGCGGGACGAATATCACCCTGTCGAACCTGCCTGGCCTGAGGAGCGCCGGGTCGATGATGTCAGGCCTGTTAGTAGCGCCTATCACGACAACGCCCTCAAGCCTGGAAACACCATCCAGCTCAGTAAGAAGCTGGCTAACGACCCTTTCAGTGACCATGGAATCTCCTATGCCAAGCCCTCTCATTGGAGCTATCGAATCTATCTCGTCTATGAATACGACGCTGGGAGCTACTTGCCTAGCCTTCCTGAAAAGCTCCCTTATAGCCTTCTCACTCTCACCAACCCACTTACTAAATATCTCAGGTCCTTTTATGCTGACAAAGTTGGCCTCGCTCTCGGTGGCAACGGCTTTAGCAAGCAGCGTCTTACCACAGCCAGGTGGGCCGTATAGGAGGATGCCCTTAGGAGCATCTATACCAAGCCTTTTGTATGAGTCTGGATACTTAAGCGGCCACTCCACCGCCTCCCTGAGCTGCTGCTTAACATCCTCAAGACCCCCGATATCGTCCCAATGAACAGTAGGTACCTCTATCTCTATCTCTCTTAACGCTGTCGGGGTTATCTCTCTAAAAGCGTTCATGAAGTCCTCCATCCTTACCTCTAAGCTATCGAGAACCTCTTTAGGTATCTCCTCTTTCTCAAGGTCTATCTTGGGTAGAATTCTCCTGAGAGCTTTCATAGCGGCTTCCCTACATAACGCAGCGAGATCAGCTCCTACATATCCATGTGTTATCTCGGCAAGCTTGTGGAGGTCTACGTTCTTAGCTAATGGCATGTTCCTCGTATGAACTAACAGTATCTCATACCTACCCTTTTTATCTGGAACCCCTATCTCTATTTCCCTGTCGAATCTGCCGGGTCTTCTCAGGGCAGGGTCAAGTGCGTTAGGCCTGTTTGTGGCTCCTATGACTATAACCTGCCCCCTGCTCTGTAGCCCGTCCATCAGGGCTAGCAGCTGAGCTACGACCCTCTTCTCAACCTCGCCCGTCACCTCCTCACGCTTAGGCGCGATAGCGTCTATCTCATCAATAAATATTATAGAGGGAGCATGTTCCTTAGCTTCTTCGAATATCTCCCTTAACCTTTGCTCGCTTTCCCCATAGAACTTGCTCATTATCTCAGGGCCGTTGATAGCAATGAAATATGCCTCAGTCTCGTTAGCGACGGCTTTAGCGAGCAGCGTCTTACCACAGCCAGGAGGGCCGTGAAGAAGAACGCCCTTAGGCGGGTCGATTCCAAGTTTCTTGAATAGCTCTGGATATTTAAGGGGGAGCTCAACCATCTCTCTTATCTTTCTTTTAGCTTCTTCGAGATCACCAATATCCTCGTATGTTACCCTGGGTATACTTCCGGCTTCAACAGGTTTTTCAAGAATGACGAGATGAGTTGAGTCAGTGACTATAACAGGGTCGTTAGGTTTCACAGAGATCACGGTGAAGGGTATAGTCTGGCCTAAAACAGGTACTTGAACCACATCACCCTCCATTAAGGGTCTGTCAAGAAGCCTCTTCTTGACATAAGCCACGAAGTTCTCATCTACTGTAAGAGTCATAGATGTAGGCGCTAACCTGACGATAAGAGCAGGTCTTACCTTAGCTTTCTTAACCTTAACCTTTTCACCTATGCTTACACCTGCATTTTTCCTAGTCCATCCATCCATCCTTATTACGTTCGCTCCTCTATCCTCAGCATAACCTGGCCAGGCTATGGCAACAGTCTTCCTTCTTCCCTCTACTATAACTACGTCACCTGCCGTTATCCCAAGTCTCTCCATTACGTTCTCATCTATTCTAACCCGGCCTCTACCAGCCTCGTTCTGCCTAACCTCGAGTACCTTAAGCTCTATTTCGGTCTCTTCCCCGTTTTTACCACGAGCCAAGCTTTAAATCACCCAGAAGCAGTGAAAAACCTCCTGATGAAAGTAGTGTGAAGGTCTATTTATATTTATAATCCTATTCTTGATTCTCTAATTGAACAGCATTACTTTATTAAAAATTTATTAATTATTTTTTTCAATTCTCTACCATTATCAAGCATGTCATGGTCATTGTTAAAGAATACATAAGCAATATCAGGATTCACCTTTATTATCTTTTTTGCAACCTCTTCAAGTTCCTCTGTGAGGTATCTGTAGTTATACCATATCAGTCTTCCATGCATCCTAACGTAAACTTTACCTGAAACACATATTATCCCTAAATCAGGAAGACCTTCGAATAGAGGAGAATCTGGGGTGACAAACACTATTCCTTCTTCCCGAAACCTAGATACCACATTCTCACTAAACCAGCTTTCATGTCTAGGCTCTATAGCCATCTTATCCCTTACTTCTCCCTTAACAGCAAACCTGACCACCTTATCCCACGTCCTCTCATTAAAAATTAAACTAGGAGGTAGTTGAAACAAGTACAGGTGAATGCTTTCTTCAAGAGGGCTAAACCTCCTTCTAAATTTGCTCCAAGTATTAAGAACTCGTTCAGACAACTTACCGTAATGAGTTATTGCTCTATGAACCTTTACCACCCATGCAAGCCCCTTACCTTCCTTAAACCACCTCTCTACCTGCTTCTCTCTAGGAAAACTGTAGAAACTCATGTTAAGCTCAACAGAGTTAAAACCCGAGTTTGCAACATACCACTTTAATCCATTAGGATTCCATGAGTAACTCCATCCAGATGTACCTATATACACTTTCATGGTCTTTCATCTCCTCTAAAGATATCCTATCTCCTTTAGGAAAGTCTTTAAAGCTTTTACTAAAGGTATCTCATTCTTAAGCCTGTATAGTTTTGGGTCATCACTTAATATCTCAACTATTCCAAGCTTAACAAGCCTCTCGAGGATTGTCTCAGAGTCATACACTAGAGCCTCCTTCTCAATCTTGTATTTAGTAAATGATTTATTAGGATTAACTATAAAAAGTCTCAAAATCCTGAGAGTCTTTTTACAGCCCTTAAAAAGCTCTTCTACGAGAGCTTCTTCCCTACTCAACATTACTTTTTCATTTTATTCTTTGATAAAGTGGTTGATAAAAATGGTGGACCGGGCGGGACTTGAACCCGCGACCTCCCGCGTGCGAGGCGGGCGCTCTCCCACTGAGCTACCGGCCCTCTTCAAATCTTATTTCTATAATGAGGATATATAATTAACCTAGGATCACTCCTTAATTCATATTTAGAAAAGTAGACCGGATAAGGTTAAAAATCTGTAACTTAATTCATACAGGGGTTTAGAAACTCATGGAGTATCGTATCTTAGGTAAATCGGATATCAAAATATCCGCTATAGGCTTAGGAACATGGCAGTTTAGCGAGGCATGGGGTGTTACTGAGTATGAGCGTGCAAAAGAGATCGTTGCCAAGGCATTAGAACTTGATGTTAATTTCTTCGACACTGCAGCTGTATATGGTAGAGGAAAAAGCGAGGAATTTCTTGGAAGAGCTTTAAAGGAGCTAAACGCTAGAGACGACGTATATATAGCCACTAAGTTGCCTGGAGACTTCTTAAGTAGAGACGATGTTTTTCGTGCTACCGATAAATGCTTAAAGAGACTCGGAGTTGACACCATAGATCTTATGCAGGTACACTGGCCCCCTGCCTGGCACAATTTTCCTACATGTGAATATATGAGGGCTCTTGAAAGACTGGTGAACCTAGGTAAAATAAGGTATATAGGATTGAGTAATTTTGCACCAGAACTTATAGAGTCTGCGAGAGAGTGTCTTTCATCCACTGACATAGTTAGTCTTCAAATAAGATATAACCTAGTCGAGCGAGATGCTGAGAAAGAGTTAATACCTTACGCGGAGAAAAATAAGATGACAATACTTGCTTGGAGCCCCTTAGCTAAAGGTGCCGTAACAGGTAAGTATACACCTGAGAACTTACCTAAATTTACGGATGTAAGATCCGAGGATCCGCTTTTTTCACCAGAGAACTTTAATCAAGTATATGAGTTAGTAAAGGTGTTAGAAAAGATCGCTAAAAAATATAATAAAACACCTGCACAGGTAGCTCTTAATTGGCTTTTAATGAGCAGTCCTGTAGTGGTTCCTATACCTGGAGCTAAGAATCCCAATCAAGTGCTTAGTAATGCAGAGGCTGCAAATTGGAGAATGAGTTATGAAGATTGGAGAGAAATAGATGAAATAAGTAGATCTTTAAGAATTACTAGAGTAATTTGGTAATTAACTAAACTTTTTTATTTGTATTTACTTTTTAACTAATAGTGATATGAAAAAGCCTGGAGTATGATGTATATCGGGTTCAAATCTCTGAAATACGTATCCTTCTAAAGATCCTACATTAAAACCTGGGGATCCGAAAAACACTTTCTGGCTTACGGGTTTTAGTTTACAAAACTTATAAGCCCACCATATGTTTAGCTCATTTTCCTCTAATGTCATCGTACACGTTGAGTATAATATTAGTCCCTCCTTCTTAACTATTCTTGAAGCTACTCTTAAAAACTGCCCTTGATACCGTGAAAGAGAATGAACGTCTCTCAGATCCCTTTCATAGGAGAGTTTAGGTCTTACCCCTAACGAGCTGCATGGAGGATCTAAAATGACCGCATCAGCTTCATTAAAAACGTCCTCTAAGTCTAAATACCTCGAATCCCGTACGAAGGTTTTAATAGACTTTGTGCCGAGTCTCTCAATATTCTCTCTTATTTTATTAATCTTAGACTCTGATCTATCTACCGCAAGTACCTCACCTTTATCTCTTGTAAGTTGAGCGACGTGAGTTGCTTTTCCTCCCGGAGATGCGCACATATCCACGATCTTCCATCCTTCCTTAGGAGCGAGTACGTGTGAAGCTGTAATTGAAGGAAGTGATTGATCATATATTAATCCCTCCCTGTATGCCTTAAGCTCCCTAACACTGGGTACCTTATATATGGATTTAACTGTTCTTACAGCAAGACCTTTATGAGAGTAAAGTATCTCATCCCAATCCATCTCAGCGATTCCTTCTCCTACTGGGCGATTATATGGATCCACTATGGTTACTCTATCACCAGCCTTCACCTTATCGGCCCTTTCGACTCCAGGAGCGTAAAGATTAGCACCCATGTAAACTGATTCAGCGGCATCTTTCTTAGCTACGACCTTCTTGTTTAACATTTTAACCTCAAATGGTCCCTCTACTTTAAGATAGATTACGTCAGTTAAATTAGGATAAACATAGGCTTCCACTCCCTCCTCAGCCAGCTTCTCTAAAACATCCTCTCTACAGGCTTTAAGCGTATTAACTCTTAGGAAATATTTATCTCCAGGAGACTTAAGAGAATGCAATATGTTTCTTGCTCTGAAGAAACCATAAAGCTCTATGAGCTTAACTACCGAATCGTAGGAAAACATTAGTTTATTTGAGACCAAGGATATCCATGATTTTACCACTGAACTAACCCTAACCTAAAACCCTTATTAGGATCCTTTTAAAATAATTATCCTGGAGTAGACGGAACAGAGTAGAGCTTGACCTGTCTAACATATGGTGTTTGGGATTTGACTGAAACCGTGTCGGAAATTGTTGAAAAAGAGATACTTGACATTGTTAAGAACGCTGGAGACAAGGGTATTCTACAAAGAGAGATCTGGGGTAAAATTAAAATAGACAGTAGAAGAGGCATAAAAATCATAAAGCGTTTAGAGAAAAGGGGACTTTTAACTAGAGAAGAATACATGTATAAAGGAAGGAAAACATACTTACTGAAACCGACCTCCAAGGCTTTTAAGAAAGTCCGTCTCTCCGAGTTCCTTGAAGACATACCTTGTTTCTTTTGCCCCTATCTCTACAAGTGTGGAAGCGGAGAATTTCACCCAGCTCACTGTAAGCTTCTTGATAAATGGCTATATAAGGAGGGGAGGTAATTGTTAGAGAGAGTTAGATGTTTTATATCTGTAGATATAGAAGAGAGTGATATTGTAAATAAGATAGTGAGAATACAAAAAGAGTTAAAAAATACAGGTACACGCCTTAAAGCAGTGGAGCCCGAAAATCTCCATATAACTCTTAGGTTTATAGGTGAGATTCCTACATCTATTGTAGAATCCATAAAGGATAGGTTATCTACTTTAGAATTTAGTAGCTTTACGTTAAGTTTTTCAGGAGTTGGAGCATTTCCTGGAATTGAAAGACCTAGAGTCATCTGGGTAGGGGTAAGTGAGGGAAAAGAGGAGCTAATAGAACTGAGTAAAAAGGTTAATAAGCTTTTATCCTCTTTAAAGATACCTAAGGAAAATAAGGAGTTTATCCCTCATCTAACTATAGCCAGGGTGAAAAGTTATCCTTCTCCTCGACTCTCCGAAATAATCAAAGAGCTTATGAATGTTTTTATTGGAAGTATGAGAGTTAACGATGTTAGGCTTAAGAAAAGTACGTTGACCTCAAAGGGACCAATATATGATACGTTATTTAGGGTTGAAGCTAGAAAGTAGAACATGTGGAGTTTGATAGGGTAGTTGAAGAAGTATTAAAAAGAGTTAAGCCTTCAGAGAGGGAGAGAAAGGAAGTTAACGAAATATCTGTTTTTATCCTAGACATCCTTAAAAAGTTAGTAAAAAAACACGAGCTTGAAGAAAAGGTTAGAGTAGAGATCGAAGGATCATTTGCTAAAGATACCTGGCTTTCAGAGGATGTTGACCTGGATATATTTCTCTTATTTAATATTTCATTTCCTTTGGATCTCCTAAGAAAATATGGATTAATGTTAGGTGAGGAGCTGGCAGAAAAACTAGGTGTAAATCCCGTCAGGAGATATGCGTCTCATCCTTATATAGAGCTTAACTATGGTAAAGTAAAGATCGACATCGTTCCAGCTTATGATGTACCTAGCTCTAAAGATGTTAGAACGCCTGTTGACAGAACACCTTTTCACACTAGGTACATAAGAAATGTAATAAGTAAAAGGCCGGAACTAAAAGATGAAATAAGACTATTGAAGAGATTTACTAAGGGAATAGGGATATATGGGGCTGAAATAAAGACTGAAGGGTTCTCAGGTTATTTAATTGAGATACTTGTTACTTACTACGGGTCCTTTAAAGATACTATAGTAGCTGCTTCAACCTGGAAACCATGGAGAATAGTGATAGACTTAGAAGGATATTACGAGAATAAGGAGATAGATGTCTTTAAAATGTTCAGAGCTCCTCTTATAGTCATAGATCCAATAGATGAAAAAAGAAATGCCGCATCAGCAGTCAGCTTAGAGAAACTTTCCTTATTCGTACTTGCTTGTAAGGAGTTTTTAAAAACACCCTCGATATCCTTTTTCTACCCTCACTCCCCATCAATAGACATCGAGAAAATTAAGAGAGAGCTTTATGAACAGAATGTTATAGCTATAAAGACATTGATACCTTCTCTCCCTGAGGATGTTCTATGGGGACAGGTTAAGAGAAGCCTTCAAGGGATCACTGACTTACTTCATAGATATGGATTTAGAGTATTTGATACGTCTGCATGGACTAAAGGTAACATTCTAGTCATGTTATTTAAATTAAAGTACCTAGAGAGGTCGAAGATTGAGGAGCACAAAGGTCCCCCTATATACTTAGACAACTCCCTTACCTTTATATCCTTGAATGAGAAAAGGAGCGATGTGATATCAGGTCCTTACGTTAAAGGTGATAGATTAGTAGTATTAAGGAGGGTAAAATATAGTAAAGCAGAGGATGTTATAAAGGAAAAACTCAACGAAGCTAAGCTTGGTAAGTTAATCAGTAAGTATCTTAAAGAGAATATAGATGTACTTAAAGGAGCAAATATAGTTGATATATCTCCTGAAAAAGAGTATCTCCAATATCTTTATAGGTGGCTTACTAGGAGGCTGCCATGGAGGTCTCATTAACTAATCCCTCTCCCATACTTAAGTATGTGTTATGTTATCCTGTATTTGATGAGAAAGAATATAGTAAACGGCTTATTGAGGCTTACTTATTGGGGATTAGATCACTTATACTAGAGGGGAAAACAGAGATCAAAGGCATTCACGTTATCGGAAAAGGTACAACAAGTATAGTTGTTAAAGGGAAATACTTTGACGGAAGAATTATCACAGTGAAGATCAGACGATTAGATTCTAACAGGGATTCTGTTATCAAAGAAGCAAAGATATTACTTATAGCTAATAGAAGAGAGATAGGTCCCAAGTTAATAGCCTTTTCACGAAACTTCGTACTGTGGGAGTTTATTGAGGGAATACCTCTGTCAGAGATTATTGCTACAATTAAAGACATAACCTTGCTTAAAAGAATACTTTTAAATCTACTAGAACAAGCATATAGGCTAGATCTTATAGGAGTAAGTCACAAGGAGCTTTCCGAACCTAAGAATCATGTACTTGTAACTAAAGACTCTAAGGTATTCATTCTAGACTTTGAGACAGCAAGCACTTCTTCCAAAAAAACAAACTTAACACAACTTATGAATTTCCTATTCTTTAAAAAAGGAAAGATTAGTTATTTTTTAAGACAAATACTAAATGTAAATAATGATACTTTACATAATATACATAAATTATTAAAAGAATATAAATATAATAGAAAAATATTTACGCAAATAGTAAAAATATTAAATTTAACTTAAACATAGTAATACTAATATGTTTCTATATTTATAAGCAATTTTTAAATATTATAGTTATTGAAGATTTTTAAACAAAAAACACTTTAAAAATAGCTTGGGAAAGATGCCTGTAAAAAGAATAGAATCAGGTATACCTGGATTAGATGAGATACTTCATGGAGGGATACCGTATAGAAACGTTGTTCTACTCTCAGGAGGGCCAGGTACGGGTAAAAGCATCTTTGGGCAACAATTTTTGTACCATGGTCTTAGGAACAATGAGCCGGGTGTACTTGTAGCTCTCGAAGAACATCCTGTTCAAATAAGGATTAACATGGCTCAGTTTGGATGGGATGTAAGACATTACGAGGAAAAAGGGTTATTTGCTATAGTGGATGCGTTTACTGGAGGTATAGGAGAGGCGGCAAAAAGGGAGAAGTACGTAGTTAGGTCTGTCGATGATGTGCCCAGCTTTGTAGACGTAATTCGAGAAGCGATTAGAGACCTCTCAGCTCAAAGAGTGGTTATTGATTCTGTTACCACTCTTTACATGACAAGACCTGCAATAGCTAGAAGCGTCGTAATGACGCTTAAAAGAGTCTTAGCAGGACTCGGTTCTACATCAATACTAGTATCTCAAGTTAGTGTAGGAGAGAGGGGGTTTGGAGGACCTGGTGTAGAGCATGCCGCTGACGGGATAATAAGACTGGATCTTGATGAAATAGAGGGGGAATTAAAGAGATCAATAATATGCTGGAAGATGAGAGGAACGAGCCATAGCTTAAGAAGACACCTCTTTGAGATAACCGATAAAGGTATAGTAGTACATCCAGATAAAATAGTTAAAATGCTTGCAAGAAGAGTCTATGTAAGTGAATCTTAATTCCTATAAGAAATATATATTATGTTGCTAAAAACACAAAGCTTTTATATGAGTTTTACCACTTAACACACCTTAAAGGTTTTAAAATATGTTAGAAATAAGGAAATTGTATAAAATAAGTGTTGTAGTTTTAGTAGCTATTTTGGCTTTAACGTTCAGCTCTCAGGTTCTTCTGAGAAGCGTAGAGGCTGAATATGGAGGACTTTTAATGGTAACAGCTGTGGGAAACAGAGCTAATGCTTATGATGGAGGTACGGGGAATGCCAACCTACTGGTCCAGGTTCTTTCAAGTAATGGTCCAGTCACTGGGCTTAAAAAGGGAAACTTTATAGTGCTTACGATGCTTGTCCCTCCTGGAGGAGCTAGAGTCGAAGTAGTTGATGTATATGAGTATGGTAACGGTGTTTACGCTATTTCTGTTGTACCTCAGAAGGGCTCTACTTGGCTTTCAGGAGACTATAACGGACAGATTATAGTTAAGGTTGGAAATCAAAGAGGGTTCGCCCTCTGGACTATAGAGAGAGTGCCTTAAGCATTTTATTTATTTTTTAATATTTTTAAATAATATACTTTGCTTATAATATTTTCAAAACCAAACATTTACTAACATATCTTTACTACTTAATATTAGGGGCTAATAACTATGAGAAATGTAATTCTTATAGTAGTATTACTATTCCTAGTTTTACTTATAGTAGCACAGCCGATAATATATTCTCCTACTTTAAAAGTCGAGGTATGGGTCGACAAGGGGTGTGGAGCTACTTACTTTTTAGGAGAGAACATAGTGATATATTTTAAGGCTAATAAAGATGTGATGCTTACCCTAGTAGATGACTATCAATGGGGAACAAAGGTCCTCTTTAATGATAAAGTAAAGGGTAATAAGGTGTATGTATATTATGGAAAAATAACGTTTCCCTCGTCCTATAGACGTTTCTACGTTTACGCTCTTGATGAAGAAGGAAGAACGGCGTATGATGAATGTATGGTAAATATTGCTTCAAAAGAGGAGAAGCCTGACTTGGTTATAACAGGTGTAAGTATATCTCCCGGAGTACCTGTAGAAGGAAGAGCGATGAGTGTAAGAGCACAAGTAGTTAGCTTGGTTCCTGTAACGACAGGACATTTCACTGTAGGTTTTTACATAGATGATGTTCTAATAGGAATAGATAGAGTTAAGTTGTTAGGCTCTGCCCCATTCACAGGGGCAAGCATTGTATGGAGGATTCCTGTAGGCTTTGCCGGCTCACATAAACTTAGGATAGTTGCTGATATAAACGATGAGATAGAGGAAGAGAACGAAGACAATAATATATGGGTAGAGGACATATTAATCTTAAGCTCTGAAACCTCAGCTATAACTCCATGGCAACCTGTTAAGTTAGAGACTGAAGAGAGCTTACCTGACATAGTTATAGGTAATGTAACTTTCATTCCTTCAGAAATTAAAGAAAATTCTTTGACTCTTATACTGATTGAGGTGTTTAACAGAGGAGGGAATGAGAGTGGAACGTTTAACCTTACTCTGTATCTTAATGATAGAGAAATAGGTTACAAAAAAGTTGGAAACATTTTAGGAGGACTTTATACTAGAGTAGCTTTCTTCTGGAAGGTACCCAAGAACGTTTCTGGAGAACACCAACTAAAAATAGTTGCCGATAAAGAGAACATAGTGGTAGAGGCTGATGAAGATAATAACGTTAAGCTAATCACGATACTCATCAAAGAAGCGTAATAAAATATAAAAAGGGAGTTAATTTACTCTTCAACAAGCTCATATTCCATTCTAACACCAACTCTCACAGGTACCTCAGTAGGTTTCATTGCAGTAATGTCAGCTCTTGTAGGGTATTCAAACACTATACGTGCCTCCTCTATGTTCACTGATATAGCTTTACCTAGCTTCATCCCTAAGGACCTTGCTGCATTTCTAGCCTTTACATAGGCGTCATTCACTGCGCAATCTAGAGCTCTTAGATATGCTTTCTTGTACTCTTCCTGAGATAAGAAATAGCTTATTTCACTCACTACATTAGCACCCGCTTTTAACGCTTGATCAAGCACCCTACTCACCATGTTAAGATTTTTCGTCTCAACCTTTAGCAGATAAGACATTGAATAGCCTATTAACTCAGGGGGTTTTTTATTATAGTCGTATTGAGGAACTAGAGAAAGATGATAGAGAGAGATCTCATCCTTAGAAATTCCTATTCTTATTATTGTCTTCTCTATAGCATCTATTTTAGTAGTTACTTCCTGGAAGAGTTTAAGAGGGTCTTTTCCGTCCTTTCTAACTCCTAGTACTATTCTTAATTTATCCGGTTGTGTAAATATAGTACATGTTCCATATACAGTAATCTTCCTTTCATTGACCTGGGAATAGCTTATTACTTCTGTTGCTAGTGAGAGCGTGTAGATAACAACTAATATTATTTTAAAGAAAGTAGTTTTATTCATGAAATATTATACACTAAACTCATTAATTAAGAATGCTATTGAGGAGCTCTTTCTTAAAGAAATTTATTATATATATGAGCCTTCTCTTATTTCTTGCGGCTAACTTGCTGTAATTAGAATAGTTATTTAAAACGTTTTTTATTGCTAAAGCGAGGCTCGCCGGATTCCTATCACTTATGACGATATTAAATCCTAGTTCTAAAAGAAAATTTACGTACTTAGCCTTAACAGCTATGACGGGTAATTCACAATAGATGGCTTCCAATATAGCTGCCGGGATCCCCTCTCTATAGGATGTATGAACGTAAACTTTAGCCTTCTGAAGGAGCTCCCATACACTCTCATGTTTAATTTTTCCCGTAAATTTTATCTCACATGCTGTTCTCTCAGCTTTAAGAATTAGGTTATCGAGAAGAGGACCATCACCCACTATGACGGCTTTAATTCCGGGTAATTTATCACAGGCGTTCACCAATAACTCCTGATGTTTTACGGGAACTAAATAACCAATATTTATTACATCATACTCTTTATTTTTCACTCCTATTTCTTTAAAATCAGAAAAACTAGGAATAGTCGGTATAATCTTAGTTGAGCACGCTCCTAAACACTGCACTTTCTTCTCTATTTCCTTACTTATACATATTACTAAATTACTTTTACTTAGAATATATTTTAATACAATATAGTGGGTTTTTCTTTTGTATATTACGTCACTACCTATCGAGAAGAGAACAACTTTTGACTTGGTTATATTTTTAAGTAATATAGCTATCAAAGATTCCAATCCTAAATAATATCCGACTATTACTTTAGGACGTAAGATAAGTACGAAGATTAATCCTAGCAAACTTTCATATAGGAAAACAGGAAGTAGCGTTAATTTAGTAAGTTTCCTAGGTATCCTATAACCTATCCATTTAACGTTCGCTTTGGAAATAAGTTCCCTGTAAATAGGCATGGTATGGTGAATATACCTGCTTAACAATAGGATACTAGGATCTCGAGACTTCATCGAGTAGATTACCTAGTTTCTCTCCTACACTATCTAGGGAAAATACCTTTTCTGCTATTTTTCTTGCATTTATACCCATAGTTATTAAGGTTTTATCTTCTTTACTTAACATATTTAATATTGTATAAAGCTCTTTCTCATCCTCGGCAACGAAACCTACTTTCCATTTTTTAATTAAAAATGATGCCTCGCTCTTAGGACCAACATACATTATGGGCTTTCCACAGGCCATATACTCAAGCATTTTCTTAGGTAAAGAAATCTCCAGAAATGGAATGTTCGTTAACGGAAGAAGACAGAGATCAGCCAGTGATAAGTAATATGGTATGTACTTATGAGGTATAAGCCCTAAAAACTCCACATTAAGTATTCCCGCTTTGTTCTTCTCTTCTATTAATCTTTCTCGCTCTTCTCCCTCACCTATTATTAGAAACCTGTGATTATGCAAGTATGGCGCTATTTTTAGTATTCTTCTTAGATCCTGGAATGGACCAATAATACCCGTGTAAACTACTATTAACCCGTTCATATCTAAGATAATCCTTAATGTCTTATCGTCGATATAGACAGTAGCATCCTTTTTAGACATAGGGCGAAAAGTGGTAGTATCAATAACTCCTCTTACTATTTTAATCTTCCTAAGCCTATAATTGCGTATTAAATATCTTGCTAGATTATGAGTATGTGTAACTACAGCTTTAGCTTCTTTAAAGAGATATTTATTAACTAGCTTACCAAGTAAAATTAATATTTTTAAAAATGAATTTTTATAATTAAGATAAATTAACGTCTCAGGCCATGCATCGGTTATATCTAATATTAAAGGCTTATTTTTTAGCTTTGAATAGGCTAGTGAGGGTAAATCCAAGAATGGATGAGGACCACGAGAATATATAACGTCTACTTTATTACCGTATTTTATTATTATTGGTATTATTGATATCATAAACGAGGCAAACATTAAAAACTTTCTTATGAATCCTCTATATCCTAAATTTAAAATAGGTCTTCTCACTATGAAAACTCTGTCTTTAAACTCCCAAGGTTCAGGATTTTTTCCTACCTTAAAATGAGGCTGAAGGTTTGATACCGCAATTACGTTATATCCTTTTTTTGAGAGAGCTTTAGCTATGTACCATCCTCTTTCACCCCCTGTGTCAGGCGGCAAGAACATGGCTAAGAGTAATACTCGTTTCATTCCTGTTCACTTAGTACTCTTCCGTATGCTCTTGCAAGATTCCTGGCTATTACCTCCCAATTGTATCTCTCTTTTATTAATCTTAAAGCGTTTATCGAGTATTCGTTAATGGTTTCTGGATTCTCTAACAGCCAGAGCATCCCTTCAGCGAATCCTTCAGGAGTATTATCTGTTACTACACCAGCCTTATATTTTACTATATCCCTTGTCCATCCTTTAACGTCGTTAACTACTATGGGAACTCCAACCGAGAGATAGTCTATAACCTTAGAAGGAACGTTTATTCTCGATGCTATTGTTAGTTTTAAGGGTTGAAGTCCTATATGACACTTTGAGAGGAAGGAATAGAACTTCTCAACATTATTAAACCAAAAGAACCTGATATTTACATTAAGTTTACCTGCTAAGGAGGATACATTGTTTATTAACTCTCCTTTCTTAGTAAATAAAAACATAACATCAGGTTTTTTAAGATTAACAATCTTAATGGATTCAAGCATCAAGTCAATAGCTTTACTATAAGTTAAAGTACCGGCATAAACGATCTTATAAGGAGGTTTTTTATCGGGTATTTGAGATATACGTGGATATCCTCCGGGTGGGGCTAAAAGCACGTTTTTCTCTGCAACCTTATAATTATTTATCACGTATTTCTTCATTTCGTTGCTTAGGACTAATATAAGATCAAAACTACTAACTAACTTTTTCATTAAAAACTGTAAGAGAAAGTACTCAGTGCTATACCTAGATATTGTACCAGCTGAGATGAGTTCTTCAGTCCATATACCATGTAAATCAAGTACTAAAGGTCCCTTGAAGTGCCCCTTAAATCCTCTCACTAATAAACCAGCATTATCTTGCTCTGCCTGAATAATATCTATCTTATATTTTTTTATTATTTTAAGTAAATTTCTATTTAAATTATTATTATTATATAAATATTTTTTATAAATAATATTTAATAATAATAATTGTATATTAGAATTATAATATATTTTTCTTGTAGTTTCATAAATTTTACTTCTAATAATTTCTGGGGTTAAATGAGCGCCAATTATAGGGAAATTAGGTAACTGGATAACTCTTACCTTTTTACTGATCTTATAACTTCTCTCATAAGGAGTTAATATAAATGACTCATAGCCTTCTCTCTCCAAATTGAGACTTAACTCCTTTACTCGTATAAACGATGCTAGTGAATGTGTGGATGGATGTAATAGGACAAAAGCTATCCTAGTCATGGTTTAAAGAATATAGTCTATTACTTCTGTCCATAACATCATTTTTTCAAGTTGTATATTTATAATTTTTTTATAATTATTATTAATAATATTATTATGATAATGAGTCTTACGATTAAGTTTTTCTATGAGAGAGCGGTAAGCATCTAAGTACGTTTTTCCATCTATCTCTACTTTATTAACCAGTTTCCATAATATCTCATTTAACTCTAATCCCCTAATTTCCTTCACTAGATCAGAAAATACATTACGAGGTCTTTTATCATGATATACAAGAGGAGCTCCTAAACACATTTTATCTCCTAAATGATCCACTATTTTTTTCAGAAAAACACCTGACCATATATCGTCATATCTATCAACACCATTAAAATTCATGTAAAGTTGATAGAAGGCAGGTATTATTTCTCTTTTAAAAGAGGTATTCATGCTACATACCGGGAAATATGTTCCCTTATCTACTATCACCTTTCTTCGCTTTAATCCTCCATTTTTCACATAAAATCTTCCATCTAACGCACTATATAGGATCAAGGTCAGGGCATCTAAATCAAGACATCCTATCCAGAGACCCATGTTAAGAGAACATTCACCACCTTCCATCCTCCATGTATATTCTACTTTATTCCTCCTTATCCCATAAGGGTAACCCCTAGGATAGAGCTGAGCATTAAAGTACAAAAAGAGGTTCTCTAAAGTATTATACCACTTATTACTAGAGTTAACTTTCATTCCTAAGGTATTATCAAGGTTATATAAATGATCAAGTATTATATCGTTGTTTTCAACTGGATAGACATCATCATCGATCTCTATTATCACGTCTGCGCCCTCTTCATAAGCTATGAGGTAGCCAAAGCTTATCTCGGCATGACACCTCTCAGGTATGATAGAGAGGTATTTCTCGTAGTTTGCTCCAAATCTTTTCTTAAACCATTCTTCTCGTTCTCTGGGACCGTAGAAATTTACCTCGTGTTCTTTAAACAGTTTTTCGTTTCTCTTCCTTAGTAAGCTTTCTCCCTCATCTATTATAATTATTTTATTTACGTTACCTTTACTTCTTGCTAATAACTCCTTGAGACCTTTCAACTCGTTTATGGATGCCGTCACTACATATACTTTTTTCATGCCTTTTCCTCTCTTATTATAGTAATTATTGTATAGAGTATTATAGCTGCTATAAGCAGCAATAGACCTATTATTGTCCCTGAGACGGCAACTAACGCTATATTAGTTACTACCCTTCCTTCTATAGAGTAAATCCTTAATGTCCATATAAGAAAGCCTAAACCTATACTTAGTGAAATTAACCCAGGTACGCCATAGAAAGCTATTGGGTGTTTTATCGTTGCAAATTTTAGCAAAGATGAGAGGACATCTATTCCATGATAAAGAGGGTTATGTGTCGAAGTACCAGAGCTATAACTTACGCTTATGGGCACCTCAATTATCTTCAAATTGTGTGATGCTGCTTTGTCTAATATCTCAACGCTAGCTCCCATACCATTTTCAGTGGGGATAAGTAGAGGTATTATATCTGATTTATAAGCTCTGAAACCACTTTGAGCATCGGAGATATTTATCTTCATGCTTCTTCTAGTAAGTTTAGTTATGAGGGAGATGGCTATTTTTCTATAAAACGGTACTTTACCCTTAGATTCTTTAAGGAACCTACTTCCAAGAACTATATCCGCTTTTCCTTCGATTATCGGCTTTATTAATTTAGGTATGTCAGAGGGATCATGCTGCCCATCTGCATCAAGCGTTATGATGATCTTAGGAGATTCCTTTAATGCTTCTTTAAATCCTGTTCTCAAAGCAGCTCCATACCCTTTATTTCTCTCATGAGCTACAACTATAGCTCCTAATTCCTCCGCAATGTCCTTTGTTAGGTCTTTAGATCCATCATCCACAACTATTATCTCATCGACATATCTCTTCGTTGACACTATTACTCTTGCTATCGTGTTTTCCTCATTAAAGGCCGGTATAACCGCTATTACATCTTTCAATCATGACACCGAGATAGTTTATCTTGAAAACACCTATACCTGAGCTATTTATCAAACATATCTTTTAAAATCCTACTGATCCTATACTTATAAGCCATTATAATAGGATCTTCTCTAAGTTCCTTACTCGCCTCTTTCATGTTAATTAATGAAATGAAGAGGTCCTCATAAGTTGTTGGTGAGAGAGCCTTACCCCTAGTTTTTTTCTCAAGCTTTACAATTCCATTTTTCTCTAATCTCTTAAGAGCCCTTAACACGCTCTCTCCTGTAATTACATAAGGTATGGCTCCTCTGCGTATATTGGATAGAGACCTGGGTATTTCACTCATCCATAGAACCCCGTGATAGATAAGAAGTGCCCTAACTATGTCTAACGCAAGTACGTCTTCAGAGATATTTGAGTTTTTTAAGTTTTTCAAGAAACTTTGCATAACTACGTTAAGTAATAAATTGTATATAAGCCTAATTAAAATTAGCTAGTGAAACATTAAAAGGAAAACTATGTACACGATAGTTGATCTTTTCTGTGGAGCAGGGGGCTTTTCAAGAGGGTTCAAAGACGAGGGGTTTAAAGTGATCCTAGGAGTAGAGAACCTAGACATAATAGCTGAAACTTTTAAGAAAAATTTTCCTGAAGCGGTTATAATTGTAGAGGACATAAAAAACGTACACTCTAAGGATATTATCGAGATAGTAGACGAGCCGGATGTAGTAATAGGAGGGCCACCCTGTGAGGCGTTTACTAAGGCGAACCCTCGGAGAAAGGAGAATCCTATAGATAGGTTGTATTCTGATCCTATAGGTAACCTCGTCCTTCACTTTGTGAGAATAGTAGGTGATTTAAGACCCAAAATCTTTGTTATGGAGAATGTTCCGGGAATCCTTGAGGGAGAACTGAAACATTATTTAACTAAGGAGTTTGGAAGAGTGGGATATGAGAAGATCTACTTTAACATACTTAAGGCTGAAAACTATGGTACTCCCTCTCATAGAGTTAGGGTGTTTATTTCCAATATAAAAGTCAGGCCACTTTCCACTAAGAAGAAGGTGAAAGTGATAGATGCTATAGGCGACCTACCCCCACCTGATTCCTTACATGACATTCCCAATCATGAACCTATACCTCTTTCAAAGAGAAAGAGAAAGCGTATTTCAAGGCTTAGATGGGGAGAAGCACTGATAAGATACAAAGGATCAGGAGAGAACATATATGCAAATCTAGTTAGACTACATCCATATAAGATAGCGCCCACAGTAATGGGCTCTTCAAGGTTTATACATCCATTTGAAGATAGACTGTTAACTGTTAGAGAACAAGCGAGATTAATGGGATTTCCAGATGACCATGTCTTTCTAGGTGGAAGAGACGTGCAATTTAATGAGATAGGAGAGGCTGTGCCTGTACCCTTATCTAGAGCTATAGCTAGAGTTGTAAAGGAGGAATTATCAAGTATATAGAGCAGGGATCATATTTAGGTATCTGATATGGAGATAATACCGGTCTTACATAATGTAATGTCAGCTCAGAAAGTTCTAGAATCAGCTAAGCTGGTTTATGGCTTAGGATATAGATCCTTCATAGTTTCTAAAGCCTCAGGTTCAGCTGCGCAAAGTGGTGTTCCTGACGCACAGAAGTTAGCTATAAAACATAACAGGGTCTTCCTTTTCCTTTATGACATAGATGACGTACTGGAAATTCTAAAGCCAGATGAAGTGCTTACAGTAACCTCAGGTAAATATGGTGGTACACCTTTATCACAGATCATAAATCGGCTTAAGGGTAGAGTAGTCATCATATTCGGTGGATTAGAGCCCGGACTTTCAAGTAGAGAGCTTGAGAAGGGAGTGCACATATATCCAGATAGGGTAATGGAAGACATAGGTTCTATAGGCTTACTTGCAATAACGTTATATAAGTTAAGGGAAATCACTTAATCCTTATCCTGTAAACCTTTTTGTTCTGCCATGAATACCTCCTTAGCTTTTTAGATCTACCGAATCCACATGCAGCACAATATTTTTTTCTAATATTATAGCTGTGTCTGCCACACCTTCTACATCGTATATGGGTCTTTCCGCGCCCTCTTTTCCCAAAGGAGGTAGTACCTTTGACCATTATATTCACCTCTTTTAGGTAGCTGGACTTATCAGTATTACGTTATCTCCTCTTACTATCACAGTACCTAACTTTCTCGTCTTAGACTCCTGCATTTCTTCTGCATCATCAAGCACTAAGTTTAAATGTTGATCAAAGCTCTGAAGAATTCCTCTTAGTTCTCTTCCGCCTTTAAGTTTCACTAACACGGTAGTACCCAATGACTTATGTAATAGTTCTGAGGTACCTGGTGGCAAGCTTATCCCTCCTGAGAAGGCTATCTAGACTTACTTATAAGCATTTTTCCTTGAGAAAAAAGGAGGATTCAAGAAAAATATTTTGAAGTCAATGGTTAGTATCACAGGGGTTAAACTTTGAACTCTTTACACCTACTGATATTATCGATATTGCTTATTTTATTTATTACACTACTTACCACTTATTCAGAGACCTCTAAGGCAATATTAAAGATAACAATTAATGATGCTAGAGATCTACCAACACCAGGATTCATGGACTTAAACTCTGTAAATATGCTTTTTTTTAATAAAACAAAGGTATTAAAAGTTATTGTTAAATATTATAATATTTTACCTATTAAATTTATTAATACTAATATAAATGTTTATATAAGAAATATTGAATTAAAGTATCCAATATTAATCATAAATATGACTAACGATAAAGGATATTTAAAGATTATATTTCATAATCAATCGTTTTTACTTAATGCTTCTAGATATTATTTCAAAAATAAACAAGTTGTTTCAGAGTATAACCTAACCTGCTTACCCTTTAACATCACAAAAGGTAAATATTTGGTTAGCATAAGAAGTGAAGTTATTACATGGGATGTTTTTGACGATGTGCTTTTTTATAAACCTGGAGGTGTTACCAAAGTCATAGTGGATGGAGAGCCTTATGATTGGCTATTCACGAGATTCCTTACCTTATACGGTGAGGGAAGAGACACCTATTATGGAGTTAGAAATGAAGGGCTTGATATGGACTATGGCGCGGTCCTTCTTACAGATAATTCTACACATATTATATTAAGGGTAGACCCTATAGAGGAACCTACATTAAATCCAAACATCATTCGGAAAGTAATGCTTCTCATAGATATAGATAGTAATAGTTCTACAGGATATTTAAATAACGGATTAGGTTTTGACTATTACGCAGATATAAGATATATAGCTTCATCACGAAAAAACATAACTGCTATTCTTAATTTATATAAATGGAATAATTATAAAAATAAATTTGAGAAAGTTCTTAATAATATGAGATTCACTTTAAATAAATTTAAAGTAATCGAGGGAGCGATTCCTCTTCAAGAAATGAAGGTCAATAGAAGAATACGATTGAAAATATGGGTGGATAATATAGCTATAGATGAAGTTAAGAAGGTTATATATGTTGACTAAAAATTTAGCATAAACTTATTTTTTAATCTTCACTATTATAGCAGGTTTTGCAGGGAGAGCATCCTTTGCCTTAGGATTATCTACTTTATTTTCTTCTAAAATCTCCACCTTTATCCCGATCTCTTTTTCAAAAAAGGTCTTAGCCTCTATTAGCACTTTTCTTTCAAGTTGAGGCTCTATTAAAAGGGAGAGTATCTCTTGGAATTTAACTATTCTGGAGACTATTCTTGAAACCTCTACTTTACTAACGTTAAAGTTTTGTCTAAGAACATCCTTGATGACCTCTTTAAGCTTTTCCCTTTTATTAACCCTCGCAAAAATCTCTTTACATAACTCATACTTCCAATCCGAAGGCAGCACTAGCACTATTTCAGAGGGGTTTCCCTTTAAAATCCTCAATATCTCCCTTATATCGTTAAGTGTTCTTTTTACAATCTCCTCTGCCTTCTCAAATTCAGGTTTTATTTTTGACTTATTCGGTTCGGGCCATTTAGCTAAGCTTATGTAGCTTTTTTTACCTATTTTCTCCCAAATCTCCTCTGTTATATGAGGTGTAAAAGGAGCTAATATAAGTGTTTGATACTCTATAAACTTCTTTAATAGCTCTTTGTTAGGAACCTGAGTCCTTCTCATGTACCACTTAAACTCGTTCTGAAGCTTGAAGAAACCTTCATTAAGCACAGACTTAAAGTTAGTTTCCTCCATAAGCTCTGTAACTCTCTCTATCGTCCTATTAAGGACGCTTTCGAACCACTCCTCTATATATCCTCTTTCATCCTTACCCTTACCATAATTGGCTATAGCAAACTCGTACCAGTCATATAATATATTTATAGCCTTACTCGCTAACTCGGGTTCGAAGTTAGGGTCCTCTAAACCTGCATCCCCAGCATATGCTTCAGCAAGCCTGGTGGCATCAGCGCCCCATCTATTTATCGCCTCTCTAAGCAATATGAAGTTACCGAGAGACTTAGCCATTTTTTTCCCCTCTACCATTATCCATCCATTTATTCCCACGCCCTTAGGCCAGTGATGTTCAGGGAATAGAGCTACATGATGCATTATGAAGAATATTATGTGATTATTCATCAGGTCTTTTCCAGAGATTCTTAAATCCACTGGATACCAGTAGAGGAACTCTTCTCTCATAGTCTCTAAAAGATATTTACTTATCCCTGTCTTCTCGGAGAGCTTATCTAGATCACCTTTTCCATAGAAAACATAGTCGAAGAATGAGGGGTCTAATCTATTCCAATCTATCCCATATTTCTCCGGATGTTGAAGGTATTTAGCTATAGTATAGTAAGCCATGTAGATTGTCGAGTCACTTAATGATTCAAGAACCCACTCGCTATCCCAGGGCAATGGCGTACCGAGCTTACCTTTATGAGTGCAAGCCCAATCATCATACCAATCAATTTGAGAATGAAATATATTCGTTAAATCACTAGGAAGGAGTCTCATCATGTCTACACATTTATGTGCCTTCTTCTTCCATTCCTTGTCACTATATCTTAGGAACCATTGATTCTTTACTATCTTAACATGCGTCTTAGCTCCGCATCTGCAATATACCTCTTGAGGTAATGTCCAATGCCTAAGGGCTATGTTCCTAGATACAAACTCTTCTATTATTTTTTCCTTAGCTTCATAAACCTTTAATCCTGCATACTTACCAAATATATCTTTAAGGATCCCTTCGTAAAACTCCTTTGAATAAATTTCCTTAGTAGCCTCATCGAGCTTTTTCTTTTCATCTTGGCTCTTGATCCCTAAGACGTTAACTATATGCTCTGCTGGATGTTCCCCATACCCCTTGAGTTTTATTATACTCCTTAGATTCACTTTCTCAAGTAACTTAGGATTGAGCTTGTACTCACTAAGTTTATCGGGACTTCTTTTCAAATCCATTAAAGCTACATAATCGTATGGAGCATGAGAGGGCACAGACATTACAATGCCTGTTCCAAGCTCTGGATTAACAAAGTTAGCTGGAAGTATAGGCACTTCCTCTTGAGTAACAGGATTTATAACTTCTTTTCCTATCAGCTCACTCCCTTGTACTTTTCCAACTATTTCAACTTTGTAGTCCTGATCCTTTAATTCCTCAAATATGTAGCTGGACGCTATCCATCTTTCGTTATTGACTAATGCTACTTTATACTCCGCATCAGGTCTAACCCATATATTAACAGCACCGTAAACAGTCTCGGGTCTATAAGTAAGACAGGGATATATGTTACCTTCTTTGTCTTTAAACTTTATTAAAACCACTTCTTCTGGCCCTATCCCCGCGTACTCATCAGGCCTATCGTGATCGCTTACAACCTTTCCCTCCTTGGGACACCATACGACTGGATGCTTACCTTTAGTTATCAGTCCCTTCTCTTTAAGCTTAAGATATTGCCACTGGATAAACTTATTATAAGGAGGATTGAGATACGTTGTGAAGAACTCCCTTCTCCAGTCTATTGACAACCCGTACTTCTCAAAGTCTTCTCTCCAAGCTTTAGTAAAAAATCTTACCCAGTACTCAGGATCTTCAAACTTAGGTATTTCCTCTTCCTTTATCCCCATAGACTTAAGTATGTTAATCTGTTTGGGGTCTCTCTCCTTAACCCTTAAAGCAGCAGCAACTATGGGCCCTCCAGTAGCATGCCATCCCTGAGGAAACAGCACGTTAAATCCTCTCATCCTTTTATACCTTGCTATTATGTCAACTCTGAGAACTGTATAGGCTGATCCGAGATGCGGATACGCGTTAACGTACGGATAAGGGAAAGTTACGAAGAATTTAGGTCTTTCATCGGGATCAGCCTCAAAAATTCTGTCTTTTCTCCATCTTTCCTGCCACTTGTTTTCGATCGATCTAAGGAAACTTAACCTGTCTTTATTAACTAAGCCAGGCTTAGCAAAGGCTATTCACCACCTTACCTTTATTTTGGGGCTTGGCTTAAAACTTTTCCTATTTAAGTTTCTCACAGTTCCACTATAAAAGTGAGAGAAAGTTTTATCTACTAATTAATCTCCTTTATGTTTTAGGCGGCCGTGGTCTAGTCTGGATTAGGATGGCGGCCTGCCACGCCGCAGGACCCGGGTTCGAATCCCGGCGGCCGCACCAAAAGTTTCTTATATCGTTATATCCTTTTGCAGAAAGGTGTTATGATTTGATAATCCCTATAAGGTGTTTTACTTGCGGCGCTTTAATAGCCGATAAGTGGGAGGAGTTCGCCAAAGAGGTAAAAAGCGGAAAAGACCCTGGTGAAGTACTTGACAGGTTAGGAGTTAGAAGGTATTGTTGCAGAAGAATGTTTCTTTCACATGTTGAGTTAATAGATGAAATATTGAAATATGAGAAAGAGAGTAGAGAGTGATTACCTATAACTTTTCTGCCTTTTAGCCCTAGCTGATCTACCTCTAGGCTTTTTAGGCTCTGTTTGTCTAGGATCCTCTACTAATAAGTGTCTATCATATTTCATGTAAAGCTCTTTAAGTTCCTCTGATTTACTCCATTCAACTAAACCCCTTGCTATGGCAGTTCTAATGGCGGAAGCTTGGCCCATGATGCCTCCACCTTTAGCTTCAGCTATTATATCTACTTTACTCACTATCTCGTCACCTGCTAGGTATACCGGTTCCATGATCTTAAGCCTAGCAAGTTCTGGTTCAAATATCTCTAAAGGTGCTCCGTTCACGAATACTCTTCCCTTACCCTCTCTTATTAATACCCTAGCCCTAGCAGTTTTCCTTCTCGCCGATGTCAAGACTATTTTCATAACTAACCTCCTGTTAATGCCTTATGAAGCTCACCTAACGTCATTCTAGGAATGTTCTCATTCCTTAAAAACGCCTCCTTGATCTTAACCTTTTTTACAGACTCTAACTCTTCAGGAACACCAACATAGACCTTTAATCTCTTAAACGCTTCTCTACCCTTCGATTTCTTCCATGGAAGCATCCCTCTTACGATTCTCTTGAAGAGTCTATCGGGTCTTCTAGGGTATTTAGGTCCTCTCTTTTCAGGATTATAGTACGTCCTCCATTCACTTATTCTTTTCATGTATTTCTCTATTATCCTTCTCGGTTTGCCGGTTATAATTATCTTTTCAGCATTAACTACAACTATTCTTTCCCCATTGAGAAGTTTCTTAGCTATTACACTAGCTAATCTACCAGCTACCATACCTTCCCCATCTACCACTGTGATCCCTTGAGTAAATTGCTTAGACAATTATCTTCACCCCTTTTCCGTTAGGATTTTCCTCTAATAGTTCTTGAAGAGTTAAAGCTCTCCCCTTTTTTAATATTTTTTCGTATGCTTTTTTAGAGAAGTTCCAGGCAGCTACTGTTACTGAGTGGTCTAACTCTCCGCTACCTAAAACCTTACCTGGAACTACGACGGTCTCCCCTTCTGAAGAATACCTGTTAATTTTACTTATATTAACTTCCACAAAGTCACGAGTAGGCTTACTTAATAGTTCAGCTACCCTTCTCCACACTTTAGCTTTATTCTCCCTTGAAATCTTACGCAACTTATGTATAAGCCTTCGTAAGTGAACGTTAGTTGATCCTGTTCTCTTCATGAAACATCCTCCACTAAGGGTAATGGCAAGGCATTTAAACTTTAGCTCTTACAAGATTCTTTAGTTTCTCAGTAAGCTCATCTAATTTTCTCTCTAAGCTCTCTACAGCAGTGGATAGGATCTCTATTAGAGGTAAGGTTCCATGAGTCTCTACTTTAAATATTATCGTTCTTTTATCCCATCTTACTTTTATGTAATCGGGACAGGCTTCTTCACATGCTCTACAAAGGGTGCATGAAAGAGGGTCAATAATCTTAAGCTTTCCATCTTCTATGCCGAAAACTCCTTTCGGACATACTGAGATACATTTTTCACAATCCTCATTACATACAGGATTAAGAAGCTTTATGACAGGTTTATATTTATAAGTTGAAGAAGAGACCGGTTGCCACTTAGCATGGTCTTTACCTATTCCCATCCTAGCATATGCTTCAAGAATAAGTTTTTGCCCTCTCTCTAGTTTTATTATGGGTATCTTATCACTAACAGGTCTTATATCTACTTTGATGTTTTCAGGTAATATAGAACTAAGAGGACCTTCATACTTCAGATCACTCGAATAAATGACTCGTGGTTCACCGAGCGCCTCTACCTCTAAAGTAAAAAGTAATGTACACTCTTCTCTTTTACCTTCCCAGTAACATTCCTTTAATACCTTATAAGTCTCTTTATCAATGTATAAAGGTATTAGAGCAAGTCTATGCGCTATTACCTCATCGAACATTGCTGTGCTATTTTCTAGAAAAACCACCTCATCTATAGCTAGTGTAGGTACCTCGGATAATACGGCTCTTCTTATCGAGTTGGCTATCGCAGGAGTTATATTCTCTATTATAAACTCAGCATAATTCTTTCCATGTTTAAGCAAGGTTGCCTTAGGTCTTAGCTCACTCACTCTATTCACCAAAAGATACGAAGGTATTTTGTTAGCTTAGATATAATAATATTTATTTTATGGATCAGCTTTCCTAGCCGTCTTCATATCTCAGAAGTTCCGGCGCTCATCACTTCCTGTAATAATTGAGTTGCCTTTATATAAGAACCTTTATGTAGTTTCTTAAGGAAATGTTGAAGTTTAGGTAGAAACCTAGTGAGCTCTATGAAAGGAAAAATAAGTACTTTGTTAACTATCCTTTTGGCATTAACCATATTATTATTCTCCTATTCAAATGATGTGATGTATCTTTCTACAAATTTTAATGTTAAATTTGTCAAATCGCTCATTTCCTCAATATTATTTTTTATACTCTTTACATATATAGGATACCCTATAACTAAACTACTGACTAGAGAAAAAATATCTTCCTTATTAACACTTTTTATATCTTGGAATGTAGGGATTTTGATATCTTCCTTCGTAGGAAAAGTCGCTGAGATTTTCGGCATTCTTGATACCTACACGTTGTCCTATGTACTTATGGGTATAGCATTACTTTTTTCCTACATATCAGATGCTGACGATGAAATTAAGTCATTAGCTAAAGAGATTATAAATAATAAATATTTAGTTTTTGTATTATTTTTAAGCATAATACCTATAGTATACTTAAGATTGCATTCGTTATTTCCCTGGATGCTGGCCTATGATCAGTTCGCTTATTCAAGAATAGCATTAAGTTATATAAGAGGACAGCCCAAATTAGATCTTTACCCAAGTTACCATATAGCTATGGCACTAGCCTCTTCCCTTCTCAGGATTAATCCTATCTTTGTTTACTGGACAGCACCTTTCCTTGTGATGCCTCTGTATGTCTTAGGAATATATACTTTAGTGAGTGAAATATTTGAGAAAAAGGAGATAGCTCTTATAGCCGGATCTTTAGCGCCCTGGTTTAATGGTTGGGGATGGGCTAGTGACCCTTATACTTTCGCCCCAAGAACCTTTTTATTCCTGTCTTTTCCTTATCTTTTAATACTTATCACTCGTTCTATTAAGGAAGGTGAGAGAAAAAGTAGGTTCTTAACATCAATTATTCCTTTAATACCTTTCCTATTTTATCTATTTTTCAAAGGTTCATCTTTAGGAGAGCCTATAAACATAATTACATTAATTATTTTTACAACGATCTCAGTTATAATATTGAGAATTATAAGAGGGAAGAACACTTACTTACCTTTACTCGTTATATCATTCTCGACTTTAACGTTACTTCATATAATTGAAGCCTCCTTTCCTTCAATGTTATTAGTAATATATGCTATAGCTCTATCTCTTCTATCTCTTTCAAGAAACTTAGGAGTTGGGATTTCCATATTCTTGTCCTTATTTTTTGCATCTTATTTCTTTTCTGACTGGATAGGTTTTAGCACTCCTATTACTGACGTTATATTAAACATAGGAAAAGCGCCTGTAGCCTTAACTAAGCTACTGGGTGTAGCAGGTGAAGGACCTTCCTCAGAGTTTAAACGAGCAATGCTTATGCAAATGTACACTCCTCTAATTCTAATTTCCTCATTAATAGGTATGATAATATCCCTTAAATTCAGTAACTATCCAACCTATCCCTTCCTACTATTAACATCTGTAACGTTCTATGTCATATTCCTTCCATGGAAATGGCCAGCGAGAGTTGTAAACTATCTTACTACTTTAATATCATCCTATGCAGGCTTAGGACTCTATAGTTTACTTCAATATTTAAAGAAGCCCTCCACAGAACAGAGGGAGAGAGAGGAAAGGACTCGAGGAAAAAGGAGAGGTCCCCGTTTCTCCGTTGAAAGAAAGGATTATAACATGGTGTATATCCTTGTGGTAATTTTTCTGGTTCTAATATTGCTAATTTACATTCCGGTAAGTTACTATGCGTATGTAGCTGTAATGAGGTCAAAGGGCTATGTTTACTTAAGTTTTCTTTCACACTTTACTATGGGAGATTTAATTTTTTCAGAAAAATTATGGAACTTACTCTCTAATGGAGATATACTAGTTTCCGATCCCATGACTAAAAGAGTGATAGAAGGTCTTACAGGCTTATCCTTAAGGATAGTGAGCAAAGATACGGCGAAAAAGATTATTTATTCCTACACATACCCTCTTATTTCGAAGCTAGCAAAAGGGGAAAAAGTAGCTATAGCAGTTACAGGAAGAACCTTGTACTGGTTAGAAAGAGAGATAAAAGATGTTGTTCCAGCAATACCTCCCTTCCCTCTTAGTAGTTACGTAGGTCTTTACAGATTAGTTTATTCTCATGACACACTCATCCCTTTAGCATATACTCCAACAGGATACCTGTTCTTAACCAAGGAAAACGTTAGTAAGAAAACCCTCATTTATCCTATTACAGTTAATGGGAGAAAGGTAAACGTTACTTTAAGCTACTATGATAGGTATTATGCAGAGGGAAGACTGACGTTATCTGGCTCAGGAAAATACGTGATCAAGTATCCTAAATCGTGGACCGTTGAATACATTAGAGTGGGTAAGAAGGAGCTTAATCCTTCAAAACTTAAAAGGATAGAGCCGGACATACAAATAGTGAATGTGGATAAGAAGGCTAAGATAGAGGTGGTTTGGAGCACTAATTTACTAATGGAAGATGTGGGTTTAAGGGTACATGGTCCTAACATTAATAGGAATATGTGGAGCACAGTATCGAACGCTACGATGAGCGTGTACAGAATACAAAAGTTGGGGATAAACTCGAGTGATTATCCTCTTTTAATAACAAAAATTAGCGGTAGTAATGCGTTGTTTAGAATTTACATATTATTCGAAGATGGACATGGTATTATCTTACCTAGACCAGAGATGCCGGGATTTAAAGCGCCCAGCTATCCTTCCGAGCTCTTATACAAGTATGGCCCATATGACAAAGGGAAGAGGGTGGTAGCTATTTCGATAATGGCTTACCCACAGTACGATAAACCCTTTGATTTTATGATACATTATTTGATGTTAGCTCGGGGCTAAAGGTTAGTCTCCTAAAGGTTTATAACCCTGAAGAAGCTCTATAGCTCTCTCTAATTTTTCTATAACGCTCGTATTGTCAAGGGACTCTAAAACTTCCCCACATTCTATGCACTTAAACATGTTTTCAACAGCTTCTTCAAAGGTGTACTTCTCTCCACACCGAGGACACACGTAATATGTATTATTTCTCTCCTGTTCTAACCTTTGTTTTAAAAGAACTAACGTCTTTCTCTTCCTATCTTCGAGAATAGTAGCTACATCTTCATCAGTAGGTGCCCAATAGTAGATGTACCATCCTATTTTTTCATCCCTCGTCCTTCTATATCTAACTAAGTGTGATTCGAACATAAGGTTTAATACTCTTCTTACATCATTTATGTCAAGCTTAAGTCTTTTAGAGAGCTCTTCATCGGTGGCTTCTCCTTTCTCAATTATATATTCCATGATGCTCCCTGCTACCTCCCCATATATCTTCTTAGCTAGATGTGCTAAAACCCTCGCATTTCCCTCCAAATTTTACACCAATTACTCTTTTTCCTCTCTTACTAGGTATAATCTTTATTTTAGCCCTAGTAAACTCTTTCGTTAACTCTTTCCCCTTAAATAACCTATCTAAAAATACGGCAAGCGCGGCTATTTCACTATGAGGCTGATTACCTATGGCAACGTTAAAATCAGCCATTTCGTAAACATCTCGAGGCACTTTCCCGGCACCTACTATAATCAGGATGTCCTTATTTACCTCCTTTATTCTTCTTAGAACGTCTGAGCTTTCAATGTTCTCCCCATACATCGTAAGATGAACAACTATACCTCCTTCATTCTTCCACTTCTTAATAACTTCCTTATAGGATGATGCCTTCATAACCTTAAACTCTCCACCCCAGTTCTTAACAACCTTCTCTATACTATTAAAAACGCTCTTTTCAACATCGCCTATGTATATTATCCCGTCTGAGCCGAAGGCCCTAGCTACTAGTGCAACATGGGTTGATATCCTCTCATCTCTACCTTTTCGATGTCCTAGTCTTAAAACATAGACTTTCATGGCTTGTTTAGTTCAACAAAAGTACATTCTCTATTCCTGCTTTGCCTCTGAGAGTTTTTAACCATTCTCTCCTACCCTTGACTAAGAGCTCAAGATAGCCGTTATATTCCGATATAGAGTAAATATGGCAGTTCTCCTCTAACTTACTTACTATAATTTTATCGCCTTCCTTAACTTTAATTATAGCATCAGAGAGTTCTGGAAGATTCCTAAGTATGTTATCTTTAAGCTCCTCGAACCCTATCCTTTTGAGCGCTGATAAAGGAATGACTTTACTGTGGTATCTTCTAATAATCTCCAACTTTTTTCCTAAGTTATTTAACTCTTTGTCGATCTTATTAGCTACTACTATAACTTTTTCCCGAAATATTCCGAGCTTTGAGAGTACATCTAAACTGGTTTCTATCTTACGCTTTACTTCCTCCTCATTCTCGCTTATATCAACTACCATAAGTATTAAGTCTGAATATGCTAATTCCCCTAGAGTTGTGTAAAATGCATCCATAAGTAAGGGAGGTAAGCTATCTATGAACCCTATGGTATCTGAGATCACGACAGGTATACCTTCTATTTTTATCCTTCTTGACTTAGTTGATAGTGTAGCAAAAGGTTTTCCATCTACATACTCGTTAAGACCTGTAAGAGCATTAAAAAGAGTTGTCTTACCGGCACCTGTGTAGCCAGTGAGCGATATTGAGTAAACTCCACTTACTTTTCTTCTTTTAAACCTTAGATTCTTCCATTTTCTTATTTTTTCAAGCTCTTCTTCTATTTTAGAAATTCTTGATGTAGCATGCTTATAATAAGCATCAAAGGCATACCTACCTCCTCCCATGAAACCGGGGAACTCTCCTCTTTTAGCCAAGTTTATCCACTCCTTTATTATTGAAAGTTCCCTTTTAAGTCTAGCAAGCTCTATCTGAAGCTTAGCTTCCTTACTACCTGCTCTTTTAGCGAATATTTCAAGAATGAGCTCATATCTGTCTATTACATCCACTTTCCATTTCTTTCTTAGTTTATATGCCTGGACGGGTTTTAGCTCATTAAAAAATATAACCTTTTCTACATCTTTCTTTTTTATAATGTCAGCTATTTCCTCGACCTTACCCTTACCTATATTATAGCTTGAGTCAGGCACTCGAACCTGTTCCACTTCACCTACCACTTCATAGCCTGCAGCTTCGGCAAGCTCTCTTAACTCATATAACATGCTTCTTTCCTTCGGCATTCTTCTTTGAATTAAAAGTGCTCTCGTGCTCATTCTCCGCTAATCCCCTTCTTTAAATTCAGCTATATCTCCCAATGTAACCTCATAGCTTCTTGAAGGTTCATGAGGGGTATATTCTTCTTCGTATTTTTCTATCAGCTTTATCTTTAGAACCTTCTCAAGTTTTCTGGCTAGGGTAAGCGAAGGTTGTAATGTTCCTTCCTCCAATCTCCTTATAGTAGAAACTTTTTCTCCAACCATAGTAGCTAAAACTTCTCTAGTTAATCCTAAATTTTCTCTAGCCTCTTTTATTCTTTCGAAATAATCCTCAACTACATCCTCCACTATTTCTTTTCTAATCCGTCTTCTTGAAGAGCGAGGTCTAAGTTGAGAAGAAGACATGTTAATGTTTATTATTTCTATGACAGAGGAGGCCTTTTTAACACATCTAGAACAAACTACCATCTCCGCCCTGTCAATTAAGGCTTTGTAAGCCTTTCCTTTTATAAAAGCTCCACATAATTCGCATCTAAGATCCATATGCAATAATAATTATTTAACAGCCTTATTATAAGGTCTTCTCGAATATGTATGAAAAGAGGAGGGAAAGACCAACATTGTTGGAGCTTGAATCATTACTCTCAATAATAAGGTTACAGTTCTCCAATGAAGTAAGCGAAATATTTATTAACAATAACTTAGAAGTAGAAAGATCTCCTAGTACTGGAAGAATTAGATATGTTTACATAAATGGGAAACTTGTGGGAAGTATAAGAGTTCAAGATGGGCGTTTTATTCCTACGATAGATGGTGCTAAGCTCATCCTGGAGAGACTTCCTTATCCTAGAAAAAGGGTGATAGTCTCAGAGGAGGCTGCTCCTTTTATAGCAGAGGGAAAGACTGTTTTCTGCAAACACGTTATAGACTTAGATCCTGAACTTAGAGCGGGAGAAGAGGTTTTAGTTATAGATCCATACGGAAAATTGATAGCACTAGGAAAAACAGTATTAGCTGCAGATGAAATAAAGGCAAAAAGCAGAGGTAAAGCTGTAAAAATTAGAAGAGGCACCAAAAAATCTATCTAGATTTATAAAACGTAACATATCTAAATTGTCTCCTAATCTCAACCTTTATGTTGAATTTAGATCTCAGTGATCTCTCCATTTCCCTATAAAAGTATTGATTAGCTAGCCTTGAGGGAGGCCGGATTCGTGGTACAAGTCCTCTAATAACGCTTAAGTCCGTTGTTTTACTTTTATAAGATACATATGCATATCTCAATAAAGTTCTTAGCTTGATAGATATTCTTTTGGATCGAGTTTTATTTATAAGCTCCTGTGCTATTAAATGCACATGCTCTAGAATTCTCCGCCTCTCTATGAGGCTTGTAACCATTTGATTTCACCAAATTCTTTATCTCCTAGATATTTCTCTACTAAATAAGGTTATTGTATTTTTAATTATTAAAATTTTATATTAATTTTATATCTAAAAAATAATTACTGTATATCTAAGGTAACAGGATTGCCAAAGGGAGGGAACTAACCTAACGTTAAAATATCGTTACAGTGTCATAATAAAACATAATTAGATGATTTATTCCTAAGCTTAGGAGAATACCATGGGAAAGACCCTATTTTTGGAAGCCGAAGAGGAAATGAGAATAAGATACTCAGAACTAAAAAACTCGCCTCCTGAGTTTTTCGAGGAAATAGGTAAAAAACTTAGAGCAGAGATCATGCCTAAGGCAGGAGTTAACTATAAAATATATCTTAAGGAGGAACCTAAGTTAAAAGCGGATGAGGAAGAGATAGCAAAAACATTTTCACTATGTCCTCAGTGCGTGTCTTTACTTAAGGCAGTTATTTTTAAGAGGGATAATAAGGTATGGATAAGGAAGGTATGTCCTGAACATGGAGAAATTGAAGAACTGTATTGGGGAGAATATGAGCTATATCGGAAATTTAAGGAGTGGCAGTTTGATGGTAAAGGTTTATTAAATTCTCATGTACCTCTTCTAGCCTTATGTCCGTATAATTGTGGGTTATGTCCACGCCATAAATCTCATCCTGCACTTATTAACTTGGTAGCCACGAACAGGTGTGACATTAGCTGTTGGTATTGCTTTTTCTATGCAAAGAAAGCTGGCTACGTTTACGAACCTACTCTTAATCACATAAGATATATGCTTAAGAGAGCAAGGATGCTAAGGCCTTATCCTGCAATAGCCCTTCAGATAACGGGAGGAGAGCCTACTCTAAGGGAAGATTTAGTTGATATAGTGCGTATAGCTAAAGAGGAAGGTTATACGCATGTACAGGTAAATACACATGGAATAGCATTAGCGTTTAATCCCAAACTAGCTCTTGAGCTCAGAGAAGCTGGTACTAATGTAATATACATGAGTTTTGACGGAGTTACTCCTTATACTAATCCAAAGAACCACTGGGAGGTACCTTATGCCCTTGAAAACCTTAGAAAAGCAGGACTGGGGGTAGTTCTTGTCCCTACTTTGATAAAAGGATATAATGATCACGAGATGGGAGACATTATCAGATTCGCTTCAAAAAACATGGATATAATAAGAGGGGTCAACATCCAGCCTGTTTCCTTAACAGGTAGGATACCAAGGAAGGAGAGGGAAAAGATGAGAATAACTATACCTGAGGTTATAGCGGAAATAGAGAGACAAACTAATGGCCAGATATCTAAACATGACTGGTACCCTGTTCCCTCAGTTGCCTCTATTTCTCGTTTCGTAGAGGCAATCACAGGAAAGCCTCAATTAACGCTAACAACGCACTTTGCGTGTGGAGCTGCTACATACGTATTTAAAGAGGGGGATGAGCTAATACCCATTACTCGGTTTATAGATGTTGAGGGTCTTTTAAGGTTCCTTAACGAAAAGGCTGAAGAGATAGAGAAAGGTAGAAATAAGTATATAGTGATGTTAGAACTTCTTTATAAATTGAGAAAGTTTGTGGATCTTAGCAAAGCCCCTAAAAGATTGAGGAGAAAAGGGCGATTACTGAAACATTTATACAAGATATTCATTAGGCACGATTATAGCTCACTTGGAGAATTTCACTACGATAGCCTATTTTTAGGAATGATGCACTTTATGGACTTGTATAACTATGACGTTTCCAGAGTGCAAAGATGCGACATACATTACGTAATGCCTGATGGTAGAGAAGTACCATTCTGCTCTTTTAACGTAATACCTGAGTTCTATAGAGATAAGGTTCAACGAGTATTTTCTTATACCTTGAAAGAGTGGGAAAAGTTATCAGGTAAAAGCATAATGCAACAGAAATATAAGAGAAATATAAGAAAGCTTATTACCGGAAAGCCTTATAAGAGACATTACGCTAGCATAATAGACTTAGATGCTATACCTTATGAGGACCATGTGATGGCATCTAAGAAGTTCGGAGTACCTGTAGTGGAGGATTAAATTGCTTTCTTTAACTGCTATAAAATTTTACTTAAGATCTGAGATACCTAGGAGAATAGACATAAAAGTTAAACCTTGCATCTATGTGATTACCCCCACAGAATATGAAATATGTGATCCTGTTAGTAAGAAAGAATTTAGCTATGATGAGGATTTACTGATCTTTGATAAGGAGTTTAGTGGAACTTTACTCATCTCCTCTGCTGATATAGCACAAGGGGAGTTTAGGGGAGAAATTTATAATTATAGCATTCCAGATAAGGCAAAGTTCATATTAAAGGTTTACAAGATAAAAGAGGGGATAAGGGAGAAGGTTATTTACAGAGTGTATGTTATTGATGAGGGTAGTAAAATCAGAGAAGTATACTCAGAGAGACTCCCTAGGATAGGTATTTCAAATAAATCCAAAAGATTAAGAAACATTGCTAAACAACTAGGTTTAGATGTTAAAAATTTACTCAGGTTACCTGCTTGCTAATGCTCTTTAGGGTGTTAACTAAACTTCTAATATTTATTTCCCCTATCATTTTAGGAACCACTAAGACTGTTACTATTCCGGTCATTACTCCTTCATAAATTACCGTTATACTTCTAGTAAGTAAGGTTACGCTAAGGGCAGCTTCTTTAGTAGCACCCATAATTATGAAGAGCGAGGTCATTGCTAAATCTAAAACGCCTGCATTTGCCGGAATTCCTAAAGGTATGTTATCTGCTAATCCATAGATGGGATAAGCTACAGCTAAAGCCCAGTAACTCATGTCATATCCTACTGCTTTGAAAAAAAGGTAGGGTAAAGCCACACCAAGACCCCATTGAAATAGCATGAAAATGAAACATAGGAAAACTCCTGCAGATCTTTCCTTTATAAGCTTCATAGATTCCTCATATGCTTGCATGGCTTCAAGTATTCTATCTTTATATTTCTCAAGTTTTACTTTTTCAAATGATTTAGCCAGATAGTTAAATATTAATAAACCACTTTTTTTGATCAAATCTTCTTTAAACACGAACAGAAGACCTATTATGAGAGCCATAGTAGCTAATGTCAGTACGAAAAGTATGTGTTCGGCGAGCTTCGCGTTAAAAAGGGAGCCCCAATACATGAGGAGAAACGTGCCTGCACTAATGTAGGTTATAAATGCTACCGTACTTAATAGTCTGTGCATCACTGCAATAGCTATGGCTTTACTATAATCTATGTTATAGTTTTTCTTAAGTAGATATATTCTAGTCGCCTCACCTGTTATAAAAGCAGCCGGAACAAGCATGTCTCCAAACCATCCTATCATAACTATTTTTATAGAGTCCCAAAGCTTAATGGGGTATACAGTTCTAACCAAGAAAAACCAGGAAATAGCATAAAAGAGTATATATCCCGTATCTAAAGTAATAGCTAGCACGTAGAATTTAGGATCTATCGAGTAAAGGAGTATAAAAAGTTTTTGTGGATTTATTCCTAAAATAGAGATATAAATGAGAAAAACCAATAGAGAAAGTAAAGTTATCATCAATGTAGTTTTCTGTTTCATGAAGGTCCCAGGTTTCTTTAAAAATAGAGAAATATTTTGACTTAAATAAGCACTTCGTTAAGGCGAATCTTAGGGGATGATAGTGTTGGTTTTAAGAAAGGGGATACTCCTTAGGAACCTATTTGAACCATTAAAGCGAGGACAGTTCAACTAACGTTGATAAACTTATTATATTTGGCTGAGGGTTTCTGCATTTAAGCTTAGAAAGAAAAGGGATTATTATGCCTAGAAATAGGGGGGAAATAGCTATAGCTCCTATAGCTAGGATATTGAAACAGGAGGGGGCTGAAAGGGTAAGTGATGAGGCAGCTACATATCTTAGAAATATATTGGAGGAGATAGCTAGGTATATAGCTAGGGAAGCTGTAAGCCTCACTAAATATTCTAATAGAAAAACTGTTACCAGAAGGGACATAGAATATGTTGTTAAAAGAATGTACAGACAAGAGATTACATCATTACTCAGGGAGGGGCTCTAATAGGTATAAGCCAAATATTAAGCTGATATATGTTTACTGTCAAATTATTTTATTTCTACAATCATTAACATTAATTACTGAAACTTATTCCCAAGTCATGACTTTTTCTGGGTTTGTAAACGAGGGAGATTTTAATGAACATTACATATATGTTAGCAAAGGAGCTAATGTAACATTCTTACTCGAGTGGAGTAAAACAGCTGACTTGGATCTCAGGGTTTATACACCTTCGGGAACCTACCTAGTGGGTTGGGAAGGAAAACTATATAGTTGCAACTTCAGTAAAAGTAAAGTAAACAACACTATTATTGCTTATACAGGTTTTTGTTCTAGACCAGAGAGAATAGTAATAATAAATAGCCCTGAAGAAGGATTGTGGAAATTAGTTGTTTATGCATATAAAGGAAGTTCTAACTATTTACTTAAGGCTTACTTAAGAAAGAAGATTTATGAAAAGAGGATAAAGACCCTCTGGTCACCATCTCTCTGGGAGGTAATATATGGTAATATAACTGCTTCAGGAAGCGAAGTTATTATAGAAGGAAAGGGAAAGATATGTTCAATAGAGAGGTACTCCAGTGGCGAATTTAACGTAAAACTTAAGGTTATGAGAGTTAGAGGAGCAGAATATATCCTTTCCTTAGGTCTTCCTGAAGAGGAACACATTGAGATAGCTAGAATAGTTCCATACGACGATACACTTAAGGTAACTGTAGGCATATATAAAGAGGGAGAGGAAAAATGGTCTTACTCATTTTATATAGATAATCCTGAGGTATTTCATACATATAAAGCTTTGTGGAATGAACGCGGGTTTAAAGTGTATGTAGATAATAACCTTTCCATATCGTATTTCAGTAAAAGATTACTTTCTGATATAAATGATGTTAGAATATGTATAATGGCTAACTTAGGAAAAGTTATAGTTAAAGAAGTAAACACTTTATCCTATTCAAAGGGAATTATCGAAGAAAGAGGAATTATCAGAAATGACGAAGAAAAAGAGTTTACCATAGATGTAGGAGCTGACGTTAGAACTCTAAAAGTACATCTTAATTGGGAAAATAGAGGTAACGATTTAGATCTTTACTTAGTTACCCCCACTGGAGACAGGATAGGATGGGGAGGTGTGTTTTCGAGAGGGGGAGAGGGGTTTTTTAAAGGTATGAGAATAAAGTATACTAGTTTCCTTTCAAAACCAGAATACATAGAGGTAAATAAGCCTATAAAGGGAAGGTGGAAGGTGGTGATAAGTGGTAAAGACATTAAAGTGCTTGAGGTTTATAGGCTTGTTATCAAGAGAAGGTAAAAATGGAAAGGAACTGAAGGAACTTAGGGAGATTAAAAAAAGACTTAAACTTGCCTATGCAAAGCTTTCAATGGCCCAAAGCTTTGTATCTAACAGAGACGTGAGACGAAATTTGATAGCTTCGGCTATATTAACTGGGTCTATAGCCGTAATGCCCGATTTCATGCATTCCCTTTACCTTAAAAGCTCTATGTCTGAGATACGGAAAGCGTTAAAGAGGTTAAAAAAGATCATTAAAAAGGAGAAAAGAGACGATAGAAGGTTAATGTTAGAAAGACTTACGTACGTACTTTCTAGGATTGAAAAAGCTGAGGTAAAGGATATATATAAGGTAATCCTGGAAGCCCAGGATATTATAGATTCTATTATCATCTCATACTCAGGTGAATATAGTGTATGACGTAATAGTAGTAGGGGCTGGGATAGCAGGTTTAACGGCAGCTTTATACTCCGTAAGACAGGGGTTGAAAACCCTGATAATAAGCATGGATATAGGAGGTCAGTTATTATTAACTCCTGAGGTCCAAAACTACCCTGGTTTTACAAGTATAAGTGGTTATGAACTTATAAGTAGAATCGAGAAACAAGTTAAAATGTACAAACCAGAGATAAAGTTTGAGAAAGTCATAAATATAAGAGAAAATAAAGGAAGATACTCAGTAATAACCTCTAGTAATAATGAGTATGAGACTTTAGCGATCATACTTGCTTTTGGAAAAACTCCAAGAAAAATGGGGATACCTGGTGAAGAGGAATTAAGTGGAAAAGGAGTATCTTATTGTGTGATTTGTGATGCACCTTTGTTTAAAGAAAAAGTTGTAGCGCTTGTAGGTATGGGTTATCATGGAGCTGAGTCTGTTTCTATTCTTAAAAATTACGCATCGAAAATCTATTGGATAGTACCTAGTGCTAAAGTAGGAGTTGATAGTGAGCTATTAGAAGAGGTTATTTTTGGAAATAAGGTAGAATTACTGGTAAATCATCAGCCTTATGAGGTTAAAGGTAAGAATATCGTGGAGAAATTCTTAGTAAAAAATAGGGAAAGTAACAAGATAAAGGAGCTTGACGTTAATGGAGTGTTTGTTGAACTAGGGTACGTGACACAAACGGATTTTCTTAAAGGGATTGTAAAACTTAATGAAAAAGGAGAGATAATTGTAGATAACTTTTGTAAAACAAGTAAACCAGGAATCTTTGCAGCAGGTGATGTGACGAACATTCCATACAAGCAAGCAGTTATCTCAGCAGGTATGGGTGCCACAGCAGCTTTATCAGCATATAATTTCATATTAAGTCTTAGAGGAAAAAGAGTCGGTATCGCTTATGATTGGAAACATTTAAAGATATCCGATAAGAAGGAAGATAAAGGTTCTCTCTTTCTTAGAATCTAACAAAAGACCGGCATGTTAAGTATAGTTATACCTGTCCATAATGAACAGAGGTATCTTCCCTACTTTATATGGGGACTTAAAAAAGCTCTCTTAACAATAGATGAGGAATATGAAGCAGTATTTTCCTTAGATAGATGTAAAGATAGAAGTAAAGAGATAATAACCAAGTACATGCCCCAGGCTAAGATCCTGATAAAAGGACAGGTGAAATGGAAGAATCCTTGCGCTGAAAACTTTGACTATGCTATTAGAAATTCAAAAGGAGACGTAATTTATGTGTTTGCAGCCGATTTAATAGTAGATCCTAAAGTATTTAAGTACTTTAGATTATTAAGAAAGGATAAGAAAGTAGGAGTTCTCTCATTTAACTATGTTAACTATGATCCTTTTAGAGGGTTCCTTTGGAGAGTAAGGGAGACATACTATAATCTCCTTAAAAGAATATTAAATAAAATTTCACCGTATAGACTTCATTATCATTCAGGTATCTATGCTATAAGGAGAGATGTATACTTAAACATAGGTGGTTTAAGAGATGTACCAAGCGAATATGACGATCTGCTATATAGAATTAAGAAACATGGATATAGACATATTTACGTAAGAGATACAAAAATAGTTCATTTAAGACCTGGATTTAGCGATACAAGACAGAGACTTCAAGGTATATCTAGAGCTCAATTAGGTTACCCTTTATGGAAGGTAATAGCACATGCGTTATTGTATATGAAAATGACGTTATTAAGAGCCTATATCCAAGAAAGAAAGTATAAAATATATGAGAAAAGGTCTATCTGGAGAAAATAGATTTTAACGTTTAAAGTACAATGCTTTTTCATTTTTAGGATTAAAGATATATATTAAATTTTCTCTAGGTTGCCAGTAAATCTTATCTTTTTTCCTAAAATCTATCTCTGAGGGTGCTTGAAGTACCACTTCTAAATCATCGCATTTCACATGAACATAATTTTCAGTGCCTAATTTCTCAACTCCGATGATGTGCGATTCTATAGATCCTTTAAAAGGATGATCTGCGACTTCGACATGTTGAGGCCTGAAGCCTATGACTAATTCTTCGCCCATTTTAACTAGTTTTTCATAGCTTAGAGGTATAGATAGTTTAACTTCTCCATGTATGAGGGATAGACGGTTTCCCTCTTTTCTTACGATACCTTTTACGAAGTTCATGGGTGGGCTTCCTACAAAACCTGCTACAAACATATTGCTAGGTTTATAAAATATATCCTCTGGAGTACCTACTTGGTATATCTTCCCCCTATTCATAACGGCTATCCTGTCCGCCATCGTCATGGCCTCCACCTGATCGTGAGTAACGTATATAGTCGTTATACCTAATTCAGAGCTAAGCAGGCGTTTAAGTTCGAATCTCATTTTGACTCTTAGCTTAGCGTCAAGATTGCTTAAAGGTTCATCTAAGAGAAATACCTCAGGTTCTCTAACTATCGCTCTGGCTAAAGCTACTCTTTGTTGCTGACCACCACTTAATTGAGAGGGCTTTCGATCGAGAAGCTCTTCTATCCCAAGAAAGCGAGCAACCTCCCTTACCTTCCTTATTCTCTCATTTTTGGGAACACCCTGCATCCTGAGGGGGAACTCTATATTACCATAAACACTCATATGGGGATAAAGCGCATAGCTTTGGAAGACCATTGCTATATTTCTTTTAGTTGGATCTACCTCATTTACCATCCTATCTCCTATCCATATTTCTCCTTCATCAGGTCTCTCAAGACCAGCTATAAGTCTTAATGTAGTGGACTTACCACAGCCGCTAGGACCTAATAGAACAAGAAATTCTCCATCTTTGATCTCTAGATTAATTTTATCTACAGCAATGACTTTACCAAATCTTTTTGTTAAATTTTTAAGTAAAACACGTGCCATATTATCATCCTTTACCTCCTGTAATTACTATACCTCTTATTAGATATTTATTTAAAGTAACAAAAAGAATTAACGTCGGCATTGCGGCTAATACTGAGCCAGCTATTATAGGTGTATATTCTACCCACATAGATCGTTGAAATGCAAAACTAAGTCCTACAGGTAAAGTGAAATTCTCCGGTGTCCTAAGGAAGACCAAGGGTCCAAGAAAGGCGTTCCACGCACCGAGAAATTGGTACACAGCCACGGCACCTATAGCTGGTTTACCTAAAGGAAAGGCTATATAAAAGAATGCTTTTACAGGACCACAACCATCTAACCTAGCTGCCTCGAATAGATCGGAGGGAAATGATGCATAGTACTGTCTCATAAGGAAGATACTTGATACATCAGCTATACTTAATAAGGCTAGGCCAAGGATGTTATCAACGAGTCCTAATTTATAAATTATTATATAATTGGGTACAAGTGTAACAAAACCAGGTATCATAAGAAGAGCTAGTAAAACTGAGAAAAGCGCATCACGTCCGGGAAATCTAAGCCTGGCAAACGCATAACCGGCCATAGAGGTTAAAATAACATTTCCGAAAACTATTATCCCAGTGTAAAGAGCGGAGTTTAATATCCAACGTGGAAAAAGTTCGAGCCTAAATAACTTCTCGTAGTTCTCCAATGTAAATGGATTAGGGAAAAACTCCGGAGGAAAACGAGAGGCTTGCTCCCATGTCATGAATGAGGCCGTAATAGATCGTATAAAGGGTATGAGATAAACTAGTGCGAAACCTGTTAGAACAATGTAAGTAACTATAAACCAGGATAACTTAACAATATCATTTTTCATCTTATCACCTTACCATATCTTTTTTGAAAAAGGTATGTGGTAATGAATATTATAGTAAACAAAAAGAGGCTTTTAGCAGCAGCAACACCTGGTCTTAACCTTGTAAATGCTTCGTTATATATATCTAATGCTATAGTGTAACCTGATCCTCCGGGACCACCCGACGACCCCGCCATGACCCATGCTAAATCAAACATTTGAAGAGCTCCAATAACACCCATTACTACTACGTAAACTATCATAGGCCTTAATAGAGGAATAGTAATGAAAATAAACCTCCTTATAGGTCCAGCTCCGTCAAGCATAGCCGCTTCATACAGGTCACGAGGTATAGCTTGTAATGCCGCTAAAAAAGAGACCGTAAAGTGCCCACTTGTTCCCCAGATAGCTACGATAGCTATTGCCGGTAATAAGTAATTTCTATCATTTAACCAATCAGGAGCAAAACCAGGAGCGAAGAATTGAATCATATAGTTTATAAAACCTTTTTTCATGAAAAGCCAAATAAATATCAAAGATATTATAACCGGGCATGTTGTCCCAGGAAGAAAATATGCTAATTTATAAAATTGCGCTCCTCTTATCCTTTGATTGGCTAAAGCTGCTAGTATAAGAGCTAAAAAGGTTTGAGCGGGAACAACCATCAATGTGTAAATTATGATGTTCTTAAAACCTGTGAAAAAAGGAGTTAATAAGTAGGGAGCTCCAATGATACCTCTATATAAGTCCCTTAACACTATTTCATAATTTTTAAAACCAACGAACTCCATGGGACCTATATAATCCCATTTCATAAAGCTAAGATATACAGCAAAAATTGCGGAGAAATATCCAAAGACTAGATTAAAAAAAGCTGCTCCTAGGATGAGAAGCATACCTCCTATAAATTCTTTAGTTTGGGCTTTATCATAATAACTATGTAAAAAAATAAAAAATTTTTTCATTTTTAACACCAAGTATGAAAAATTTTACTCTCCGTAAACTTCAGCAACGATGAGTTTCATAGTTTCTAATGCTTCATCAATGGATATTTCTCCTCTCATAGCGGCTGCCATAGTGTCACTAAACCTAGACTCTAATTCACCAGATTTAGGTCCCCATAAGAAGACTATCATCTGATCATATTTAAATGAAAGTGTTTTAGCGTGTTGAGGCCAGAGATCTGGGTGTTTTTCAAAACCCTTTATTGAGGGAAGAGTATGGCCCAGTTTTACTACAAGGAACTCCTGTCCTTCCTTCCCTAGTAGATACTCAATAAATTTCCATGCAGCTTCAGGATGTTCAGTCCTTGAGTTAATACCAAGTATAACAGTGTAAGCTATAGTGGCTCTACTAACGTCTCCTCTAGGAACAGGAGCTATATCCCAGTCTTTACCAAATTTGAAATCAGGGAACTGGTCTGCAAGGAAAGGTATCATCCAATTACCGCTAATTACCATGGCTACTTCCTGTTTTCCGAATGCATCACCGAGCCAACCAGCTCCTACGTCTGCAGGAGATACTACATAAGGTTTAAGACCCTCTTCCTCTCTTTTTACCTTTCCTTTTAAATAGAGATTTATATACCATTCTAATGTCTCCCTAACCTTAGGATTATCAAACCATACACCATCTTCAGGTTTCTCAAACCAAGGTTTAGGAGCGCCATTACTAAGAGCAACTGGCATATACCTATTAAAACCTCCTAGGTATATTGCAAGACCTGGCTTTCCTGTTTTCTCAGTGATCTGCTTAGCGAATTCCTCCAACTCTTCCCATGTATCTGGAGGTCTAGAAAGGCCTGCCCGAGCAAATAGATTCTTGTTCCAGAATAACGCTAACATGCTCCAATCTTTAGGAAGACCGTAAAGCTTACCATCCTTACCTTTAAATGGTTCTAGGAGAAACTCGTAAAATTGTTCTATAAATTCAGAGGATGCTATTTCTGAAACGGGATATAAAGCTCCTTTCTCTATAAATATAGGTGCCCAACTACTATCTACGTAAAAAACATCAGGAGCTACCCCTGCTCCAAAAGAGGCTAGTATATTCTCGTGAAACATTTGAGTAATAACTTCATATTTAACAGCTATATCGGGATTCTTCTCCATGAATTTCTCGATCATGATTTTATAGTTCTTAACTTCAGTGGGTCCTGCACTCCATCCAGCGAAACGTATGAAAATTCTTTGAGCAGAAACGTATGGCGATATTGAGAGAATAAGTGTGCTTAGTAGCATGAAAGTTAATACCAGTAGCTTTTTAGGCATTTTCAACCCCTTCACCAGAAATATACTATAAAATATTAGTATATAAGTTTTCTTGTAACTATTATTTAAGTGGTGATATAATGTTAGAACACGAGGAGTATTTAATCGAGCTATTAACGAGAATAGGACTGACTAAACGTGAAGCAGAAGTATATCTAGCTATATTATATAGAGGAAAAGCCTCGGCAGGAGAATTATTAGAAGCCGTAGATGTTCATCAACCCCAGCTCTATAATATCCTCTCTAGTTTATCCCGAAAAGGATTCATTCAAGTGGTTTCAGGAAGGCCAAAGATGTACATCGCTAATAATCCTCTTTCAGTTATAGAGTGTTTGCAAATAGAGCTTAACAACGTTAAGAAAACCATAAACGTGTTTTTAAATAAGGTAAAAAAAGGAGAGGAAATACCATCAGTAACTATAACCCGTAATACTACCGGTTTACTCTCTAATATGATAGACAGTGTAAAGAGATCAAAGATTGAAGTATGCGGTGAACTACCTATTTACTTGTTTGATGCGTTAAAAGAGCATATATGTAATGCCGCTGAAAAGGGAGTCAACTTTTACCTTCTAATTTTCCCTAGAATAAATAGAGAATTGATTGAATATTTCAGTTCTCTGAGTCAAAAAATATTTTTAAAGGTAACCAGGAGAGGGGATTTTGTCTTATTATCATCAGATACGGCTATGGCCGTTTATTCACGTCGTACATTCTTTAGTAAGGGAATACCTAGACTCTATAATAATGAGATATATGGGTATATTATCAAAGAGAAGGATTTAATCTGGAGGTTATTAGATATTTATGGAAAATCCTGGAAAGGAGCTAATACTGTATTAAGATGGGAAATATCTTCCAACTCCTACCCTAGAACATTTTTAAATTTTCTTTTAGCATTTATGGAAATAGAGGAAATTTTAAAGAAAGGATTTAAACCTAAGGTCACTGTAGAAGGTAAATTCGTTGAAAGTGGAGATCCTGTAGTAATAAAGGGAGTTGCTAATCGTACACGTATTTCAGAAAGAACTAGTACAATAATAGTAGTAACCGATGAGGGAACATATACCATAGGGGGTTTTGATGCAGAGGAGGAGGATATAGAAGCTCAAAAGATAGTTATTGAGGAGATAATTAGATGAAAGAAAATACTATGTTAATATCTAACGGACTATTCGTAATAACGGGAAACGATGGAAATATATTAGATGATGTCCATGGATTATATGCTTATGATACTAGATTTATAAAAATATCTAAAATAAAAGTAGATAATTTATTATTAAAAAATATATACCATATGAAAATATCTTCAAAGGAGGCCTTAACCGGCTTTCTGGGAGTAAATAAAATAGGTAAAAATTGTATATTATTATTAAGAAAACAAAAATTAAACAGTGAAAAAAGATATATTGATAATATAAAAATAATAAATTTAACAAACAAAAATATAAGAATTAATCTCAAATACTTAATTAAACCTAGTTTTGATGACATATTTGAGGTTAGAGGATATCCTAGGTTCAGAGAGAGGAACATATTATTTCTTCATAGAGGAAATGAGTACAAGTTTCTTTATAACGGTATAGATAACATTATAAGAGGCTTGAAAGTAAGAATATCTAAGAAACCCAGTAAGGTCTCTAATAAAGGTGTATTTTCTTTTAACATTTATATTAAACCTAGTAGTAGTACTTTGTTAAAAGTAGAGTATAAACCTTTTATAAACCCTAAGGTGGATATAGGTTATTATAAGGAGAAACCTCAATATGATCTATTACGGGTAGGTCTTAAGGCCAATGAAGTGTATGAAAAGGTATTTGCTTCATCGTTGAACGACTTGCTTTCCTTGACATATATAACTAGTTATGGACCCATATTACTAGCAGGAATACCTAATTTTGCCTGCGTGTTTGGAAGAGATCTGATAATTTCCTCGCTATTTCTGTTATCATTTGAGCCTAAGTATGCAAAAGCAGCTCTTTTACTTCTTTCTAAACTTCAAGGGAAAAAACATGATCCTAAGAGGGATGAGGAACCCGGAAGAATATTACATGAGTTAAGAGTCGGAGAACTCTCTTGTTCCAATATGCTTCCCTTTAATCCTTACTATGGAAGTATTGATTCAACTCCGCTGTACTTAATACTTGCATGCGAGTACTACATGTGGACTGGTGACATAGAAACTATTAAAGAGATTAAGGATAACATCGAAGCTGCCTTAAACTGGATATATTATAAGTTAGATGAGGGAGAGGGGTTTATCAGATATGTAAAGAAAGCGAGGAGAGGACTTGATAATCAGGGATGGAAAGACTCTGGTTCGGCTATAATTGATAAAAGAGGAAAACCACTAAAGCCTCCAATAGCTTTAGTCGAGGTTCAGGGTTATACGTATAAAGCATTAAATTCTTTACTGTCAATACAGGATTACCTGAAATTAGATGGTAAATTAATTAGGAAGGATGCTCTTAAACTTAAGGAGAGATTTAATAGGGCATACTGGTTAAATGACTTGAAATACTATGCTTTAGCTCTTGACAGGTTTAATCTTCCTTCACGTGTAGTAACCTCTAACCCGGGTCATCTACTTTTCTCAGGAATAGCTTATAAGGAGAGAGCTATAGCTGAAAGATTATTTAAGAAAGATATGTTTTCTGGATGGGGTATTAGAACTCTTAGTTCAAATGAGAATAGCTATGATCCTTTCAGCTATCATAATGGTAGCGTTTGGCCCCATGATAATGCTATAATAGCTTTAGGGCTCTCATATACTGGTTTTAACAAATTAGCTAGTATATTATCTAACTCAATGTTCATGATGATTTATCTGATGAAAGATCATCAAGCACCAGAGTTAGTTAGCGGTATTGATAAGGAAATGAGTAAAATTCCTGTACCTATTCCCACAGCTAATAAACCTCAAGCATGGTCAGCTGCCAGTATATTTGCTTTTTTAACCTCAATGATTAATATGAAGCCTGATATAGAGAGAAAAAAGGTTATCCTTAAACCTTCATTACCTAAAGGATTAAAAAGTCTTAAACTTAAAGGGATAAAGTTAGGGAACAGAGAGCTATCTTTTCAAATATTTAAAAATAGAAATGATGAATATTTGATTAAAATATTAAATTCTTCAGAGATAAAAGTTGAAATAAAGTGAGTGAATTTTTCTTTAAAAGCAGTTTTGCTGCTACAAAACTGCGAAAGCTACATAACAGGATTTAAGTTAGGGTTAAACCCTATATCAGTTGAGGTTATGTCTGATTTTGAGGATCTTTTGAAAGATTTAATGAAAGAGCTTAGGAAGAAAGGAACATTGAAGTCTTCCGATATATTAGCGTGGGGTGAGAGGAGAAAGCTAACTCCCTTGACTTTATATTTACTATTTGAAGAGTTAAAAGAAAACAGGGAAGTTAAGCTATCAGAGGAAAAAGAGCTTATTGACGAAAGTCTAGAGCTTTATATACCTAAAAAAGTAGAATACGTTGCCTCCTCTAGCAGCATGAGAGAAATTCCAAAGGAACGTAGTAATCTAAAGGTGAGAAAATCCTTAAGGAAAACTAAACTTAAAAGAAAAAAAGGAGTAAAAAATAGTTCTCAGGTTAACCTTGTAAACTTCCTTAAAGAAAAAGAAGAAGTAAAGGGAAAAACCAAGGATGTCTCTAAGCCTGAAGCTTCTCTTCCTGAAGATAGAGAAGTAACTCAGGAACAAGTGATTGTTATTCAAGAAGAAAGAGCTCCTAGCTTTGATGATCCTGATTTAGTTAAGGCTTTAGACTACCTATCTAAATATTGGAGTGTAGGTGAAATACGATTTATTCAGGATCTTAAGAGATTAGGAGTAAGGAATCCACGAGAAGTGATAGAAAAACTGCTCTCACATAAACTGATAAGTAGAAGTAAGCTAGGAGTTATAAATGCTGAGAAAAAGCTACTAGAGGTGTACAAGCCGAGGCCTACTTCTATAACTGATATAGTTTAAACAGCTTTAAGAGGCGACTACGTATATTGACAGCCTTCTGTTCTTATCAACAAGCTTAAGTACTCCCTTAGACTCTAGCTCCCTGAGAACGGATTTAGCCCTGCTTATTTTAAGCCCGAATTTTGTAGCTAAGAGATAGGGGGTTACGTAGGGCATTCCCTTAATACCTTCAATTATTTGATCTATAGAGCCTTGAGTAAGCTCGCCTGAGGGTTTTAGCCTCATTTCATAGCTCCTGTCTGCCTTACCCTTTTCCCTCTCTTTCCTCTCTTTGCTCATCCTTTTCTCAAGCTGAGAGATGCTAGGTTTCTTCCTACCTCCCAAGACGCACTCACCAATAGTTAAGCTTTAGACACTTAATTTAAGTCTTTTTGCAAGCTAAGGGATGAAGTGATGATGTTCTATCTTCCGAAGCGCCTGTTTCTTTTCTGATACGTTCTTATCGCCCTAAGAAGGTCTATCTTCCTGAACTCTGGCCAATAGACATCTATTACAACTATTTCTGAGTATGCTGACTGCCATAGAAGGAAGTTACTTATTCTGAGCTCGCCACTAGTTCTTATTATCATATCTGGATAGGGGTTTGGTAGGTGAGATGTGTAAAGATACTTACTGAAAAGCTCCTCGTTTATCTCCTCTGGCATAACCTTACCATGAACCACATCTCTAGCTAACTTTCTAGCTGCCTCGATAATTTCGTCCCTCCCTCCATAGGCAATCGCTATGTTAAGATAGCGCTCATCATATGTTCTAGTCATGTCCTCTAACTCCATTAGAAGTTTCCTTATGGTTGAGGGTAGGAGATTCAGTCTCCCTAACGCCTTTACCCTAACCTTATTCTCATGAATCCTCTTATCATCCAGTTTACTCCTTAAATGCCTCTCAATTATCTCATAAAGCTTAAGAAGCTCATGTCTACTTCTCCTGCTTATGTTCTCAGTTGATAGAATGAAGAGAGTTACCGTCTTAACCCCTAGCTCTAGACACCAGTCTAGCACTTCATCAGCCTTTTTAGCACCTTCCTCATGCCCCATCCATGAAGGTACGTTACGTAACCTCGCCCATCTTCTATTACCGTCAAGTATGAAGGCTATATGGCTCGGTATTTCCCCGTCTTTGACCTCTCCCTCAAGCATTCTTTCATATAACTTATAAGCACCGCCTAGTCTCAGCAAAGTTCTTAGTAAGTTCATGTTCCCTTAAATAAATATAGTGAAAATGCTTAATAAACTGAGAGCTTAAGTTTAGCGATCACATAGGCTTAGTGAATCCCCATTTTCCTAACGCTTCCCTCAGCTCAGGATGGTTCTCGGCATATTCCTCTAGATCAACACCGTTTAAGGCAGCATCTATAGCCTGCCTAATGGCCCTAGCCCCGCTTAAGGGACCTTCAGGGTGCCCCATGACTCCCCCACCCACCTGTATTAGTACATCTGGGCCGAAAAGATCGATCACGTAAGGTATTAACCCTGGATGAAGCCCTCCTGAGCTGACAGGCATGACAGGCTTAAGTCCCCACCAGTTCTTCCTCAGAACCCTTCTCCTTTTGCACTCCCTGTTCTTATCAAGCCTTAGTATGTCCGCTAAGGTAAGTACCTCGACTCTCTTAGACTCTAACTTACCTACAACGGTACCTACGTGTAAATGATCAACCCCTGTGAGCCTAGCTGCCTCAGCTATAACTTTCATTGAGACACCATGCTTAACGTTCCTTGTGAAGGCGGCGTGAAATGCCCTGTGAGCATGTACGGCTAACTTAAGGTCGTTGTTCTCCTCCCTAAACCCCTGGAGGGCAGACCACCCGACTGTTAGTATATCTATCATGACGAACTCTCCGCCTAGTTCCTTAACTAGCTTGGCTCTTCTCAGCATCTCCCTGTAAGGCGCGGTTATATTAGCTAAGAAGCCCTTCCTTTCACCCGTCTCGTTCTCAGCTCTGTCCCTGGCTTTAAGCACGCTCTCCACACGTTCCTTAAACTTACAGAAGTTTAAACTGGTGTTATTCTCATCGTCCTTAACTAGATCTATACCTCCTACCATTATCTCGTACGCTGTCTTACCATATTCCTCAGGACTGAGACCTATCTTAGGTTTAGGGACTGTAGCAGTCAAAGGTCTTTTCTTAACCTTAAGTATCTCCCTAACCCCTTTCATTCCATGTAACGGACCTGGGAAGCTCTTAACGATGTCCCTAGGCCAGTAGACATCCTCAAGCCTCAGATTTCTAACAGCCTTCATTCCGAACACGTTGCCTGCTATAGCGCTAAAGACCTGTGACATGTTACCGACTTCGAACAGCTCAGGTCTATACGCTATTTTTACGTAGCTACCTTCTATCTCATAAGCCCTTGCTCTCATCTCCTTAACAAACTCTGTCATAGTTTTTACGTCAGTCCAGGTACCTACGCTGCTCTCACTAGCCACTCTTCCGGCAGCATCTTCTATCGAGAAACCCTTGGCTGGCTCTATCCTATAAAGAGCTATGAGCTCGTCGGAGGACGGGATGTAGTTTAGATCTACGAACTCCCTGTAAACCATGCTTTGTAAGACTCTGATGGTTTAATAAAGATATGTCCTACTTCTCCGAAAGGGCTGTAAGTATACTTCCATATTTCTTAAGCTCAAGACCGTTCCTGTAAAGTAACGGTCTGACCCTCTAGCTACTCGAGGAGCAACTTCTCCCCATGAGAGAGTAGACGATGCTCTTCCTACGTAATTCACTGTTGAGTTAGCTACTATTAATATTACTCTATTAGGACCTACCCATTTCTTGAGGAGCTTGCAAGCCTCCTCTAACTCAGGGTGGTTAACTACCTCTACTTTACCCAATGCTAAACATTACCTTGCAAGCTCCTCTAGGGCCTTGAGCCTTTTAACTATGTTAGGGTGGGTTGAGAAGAGCTCTATCAAACGCTCCGCTAATGTCAGTTTCCTGTTCAGCAGCCTTCTTACACCTTCATCTATACCGTAAGTTGAGGATAAAGCTGATGCCTCGGTCTCAGCGCTATCTGGATCAGCTATTAAAAGCTCCTTAAACCCCATTATACCTAGTTTCATCCCGGATGTCTTAAGCTTTGAGGTGGAGAGAACTATCTTAGCTAAAGCGTTCATGAGCCTCCTAGATCCTTCCCTGGGATTAGGAGCTATTTGAACGCTGAAGAAATCGGCATAGTACTCCCTAAGCCTGCTAAGGTAGAGTGTGAAAAGTGAGAGAACGTAATACGCAGCTAGGCTTATCAAGCTAATAGCTATTACGTCCCCCCTCCGCTCTTCCTCATATCCTGCAAAAAGGAAGTACCTGGAGAGTATGTAGAAGAGAGAGGGCAATACGGAGGCGAACATCATGAGCTGAACGTCCCTGTGCTTCAGATGACCTAGCTCGTGACCAAGCACAGCTTCTATCTCCTCATTGCTTAGATTGTTCAAGAGTCCTCTGGTAACCGCAACCCTTGGTCCGCTAAGAGGAGAGCCGTATGCAAAGGCATTGGGCACAGGAGTCTCAGCTATCATAAGCTTAGGCTTACGTATGCCAGCTTTAGAGCTTAGGCTTTCAAGCATTGCATGAAGCTCCCTATAACTTTCTGGGTCAGCCTCCTTTACTCCGTAAAGCCCTTCTATTATATAGGGAGCCACCAGCCATTGAGCCAAGTTAAGCGCTATTACGAAGACTAGCAGAGAGCTAAGATTGAACGTCCCTGTTATACTCAACAGTACCGTTATCAGGAGTGTTGAAAAGCCTATGATTAAGGCTAGAGTGCCTAGCATAGCTGTCCTAAGCTTCCAGACGTTCACCATGTTACACCTAAGATAGGCAACAATCAGGTGTTTTAAAAGCTTACTCTACGATTTGTTAGTAAGCCACTCACCCAACTTCATGAAGGCCTTAGCTCGATGAGAGAGAGCATTCTTTTCCTCAATGCTCATCTCAGCGAACGTCTTATCACAGCCTTCAGGTATGAAAATAGGGTCAAAACCAAACCCCTTGCTCCCCCTAGATTCCGTGGCTATACTTCCTTTAGTAACACCTGAGAACAGCCTCACCTCACCTGAGGGAGTAAGTATTCCCACGACTGAGGCGAAGCTGGCTTCTCTGTCCTCCACACCCTCCATGAGCTTTAGAACACCTTCAATGCCTATAGTCTTGTAAACAAACGAGGAATAGGGACCGGGAAAACCATTAAGCCTGTGTATAAAAAGCCCCGCATCCTCTACAACGATAGGTTCGCTCTCAGGTTTCAAGCTACGTAACGCATATCTCACTACCTCCTCGAGACTGGCTGACTGGATCTCCACCTTACTTCTTTGAGCCTGAACAACCTCTATGTCGTATCTCGCCAACACAGCGGAGGCCTCAAGAACCTTATGTTTATTTCTAGTTACGAACCTCACCCTAACCATTGTTAAAACCTCAGATTAGTACAGAGTCCCAGATAACTTTAAAACAATGGTATGCTTGTTATTCCTGGGGATGAGGAGCCCGAAGTTAACTGTAAAAGTATGATGAATGGAGACCTCGCTGACCACTAAACACTTACCTCCACTTCCTCCTGAAAAATCACTTTATGTCATCGTCAATTCTACAAGCTTAACCAGAAAGAAAAATTAAATTAGAAGGTAAAGATAACTAAATCAGTAGCGGGGGTGCCCGAGCTAGGACAAAGGGGGCGGACTTAAGATCCGCTGGCGTAGGCCTGCCCGGGTTCGAATCCCGGCCCCCGCACCA
>CAZKLN010000003.1:0-1492 GCA_964553765.1 uncultured Thermofilaceae archaeon
GCTGAGGTACATAGGTGGGGTAGGCACATGGCTGAGAGCCCTGTCGTCATAGTGGTTTTAGCTGATCCCTCAAGGTCGCCTAGGCACTGGAGATGTGACTGTGGTGCGGCTGTTCAGAACCTTCTCTTGATAGCTCATGCTCAAGGCCTTGGGACGTGCTGGATAGGGGTTCATGACTCTGAGTACGAGGAGGAGTTTAGGAGAGTGCTGAACGTGCCTGAGAGGTACAGGGTATTCTGCGCTGTGACCCTCGGTTATCCAGCTGAGTCTCCGTCTAAGGACAGGGAGCCGTTAAGCTCCAAGGTTCACTGGGAAAGGTATGGCCATAAACGCTAGGTCTCTACCTTTCTTCCTTTAACCCATATATTGTTGAAGTATGAGAGCGCTCTCCCCGCCATCTCCCTGGACCTTATCATCACGCTGTACTCGTGGTTGTAGCTCAGGGCTGACTCAGTCCAGTTATGGCTTCCCACGACCAGGTACTCCTCATCGATGATCACCATCTTAACGTGAGTAGTCACGCCGGCTTTCTCGTCCAGAGCGACCTCAACGCCCTTAGACATTAAGTAATCCAGCGTCTCCCTGTAGCTTCTGTAAGTAGCGTCGTCCAGAACGATCCTGACCGATAGACCCCTCTCCTTAGCCCTAACAAGGGCGTTAAGCAGCGTGTTCACTAGATCATCAATCTCGTTAGGATCGTACTTAACCACGTACATGATGACTGCTACACTCCTGTTAGCCCTGTCGATAAGCCCCTTAACCACGGCGTAGTAGGACTTGTCGGGTAGAGGCGTAATAGCGGGTTCCTCCTTACCTGGGGACATCATATACCCAGCGATGAAGCCCGCGGCGAACGTCAGGAATAGGGCTATGAACACGAACGCATATGGTCCGTAATTCCCAGATCTCAGCCCTTATCACCTGGGTAAAAACTGGATTTCTGGTGGGGCCGCCGGGATTCGAACCCGGGACCACCTGGGCCCAAGCCAGGCATCCTACCAAGCTGGACTACGGCCCCCTGAAAGTATGAAATTTAGCAGGGAGTATTTATCATTGACGGGATGCTTATGGATGCCCTGGACGTGAGGATCCTGGAGCTGCTTCAGGCTGAAGGTAGGCTAGCCCTCGCTGAGCTAGCAAGGAGAGTTAGGGCTCCTAGAACCACGGTCGTTGAGAGGGTCGAGAAACTCAGGGAGAGGGGAGTGATAAGGGGTTTTAGAGCGGTGGTTGATCCTAATAAACTGGGGTACAAGTATCTAGCGTTCGTCCTGGTCAAGGCTAGGAGGGGAGGGGTTATAGGTGAGAGGTCTAACCAGGAGCTGCTGGCCAACGAGATAGTCAAAGACTGCAACGGCGATGAGGCGTTGCCGTGGGTTGAGGAAGCCCATATAATCACGGGGGAGTATGACCTCCTGCTTAAGATATGGGCAACTAAGTGGGAGCAGCTGACGAACTTCCTCATAAGGTACATGCCGAGGCATAGGGACGTGTC
>CAZKLN010000003.1:1592-40096 GCA_964553765.1 uncultured Thermofilaceae archaeon
AGCCTCCAGGTGTTCTCCCTGTGAACGCCCTTAGCGTCAACCCTGGCCGGTATCTCCACAGCCACGTTGTCCGGTATACCCTCTATAGCCCCGTTGTTGAGCACGTTTACCTGGTAAACACCTGGCTTATCGTTGGCTATGGAGTCTATGATCGGTATCACAGACTCGTCGCTCCTTTTAGGAGGGAAGAAAGCTCTCAGGGGGATTGAGCCCTCAACTATGGCCCTCTTGAGCAGCCTCATCTTCTCCCCGTTAAGTCTTAGGTAGATGGCCCAGCCTACCTCCGAGTCAGGGCCTCCGGTAGGCCCGTACCACCTCTTCTTCGTCTCGAGGTCCCTGTGGTACTTCCACGTACCTCCTCTCACCGTGTCGCCTATAGGGAAAAGCCCGTACTTCCTGTACATGTCCACGGCCGCGGGAGACATCTGAATGTCAAAGGGGTTAGTCTGGGAGCTGTACCACTCGTCCCAGTAGCTCTTAGCCTTCCTCTCTACCCACTCATCCAGCATGGGGTAAGCGTCCTCACCTTTGTATCTGAACTTGGTCATCCATATCACGTGGTTAAACCCTATGGACTCGACCTCCACGTCCCTCTCATCCAGGCCCATGACCTCAGCCATCTCCTTGTAGCCTAGATGGCCGTGACAGAGCCCTATCAGCCTAACCTTCGTCTCCCTACTCAGTAAGGTGGTTAGCTCGAACACAGGGTTAGCCAGCTGTAGTAGCCACGCGTCCCTACCAAGGTCCCCGACGTCCCTCGCCACGTCCATCGCGAGCTTAAGCTGGTAATACCCCCATATGGTATGGTAGTCTGAGACCATGTTCCACTCCACGCTGTTGATTCCCCTGTAATAACCGTACTTCTCAGATATGCCCCTCATCTTCTCGTAGTAGTAGTGACCCCCTGCCATAGCGGTGTTTATGACGAAATCGGCGTCCCGTATGGCATCCTTCCTGTCAGTCGTCTTCTCAAACCTAAACCTAGCCTTAACCTCGGACGAGTATCTCTCAGCAAACGTGTGTATAAGGTTCAGCCTCTCCTCGCTTATATCCATGAACACGATGGTACTCCCGTAAAGCCCAGGCGTCAAGCAGAGATCATGAACGATCGTGGCGGACCAGACAACGCTACCAGCACCTATAATGGCTATCTTTAGGTCAGACATATACTAGGCACCTAGACCTAACACTGAATACTTCCTTGCCTTAACTTATATATTCTCTCCCCAGATCGGGAGCTTCCAATGTTGTTATTGGAGATAAAGAATATTCTTGGAAACGTACCTAGCTATATAGAGGTTGAATAAAATGTATATCCCTACTAGGTACCCAGATGCCTGGAGCGAGGGCATACCCGAAGATTGGTACTCCAAAAGCGAGGCTGAGGAAGCCATAGCGATGGCTGAAAAGGTAGTAAACTGGGTTAGGGAGACATGGGAATCATTGAGGAGAGAGTTAAGCAGAGAGAAGAGTACATAAGACACGCCAGAAACTTCGCTGAGTGCGTGCTTGAGAAGCTAGGTGGCTCAACTCTAATATTACATGGTAGTGTGGCCAAAGGTGACTTCAACGAGTGGAGTGACATAGACGTGCTCGTGATAGTTCGCGGAAGACTACCGTTAAATCCTCTCAAAAGACTGGACCTGATATATGAGTGTCTAAAGCTATATCCGAGGATAGAGCCTGTCTTGGTCACGGTGAGCGAGTACAGAAGGTTGTTAAAGAAGAGGAACCCGCTCGTGATGGGCGCGTTAAAGAGCGGGATAGTTCTGGTAGATGGACTAAGTATAATGAGGTGAACCCGGAAAAGCCATTGTATAATAGAGGCTCACCGAGGGGTAACTTAAAAGTTAGGAATGCCACATAATCAAGCATGGTGTTGTAGGAATATGAGAGGTTCAAGCTTGGTATTCCCTAAGGACTTCCTCTGGGGCATCTCAATGGCGGCTTTCCAGTACGAGATGGGCTTCTCCAGGGAGTCCGTGGACCCGAACAGCGACTGGTACGTCTGGCTGCACGACAAGACCAACATTGAGAGAGGCATGGTAAGTGGGGATCTCCCCGAGAACGGACCGGGATACTGGGACCTGTTTAGGAGGGACCACTCCCTAGGCAAGTGGCTCGGGCTTAACGCCTGGCGCCTTAACCCAGAGTGGAGCAGGATATTTCCCAGCTCCACTAAGGAGGTTAAGGTTTACATTAATGAGGACGAGGAAGGTGTAAAGCACGTGGAGATTGGTGAGAAGGCTCTTCAGGAGCTCGACAGGCTCGCTAACAGATCAGCTGTCAAGCGCTACAGGGAGATATTCCTGGACATAAAGGGTAGGGACATGAAGCTCGTTCTAAACCTGTATCACTGGCCCCTACCTCTCTGGCTACATGACCCGATAGCTGTCAGGGACAGCAACGCGGCTAAAGGGCCTAGGGGATGGGTAGACAAGGAGTCAGTAGTGGAGTTCGCTAAGTACGCGGCATACATAGCCTGGAAATTCGGCGACCTTGTTGACCTGTGGAGTACGTTCAACGAGCCAAACGTGGTGTGGACTTCAGGGTACATGATGGGGAGGTTCCCCCCAGGTATAAGGAACAGAGAGGCCCTGGGAAAGGCGGCAATCAACATGGTTCAGGCGCATGCCAGGGCTTATGACCAGATAAAGGAGGTATCAGGTAAGGACGCTAGGGTAGGTGTCATATACGCTGTCTCCCCTGCAGAGCCGTTGGAGCCCTCGCACCTCAGTGCGGCGGAGAGAGCTAACTACCTATATAACCTCTGGTTCTTCGAGGCTATAGTCAATGGGCTCCTTGACGTTCACATAGGGAAAGAGGAGGGGGCTGTTAAGAGAGAGGATCTTAAGGACCGAGCGGACTGGATAGGAGTTAACTACTACACCCGGACCGTAGTAAGGGATAGGGAGGAATGGCCGGGATTTGAGATAGTGCAGGGTTACGGACATGACTGTGAGCCAAGCTCGTTCTCCGCAGCTAATAGACCCACGTCCGAGCTCGGATGGGAGATCTACCCTGAGGGGTTAAGAGCCGCGGTAAACCTGTATAAGAGGTATGGGAGGCCCATAGCCGTTACCGAGAACGGCATAGCGGATAGCAAAGACAGACATAGACCCTGGTTCCTCGTCTCGAACCTTTACCACCTTCACAAGGCTATGAAGGAGGATGGAGCGAACGTTTTCGGATACCTACACTGGAGCCTCATAGATAACCTGGAGTGGGCATCTGGGTTCAGCATGAGGTTTGGGCTATTCTACGTTAACATGGAGACCAAGGAGAGAACGCCTAGGCCAAGTGCCTTCATATATAGACATATAATTGAGAACAACGGGATACCCGACTACTTGATTGAATACGCTAGAATACCGAACTTCTTCATAAAGTAGAAACCTATGGGTAGAGTACTTGGGAAGGACTTCTTTGTAAGGAGGCCTGACCTGGTAGCTAAGGAGCTTTTAGGTAAGGTACTAGTGCGAAAAATAGCTGATGATGTCCTTAAGGGTATGATAGTTGAGACAGAAGCCTATTACGGGCCGGAGGACCCGGCGAGCAGAGCTAGGAGGGGGAAGCTACCTCATAACAGGTTTATGTGGGAAGAGCCTGGCACGATATTCATATACATGGTCCATGGTAATTGGCTTCTTAACGTGATCACTGAGCCTAAAGGCGTACCCTCGGCTGTTCTGATAAGAGCTGTGAAGCCGTTACAAGGTATTCAGAGAATGTTAAGGAACAGAAAAGTAAGCGACGTAAGAAACGTAGCTAACGGGCCTGGAAAGCTCTCTAAGGCATTCATGATAACGAAGGACCTTAACGGGCTTAAGGTTTATGACCCTGAAGGCCCTGTAACGATAGTTGACGAAGGGTTCTCAGGTTTCAAGGTGGGTAGAAACTATAGGATTGGTGTCAAAGAAGACCTAGATGTACCGTTAAGGTTCTACATAGTGGACGAGATAGAGTACGTGTCTAAACCTCCCGTGAGAAAAGCCTCCAAGCTAGACTAAGGTCAGTTATCTTACTTCCATTATAAAGGTTAACCCTTGGAACCAACGTATCGCTATCTAAACCGAGCGGTAGCCACAGAACGTAGCATTGAGACTCAACTATCTTAATGTTCCTCTCAGTTATGCGCAAGGTTAACGTCTTGATCCTAGGGTAGTGTCTGTAGAACTCCCTCATCTCCCTATCCCTCTCCCTCTCTAACGTGTAATACTCCTTTCTCAGAAGCCTGAGTCTCATTAGCAGCTCCTGCTCCTCTACGGCAATCTTCTCAAGGCTCACTTCCGTAGCTTCAGTGCTGTGCCTCTTCCTGAAAAGCCCCTTCTTACTCTCCTTCTCCCTGTTCCTCTTTAGGGCTCTCCTGAGCTCTTTAAGCCTGTTTAACTCCGCTTTTACGTTCTCTATAGCTAGCTTGACCTCCCTTAACCCTATAGCATACGTACTCTCTAGCTGCTCTCGCTTGGTCCTAAGGTACTCCCTAATATCACTCTCAATCCTCTTTTTAAACTCGGAGAAGTCCTCCCCCAACCTAGAGTACTTGTTTATCCTTGTCACATAGTATACAGTAGAGGACCCTCCATACATACTAGCTAGAGTCTTCTTTACCTTACTGAATGCCGTCCCTACAAAGTCCGTCTTCCTTAGATATTCTACATCGAAGAATAGTAGTCCGTTCTCAGGGATGCTCCTGAGATCCCTCTCGAAGTCGTGGTCGACAGTAAGGCCGTAAATCTCCTTAGCTAGGGTAACCTTCCTTGTGGGAAGGACGAACAGCCTATGTTCCCTGTTAGCTATCCCGGGCACCTCAGGTCTTACCTTCACCCTCGCCTTAACAAACAGGATAGGATAGTAGACCCCTAAGTATTCACGACTAGAGCGTACAGCCGGTAAGAACGCGTTACTTATTGTCCTGCTGAGCACGCAAGGTTTCTCACTAAACCTTAGCATGAAGACCCGCTATATGATAATTACCCCTTACCATATTTAGCGATTAAGTTAAGGACCGTACTTATCTGAGGCCTAACGGCAGGTGGCATGGTTTCCAGACCAACATCCACGAAACCTCTAATCATCATGGAAGTAGCTTCCTCCTCGCTGAACCCCTTAGACATCAAGTAGTAAAGGCCCTCCTCCGATAACCTCCCTATAGCAGCCTCATGAGTTAGCTCAACATCCTCACTTTCAGATCTCAATATAGGTATAGCCTCTATCACAGCCCTATCCGAGAGCTGAAGACCCTTACACTCCAAGTGACCCCTAGCTCCGCTGCTCATCCCAACAAGCTCGCCTAGCATCCTAATCCTGCTCTCATCCCTGGCTATGCTCCTAGAGACTATCTCAGCACTAGCTCCCTCAGCCGATAGCTCTACCTTAGACCCTACCTCAAGCCTACTACCACCTAAACCTAATAGTATGGAGGTTATGTTAACGCTGGAGTCCACGTTCAACCTCACCACAGGGGAGGACTGTACCAGCGAGACGGGCCTCAGGTTTACATAGTACATGTTAAGCACGCCTCCCTCCTCAACCACAGCACCGGTCCTAGGTCTTGCCTCCGAGCTCTCTCTCCACCCATGTATCATAACGTAGTTAAGCTTAGCGCCCTTACCTACATACATCTCTGTGACACCTACATGCAAGGTATCCTCAGTTACCGCTGCGCAGACTGTGTTCAGGGTCACCTCAGCTCCCTCATCCACCACAACCACGTTATGCACTACTTGCTCCCAATCGGGCTTAGATATCAGGAAACATGACTGTATGGGCAGCTTTATCTTAGTTCCTCTAGGTACGTAGAGGACAACACCGTTCTCCTCAGTTTCTGAAGCCAGCTTAGTGAACTTATCAGCGCCAGGACTCAAAGCTCTCCAGTAATATCGCCTTAGCCATTCCACTTTGGACCTGGCTTCCTTGAGGTCCATAAGTATAGCTCCGCTTCTCTCAAGCACTTTTTTGATGAGCAACGATACATGGTTATCTCTAAGGAAGTAACTCCCTGAGATCATGTTTCCCCTTACATCAGCTCCTAGCCTCTCCAAAGCTCTAATGGAGGAATCAGTCATCTACCATCCCCTTTAGGAACGAGGAGTACCCTTCCCTTATAACCCTTCTGTATATCTCCTCAAACTCGTCGCTGACGACTATAGACCCTCTTACGATGACGTGAGCCCTGTCTATCTTCCTTAAATAGCCGGTTACATACCCCAAGTGAGTTACCAGGAGTATTGCCGCTCCCTTCTCCCTCAACATATCGATCGAGTGAGCAATGACCTTAATGCTATCCACATCTACTCCACTATCCGGCTCGTCGAGCAGAGCCAGCTTAGGACTCTGAAGAAGAGAGATGCCCATCTCTACACGCTTTGACTCTCCACCACTAAATGTGAGGAAGGCATCTCTTCCGAGAAGGTAGGAAGGGATTATGCTCTCAACCATCTCGTTAGAGGAACCGTACTTCTCCCTCACCTTCTTAAGCAAATACGCTAGTTTAACGTTTATGGGCGGAGGATGTTGATATGAGAGCGAAATACCCAGTAACGCTCGCTCATAGGGCTTTAGCTTAGTTATATCCTTTCCATCAAAGACTATCTTTCCCTCAACCTTGTCGTAGGGAGGTATACCCATAATAGCCTTAAGTAAAGTAGACTTACCAGCCCCATTAGGGCCGAAAAGTACATGAACCTCTCCTTTATCTATCTCCAAACTGACGTTCCTTAATATGCTCTTAGATCCCAGCTTAAGGCTTAGGTCCTTTACCTCTAGCAACATTACCTCATTCTAGCACCATAGTGTTGTCTATGACTCCATCACCGTCCTCATCCACGCCCTCAACCACGTGAGCTATGAAGCGATCGTTGTACGCGTTAGGTTTGGATATGCTGACAGGGTTCTTATAAAGCGCTGTGAACGCAGCCCTCGTCCCAGGATAACTTTTCCCAGCGATCACCACCGCCTTTTTCTCAGGGTTGAACGGATTATTCAGCATCTCTATGATCCCGTCCTCAGGCTCGTAATACTCCTTCCCTGAGAGCCTCGAGACTATTATGTTATCTCTCATCACCTCAAAGTGAATCGGTAGCTTATCGTTTATTTTAGCCGTGATCATGTTTACAGCTGGCCCCCCTACTAGCATGAGGTTATTCTCACGTAACGTTCTCTCTCTAACATCCGTATCCAAGACTACTTCAAGCCCCTGGACATACCCAAAGGAGGCTCCAAGGTAAAAGGTAAACTGAGCTACAAGGTGGTGATCTATCCCCCTGCTTCTGAAGGGACCGTGTGGCTGGGGGCTACTAACCACTACAACCAGCTTACCGCTCTTCATTATGCTCCTGAATATAAAGGGCAAGGTCACTCCCCTCCCCCTCTCTTCCTCCTTCTCAGAGAACAACACAGCGAACCCGTCAGAGGAAAGACCGTACATTATCGACCTAGCTCCTCTGATCTTCTGGGAGGAGATCTCCTTAAGGAACCCTCTCCTCTTAAGTTCAGAGATGTGATAGTATATAAGCTGTTCGTTGATCCCCAGCTTCTTAGAAAGCTCCTTGGGGTAAAGAGGCGTCTCGGACAGTATCTCAAGTATCTTGAACCTAAGAGGATGAGCTAGAGCCTTCACCTGCTCAGAGCTCTTAAGAAGCATTAAGTACCCTTTCAACCTACCTGCTTCAGGGTCAATAGCAGCTAGGAAGCTCATACCTACTCACCACTAACTACTAAAAACAACTTTATAGCATTAGAGCTTAAATATAAAATTGTAGTATATTAAAACCTAAAAGCCGATTAAAGAAACTTACTTGCTTCCTCTCTTCCTACCCGTTCTCCTGGGCGCTATATGGCCAACCTTCTGACCTGGAGGCGCCGTTCTGGCTGCGGGTGTTAAACCCTTAGGATGATGCCCGCCTCCAGCAGGATGAGCGTAAGCGCTCATAGCCTTTCCTCTGACTGTAGGATACTTGAATGACCTAGCCTTAGACCAGTGATACATCTTACCCGCCTTCAGAAAAGGTTTCTCTATTCTTCCACCGGCCGCCACTATACCTATGGTTGCCCTTGAGTTGGAGTTAACCTCCTTAACCTTCTTCGAAGGTAACTGTATAAGCGTCTTATCGCCTGAGTGGGCCAGAACTGTTACGTAAGCTCCGCTCGACCGAGCTAGCTTACCTCCATCCCCCGGTCTCAGCTCGACGTTACACACTAAGCTACCTTCAGGTATCTTCTTTAAGGGAAGTATGCTACCAAGCTGGGCTGGCGCGTTCTCACCATAGTATATCTTCTGTCCAATGGCCAGTCCCTCGGGTGCAAGCATTAACATCTCAACTCCATCTTCAAACACGACTTTGGCGACAGGCGCCCCTCTCCCTGGATCATGGAGAATCTCCTTCACAATGCCTGTTAGCACCTTACTAGAGAAGATTTTAGGATCGTACTCCCTATACTTTACAGCACCCACTCTCTTCCAGCTAGGGCTTCTAAACACCGAGCCCCCTCTACCTCTTCTCTGAACAAGCAGCCTTTTACCCATGTGACCTCACCTCACAACATACCTATCCTAGCCGCTACGTCAACGGCGTTGTACTCTTTCGAGAGCTTAACGTAGGCCTTCTTCTCTCCGCGAGGAGTTATCAGAGTGTTTACTTTAACCACCTTAACTCCGTAAAGCTTCTCAACAGCGTCCTTTATCTGCTTTTTGTTAGCCCTTATATCCACGATAAACGTTAACGTGTTATTCTTCTCCACCAGGAACACGGTCTTCTCAGTGACGAGGGGCCTGACTATTATCTTGGCTAGATCAGCGGACAATCAGCTCACCCTCGAACCTCTTACTCAGCCTCTCTAACGCGGAGACCGTATAAATCGTTAACCTTCCGGGAACACCTCCAGGAGCTAAGTGCGTCACGGTAAGGTGATCAGCCGTGACGACGTCCACACCAGGTAGGCAGCGAGCTGCCTTAACAATCTCCTTGCTCTCACCACCGATGACTATAAGCAGGCTTTTAGGAACCTTATACCTCCTCCCTCTCATCTTGCCTTTACCTGCCCTTACCCTCCTACCTTTATAAGCCCTCATAACGTCATCCCAAGCGCCTACGCTCTTTAAAAACTCCCGCACATCTTTAGTCCTGTTTAGCTTCTCAAGCTCGTTTGAGATTACGAGAGGTAGCTCCTTCACGGATCCCGCCTTATGCCCTCTTCTCTCTATGTAAAAACGTGAGGCTGTAGCGGCTATGGCTGATATGGTCGCAAGCCTCTTCTCCTTTTTATTAATGAGCTCTCTGATCCTTTTCTCAACTCTAGGGGGATGGGCCCTTCTACCGCCCACTGCCTGAGGTACGAACGCAGCTCTGTTACTGCCCTTTAACCTGGGAACCCTAGCAACACCATATCCCACACCCCAGCTCTCAGCAGTAGTCCTCTTACCAGCCATGGGATCAGTGCCCTTAGGCTGTAACCTTGAGGTATTTAAGGCTAAAACCGCTCTCCTTATCAAGTCAGGCCTTACCTCGACATTAAACAGAGGAGGCAAGGCCACCTTAGAGACGGGGTTGCCTGAGAGATCATACACGTTAACTTCCTTAACCACAGACTTGACAAGCTGCATTTAACACACCTATCCTGTTATAGGCTTAGTACTAACGTACACGATCTTGGGTTCCTCCCTTGACTCTCTCCTAGGTCTCACAGGGTGCCTAAGCTTCACAAGCCTCTTAGCTGGCCCAGGCACACTTCCCTCAATCAATACATACATGCTTCTAACGAGGCCGTAGTGAGGCCATCCTCCTGCGGGGTTTACTTCGTCTTTCCCGGAAACGTCCCCTATCTTCACTATCCTCTTATTGTACTCAGTTCTTTGATGGAACCCTAGCTGTCCCGGGAAGGGTGTGGTGAACATTATAGCTGGTTTAGTGGGTCCCACGCTACCTATCCTTCTGCTACCTTTCCTGTGTTTATGCCACCTAAGTAGCTCCTTGACGCCAAACCTCTTTATAACTCCCTGGAACCCCTTTCCCTTAGTTACTGATATGACGTCTGCGTAATCCCCTTCCTTAAAGATATCATTTATCCTAACCTCCTTACCCAGTAAGCCCATAGCGTACTCTAATGCCTTGGAAGGTTCCCCTCCAACCTTTATCTCAAACACCTCAGGCCTCTTCTTGTGAATTCCCGCCAGACGAGGCTGAGTTGAGACTATGACCCTTACCTCACTGGTCCTCTCCTCTAAGCTTCTCATCCTCTCCAGCTGCTCTTTATGATAGCTCTCCTTCTTAGGAACAGTAAACACTCTCCCAAGATCCTTAGGTAGATTCTCAGCCCAGACCTCGCACAGAGTTCTTAGGCCATAAGGTGTGCTCTCATAGGTCCTAACACCTAGTACTAAGAGCGGTGGAGTCTCTATAACGGTAACAGCCTTAGCTACCTCTTGTCCGTAAAACGGGCTGTTGGGGTTATCCTCCGTTTTAATTACATGAAGCATACCTACTTTATAGCCAGCGAAACCCAGCAGTTTAACCTCCTCAGAGCTGCCCCAATTCCTTACTCTTGCAACTATACTACGAGCTCTCTTTCTAGGGTAGTAGGCCATGGAGCCTCTTCTGGGAGTATGACCTTTAGCCACACTTAAACACCCTTTTTAAATCAGAACTATACCCAGAAGCTTAGATGAGTATAAAAACTTTCACTTAATGTATTATCATTAATAATTTAATTTTTTAATTAAATATTTTAAAATAAAAAGAATAAGCATTGAGAGGGGGAGATTATTCCTCTTTCTTTATAACTTCATTAACGTACCTCTCAGCGTCCAATAAAGAGTTGAGCTCATTGAGGTCAAGTACCTCTATCTCCACTATCCATCCTTTCTCATAAGGATCCTGATTTATAAGGCTAGGATTCTCATCAAGCTCCTCATTAAAGCCTAATACTTTGCATCTAACAGGGGCAAACACTTCCCCTATAGCCTTCACAGACTCTACAGTGGTTATAAGATCTCCTTTACTAAATTCCTTACCTACCTCGGGTTTATCCACGTACACAACGCTTTTAAGTTTCTTCTGAGCGTAATCGGATATGCCCAACCTAGCTTTGTTACCTTCAGTGATCTTTATCCATTCATGGGTTTCAGCGTACTTTCTGTCCCTAGGTATAACGTAGTTCTTATACTTAATCGCATCTTCGCTCATTAGAGACACCTTTCAGAATGAGAGATATACATGATATATAACCTTTTAGTATCGATATCTACGTCTACACATAGATCTATATCCCCCTCTCAGACTATAGGCATTTAGTCCCATTTTCCTAAGAAAATGGGCTGCCTCCAGGCTTATCCCTCCCTCATCACATATAAGGACGTATGTCTTATTTCTATCAAGCTCACTAGCTTTTCTTAAAAGTTCCTCGAAGGAGCACTTAACCCAGTTAGCCTCTCCCTTAATAGGTTTCTCGCTTAAATCTATGACCACGGCATCAACAGGAATTTCGTCTATCTCGAGATCCTCCTCTTGCACCTTTACCCCTCTGAGCCCTAGCGCTTTTAACGAGCTTAGCGCTTCTTCAAACACATTCACATCTACTTTAGTTTCCTCTCTTTCAACGTCCTTTACCTCTGAGCGCGTCTTTGGATGCTCCGCAAACGCACCACAATACTCCCTGACCTTTAGCGATGCCTCATATGTTCCTATCTCCCTCGAAAGAGAGATTATATCGTCCTTGTCAAAGCCTATTAAAGGCCTAAGTATAGGTATTCTCACAGATAGGGAGGAGACATAAAGGTTTCTAAGAGTCTGAGATGAGACCTGTCCAAGAGATTCACCGGTAACTATGGCATCCGCACCTATGTCTTTAGCTATTCGCTCAGCAGCCCTGTACATATATCTCTTAAGTATGACATTAAGGAGGCTGATGTCGCATTTATTCCTTATCTCTCTCAATAATTTCCTAAAATCAACTATGTAGATCTTCGGCTCATATCCATAGCTCCACCTGTCAGCTAGTACCTTAGTTACCGACAATACACCCTTCTCATGAATAGGTCCCCCGAGATTGCAGAAGACGTAATGCACTTCAGCCCCTCTCCTAAGCATGTACCAAGCTGCTACTGCTGAGTCAAAGCCACCTGAGACTAACGCTACTACCTTACCCTCAGAGCCTATAGGCAATCCTCCATACGCTTTAACGACATTATCATAGAAATATACTCTTTTACCTCTAACCTCCACGTAGACCGTTATCTCAGGTTTAGAGAGGTCAACTCCATTAGAGTACGGGAGAAGTCTTGACCCAAGCTCTCTCTCAATGTCCAGTGACGTGAAGTCATGGGATCCCACTCTCCTAGCTCTGACCGCAAACTTTCTACCCTCGACTCTTCCTTTGAATATCCTTTCCCCAAGCTCAAGTACATCATCGAGGGTATTAAATGTGGATTCGTACGCGTGAGATAGGGAAGTTATGCCGAACACTCTTCTAAGCACGTCTAACGATCTATCAATCTCGTTCGTATATACGAAGATCCTACCTCTGTCTCTCATTATACCGTACCTTAATACCCCTTCAGAGCTTAACGCGTCTCTGATATTCCTGAGCAGTAAGCTCTCAAACCTTTTCCTGACTCTGCTGCTCTTTATTGTTACCTCTCCCAACCTTAGAAGTATGACCTCTCTCATATCGGTTAACGTATGACGTAGCTTGATCAAAAAATAGAAAAGGATAGTACTATATATTCTATTAACCCAGGATCACGTCCAGATACAGCATTAACATGAAACCCGCTATAAGCCCATACGTAGCTACCCTCTCATGGCCTAGCCTGTGAGTCTCAGGAACTATCTCATCGCTAATTACAAATATCATGGCCCCAGCCGCAAATCCCATCGCGTAAGGAAGGGTCCCCTTAGCGGATATTACTGCAAGAGTGCCTAAGGTGCTTAAGGGCAATTCCACAAATCCTGAGAGGACAGAAACAAGGTAAGCGTAGAGCCTGCTTTTAGATCCCTGAGATAGGAGGGCAAAGCCTACCGAGAGCCCCTCAGGTACGTTCTGAAGGCCTATAGCTAGCATTAGCACAATAGCCTCCCTAATGTTTCCCGATCCAAAACCCACACCCACTGCTAGCCCTTCAGGCATATTATGCAAGGTGATCGCTATCACGAATAGCCATATAGCTCTGAGCCTCTCAGTTAACACTCCCTCTCGACCAATAACAGCATGCAAGTGTGGTATAACGCTGTCAGCTAAGCTAACACTGGCCGCTCCTAGTGCTATACCTATGAGGACAGGTATAACTCCTCCCAGCTCTATTCCTGGCTTAATAAGGCTTGTAAAACTCGCCGCTAGCATAACCCCCGCTGCAAACCCCAGTCCCACATAGCTAGCTTTCTGAGGCATGTTCTTGATCACTAATACGGGTAATGCGCCTACAGCATTAAACAGCGATATAGCTAACCCCCCAATCACCGACATTGTGAGAGGGTTGCTCCCTGAAAGCTCTAGGAGAAGCTCCTCTAACCTCATCGAAAAACCCTCCTCTAAAGCGACTTATTAGTCACGATACTAAGTTAATAAGCTTGCACCCAGGGTGTGATCGAAGTATTAATTAAGTATAAGGATTTACCTAATAGGGGCTTTTCTCATGTCCGAGAAGAGAGCCGCATACATAGCTGTCTTAATGCTAGGGCTCGTTAGCCTTCTCGGCGACATAGTCTATGAGGGGTCACGAGGAATAATACCTGACTACCTGAGACATTTGGGTGCTTCAGCACTTATAGTAGGGACAGTGATAGGTTTAGGTGAGCTAATATCCTATGCTTCAAGGCCCGTAAGTGGGATAATAGCTGATAAGTTTAGAAGTTACTGGCCTCTGGTCTTCCTTGGATACGGATTGATAGCAGCCCTACCTTTAATAGCTATAGCGGAGCTCTGGGGAGGATGGCTGCTGGCAGCTCTCCTGGTAATCACTGAGAGACTGGGTAAAGGAGTCAGAACTCCGGCTAGAGATACCATAATATCTTTCGCCTCCAAGTCCATAGGGGCTGGAAAGGCTTTCGGGCTTCATGAGTTGTTGGATCAGATAGGGGCTGTTCTAGGTCCCTTAGTCCTAGCAACGCTACTAGGAGCTGGATACGGCTACTACCTGACCTTCCTAGTCTTATTCATACCGTATTTAGCGTTGATGGTTAGCCTGTTCCTAGCTAAGAAGTCGCTAAAGACCTACATGCAGCATCCCTCAAAGGGTGAGAGTGAGAAAGGCTCTATGAAGGAGGTTCTAAACAGGGAAACCATGACCTACATAGGTGCCGTAGTGTTAAACACTATAGGCCTTTTACCTGCGTCTCTAATACTATATCAGGCGTCCGTGATAGCTGGAAAAGGCTACCTGGGAGCGTGGTTCGTACCTGTTCTCTACGCCTTCATCCAGCTAATCGACGCACCGCTGGCTTTAGCAAGTGGACTGATATATGATAGGATAGGGCTTAAAATGCTTATAGTGCCCTTTATAGCCTCAATCCTCGTAGCACCTTTAACCGTTATGGGAGAGTTGATTCCCTTGCTGATAGCGGCTCTCATTTTCGGCTTCGTACTGGGCACGAAGGAGTCTGTTTATAGAGCTGCTATAACGGGTTTATCGCCTTCAGATCTGAGAGCTACGGCTTACGGAGTCATGAACACGGCTACCGGGGCAGCCTCACTAGCCGCTGGAGCGGTCTACGGGTATTTAATAGATATAAAGGCATCGCCATACATAGTCTTACTCTTTTCATCAGCTCTGCAGCTTATCGCACTGATCATGCTTAACTCGTTAATACGTAAGGAGAGGAGTAGGTGAGGCATCCTAGCCCCAGCTCAGCGTAGGGTAAAATTAATAATTCACCTCACCTTGCTTAGAAAGCAGGGTGTTAGTTAGATGAGCAGTAGGTCCTCAAGGGCTGCAAGAGATAAATGGGTAGCGAAAAAGTGGTTCACTGTCCTAGCCTCAAGTGCTTTCGGGTTCGCAGAACTAGGGCTGATACCGGCTAACGATGAGAAAAGCTTAATAGGCAGAACAATGGAAGTCAGTTTCTACGATATAACTAAGGATATTTCCCAGCTTCCCATAAAACTTAGGTTTCAGATAGTTAAGGTAGATGGTGACATAGCTTATACACAGTTTAAAGGCTTTGAGCTAACCAGGGACTACATAAGGAGTATAGTCAGAAGAGGGACATCAAGAGTTGACGCTATAAAGGACATAGTAACTAAGGATGGTATAGAGCTTAGAGTAATGACCATGGCTGTTACGCAGAACAGGGTTAAGACCTCCCAGGAAAGAGCTATAAGGAGAATAATGTTCGAGATTATAGATGAGAAAGCTAAAAATCTGATATTTGATGAGTTCGTACAGGAGTCTGTTCTTGGAAGGATCGCGGCGGAAATACAGGCTAGAGCTAAGGAAATATACCCTATAAAGAAGGCAGAAGTGAGGAAGATAAAGGTACTAACATCTGTCTACGAGATACCGTTAAAAACACCCGAGAAAGCCACGGCAGCGTCAGCGGAGGCACCAAGCCCAGGCTAATACGCTGTTTCCCTTATTGACATTTAATCCTTAAGGAATTTTCTTACGTGTAAAACTAGAATAGGGCTTCCTCTAAGAGCCTCATTATAACCCTCATAGCTTCCTGAGGATCCCCTTTACCGTTGAAGCCCCCGGCAGTTAAATGTCCTCCTCCTTTACCCTCCAGGTACCTCTCCAAATCCCTCATAAACTTACCCAGGTCAATCCCCGTTTTCTCTACGAAGCTATTTCGAGCCCTTGAGCTTATTCTAAGCTCATCCTTACCTCCTATAACGAATGCCAGATCTGCTCCCATAGAAACCAATGTCCTAGCCACTAGGGCTTCATGTGAGCCTACATGGGTAACAGTTACTAAGTAGCTCCCAAACCTAACTATGCTTGCTCTTTGAGCCCCTTTAAGCTTAGCTATACGACTGGAGAGGTCCTCCTCGACCATTGAGAAGAGCTTCAAGGCATTCTCATAGTTAGCTCCATCTAACATAAGCCTGGCCACCGTGTTAAGTGAGACAGGCGTCGCTCTGCTGAAGCGCCTACTATCGTATATTATCCCAAGTACAGCAAGGGTTGCTATGTTAGGAGGAATACTTATAGAGCTGAATTCCTCTAACTGAAGAACCAGCGATACTGTGGCTATCTCTTCTCTTATGAGAGAAGCCTTAGATATTGATACGAGATCGCCTGGCGGAATGTGATGATCTATTACCATAACAGCCTTCTCCATGATTTTATCAGCTAGGTCCCCTAGCAGCTTGGACGTCGACGTATCCACTACTATTACCGAGTCAAACTCGGCTGTCAGTTCCTCCTGAACTTTAACAGGTAGATTAAGGGCCTTAAGAGCCCTCTTCGAAAGCCTGCTTGGACCTTGAGGAATAAATATGGTGGATCTCAGTCCGTACCTCTCCCTCAGGATTAAATCCACGAGAACAACTGAGGCTAGAGCGTCAGGGTCAGCATTTATGTGCGTAGCTACAAGGGGACATGTAGAGTTTACCTCTCTAATGAAGGAACCTAGGTTCATCAGTTCTCTCAGATAAGTTCTTCTAATCCCTCTGTTTTCCTTAACATTTCAGCAGCTTTCCTTAAAGCCTTTTCCAGAGCATCTTCAAGTTTTCCCTTGAGATCCTTCACATCGAACTTTGTCGATACAGAAACTTCTACGTTAAGACTATATGGCCATTCATCTTGCATGTTTATCGACACTTCTGTTAACTCTATAGCCCTGCCTAACTCCCTCTCTACCTCTTCCTCGATCATCCCAGCTATTTTAACGCTAATCTCCTTAAGCCTCTCCTTAGATAGGGGTTTAGCCCGCACCTCCTACCTGAGACCCGCTTAGCTTTTTGCTTAACTTTCTCTCCAACTCCTCTAGTTGCTTCCTTAGTAAACTTTCCTGCTTTTCAAGAGATTTAAGCCTAACCTCAAGCGTTTCCTTCTTCTCGTTAAGCTCAGAAACTAACTCTTCCCTATTCTTGCTTACAAGGACGTTGCCTATTAGCTTGTAAACAGACCCTTCCGAGGTCTTCTCTATTTCCTTAAGAGCGCTTTGCACCTCAGAGAGTTGAAGCTGCACCTGTTGCTTGTTCAACAGTATTACTCTTAACTTCTCCGTAACATCCTGGTACCTCCTTATGTCACCTCTTAAGCTTTCTGGTATTTCAGGTGTACTAACGGCCATTTCCGACCCTAACCATAAGGAGCGGAGATATTCTTATATTTTGGGTCTTAATTCTCTCTTCTCAAGGTGAATACTGTGGGTAGAACTAAGGTAGTTGGTAGCGCAGGTAGATTCGGAGCTAGATACGGCTCGACGCTCAGGAAGAAGGTAGCCTTGATGGAGGCGAGAATGCGAGGACCTCACCGATGCCCTAGGTGCTTAACCTTAGGAGGACTTAAAAGAGTGAGCATAGGAATATGGAGATGCAGGAAATGCGGATATACCTTTGCTGGAGGAGCATGGGTTCCTCGGACTCAGATGGGTAAGACGTTTGCACCTGAAGAGCTAAAAAGCATGGGGCTCTAAAGCTGAATGAGGCTAATCATCACCACTTCCAGACACACGAATCCGAGAGTAAGATCGTTTGTTAAGGAGCTCGCTAACTCTCTCGGAAACTCTATTAAGGTTAACAGAGGTAAAATGGACGTCTCGGATCTACACCTTTACGCAAGGTCGTTGAACGCTTCTCGGGTCATTATAGTTGGAAGAGGAGCTTATGGTAATCCAGGGAGAATAACGTTTCTTGATACTACACGTGAAGAGCCTAGGTATTATCCCTTAATACTGCGCCTATCAGGGGTCTCATTAGGTAGAGATAGGGGTTTAAAAACGATTCCAGCTAAAATACCTACACCGATAGTCATTTCAGATCCAGATCCTGAGACCGTGGAGTTTGGCCAGGAGTTAGCAACAGCATTTAATAGACCTTTCTTCGAGGAAGTGGATAAAGGCTTGGTAGGGGAGTATGAGAAAGTTCTAATTATAGAAAAGGTAAGAACTAAGAGAGTAAAGTTCGTCATTAAGTTTGTGAATAGGAATTTTAAACTAGTGGGCCCAAGGATCTTTATCCGGGACGTCATACTTAAGGAGCTCCCCCTGACGCGGCATGTTTGAGGGAAAAATAGCAATGGAGTTTGATGAGAGTAAGGAGGCTGAGATATTTTATAAAGCGCTTAAGCCGGAGGAAATAAGTGCTCCAAGCTATAGAACTGAGACCAGGATTGTTTTGGAGAGGAATAAGTTACTTATCGTTATAAAATCCAAGGATCTATCCAGCTTCAGGGCAGCAACCAACAGCTTTCTTAGGTTATTAAACGTTATAGCTAACGTGTAATCTTCAGCTAGAGCCCCTAATTCTCTGTATTTTATACCTGCCCATTATCTCCCAGACTTCAGCTTCTATACCAGGCTCTATTCTTGACCTAAGCTCCTCTTCCTTAGGCATTTCAACCTCAAATGTCTTATAGTCCTCCATACTCATTAATTGAACGGCGTCACCTGTAGTGGAAATTATCTGAGCCGTGAATTTTCTTATAACAGGCATCTCTACTCTTGAACTTGTAGGAACTATTAACGTTCTCTTAACGTTATCAAACACACCAATTCCCACGATTCTGGCCTTAGCTGATCCGTGTTTTCCAGGCTTAGATCTCTCTATTTCGACTATCTTACAAGGCTCCCCGTCTATAACGATAAATCCTCCCTCCTTAAGGGTACCCGCTTCAACGGGCTTGGTCGACATTTATTTTCACCTTTAGAATAATCCTATACTTAGTCACATATATTTTTTGAATTTGAATAGAACTATATTCCTGGGTATAGATGTATAATGGGTGACCTGAGACGGATATGGGTGAAGGCTAAACTTGGAGATTTTAAGGCGCTAAGAATAGCCTCTAGGCTTATTAAGGCACTCTCTGACTGTAACATAAAAATATACTCTGACCCTATACTTGCGAAGGAGCTTAAGCTGGAAAGTAAGAGGCTTAGAGATAGTGAGGTAAACAGAGATTTAGTAGATGCTGTGGTTATCATAGGAGGTGACGGAACTCTTTTAAACACTATACATAAGATACCTGGTAATGTACCCCCTATAATAGGTATTAATAGTGATACTATAGGATTTCTTTATGATTATGGTGAAGAGGATTTAGATAGGGTCATTCGAGGAATAATCGAAGGTAGGTATAATTTTGAGTCAAGAACCCTAGGTATGTTAAAGTTTATTTATCCAGAAGATAGTTATATATACAAATTTTTAAATGAAGTGCTAGTGATTAATAAGGATGCTTACAAGCTACTTAGGTTTAAAGTGTATATAGATAGCGATCTACTATATGAGGGCAGAGCTGACGGTATAATACTTTCAACTACGACAGGCTCCTCTGCCTATGCTCTATCAGCTGGAGGACCTCTAATAGACCCTTCCCTTGAAGCACTCGTTCTAGTTCCTTTAGTGCCTTTCTCCTCGCTCCTTAAACCTATCGTATGTGGGCCTAAGAGAGAGATAAAAGTAGGTGTTTTGCATGAAAGCGTTGTAATAGTAGATGGGGTTGTTTTACGTAAACTTCCACTCAAAGGGGAGATAAGCGTCATGATAAGCAAGGAGAAGATACCGTTTATAAAATTTGGAGGTGGGAGAAGGCTTTCCCACAAGATTATTAATAGGTTACTTGATAAGCCATGGAGCTTTAAAATGGATGGTTAATTAATTTAAAGGTTAAAGAACAATAATGCATAAATACCTATAAGTATGAGAAGGAGCCCGCTTATAATCTCCATAGTGGCAAGCTTTTTAGTTCTCCATCTTTTAATTACTCTCGTTTCTATAAAGCATATCACGATAGCGATCATGAGTAAGGGAGCTATAAAAATGGCGTTATATAGTAAAAGCCCTATGATAAATTCGCTTATTGAAAGAGTTGAAAGCGTCATAGTAGCTGGGAGGTAGGGCCCCATAGTACAAGGTAATAACGTCACGCTTATTAAAAACCCGGCAATAGCTGCTGTGCAGGGGTTAACCGACTTCTCAATTAACTTCTCAATTAGCCGTTTAAAACGTGAAGGTAGAGGAGACTTAAACTCCCCTCCCCATCCACTTATAATGGAGAAGGAGCCAAAGAATAATGCTAACCCTGCTATTATATACTTAATATTATTCCTAATGAGAGGTTCCTGCTTAAGAAGCTCACTTAACCCTATTCCTATAATGTATCCTATTAGGGTATAAGAAATATATATTGCAAGTATAAACGGAAGAGCCACGGAAAACATCCTTCTCCTCGAGACTAGCAATGCTATTAAAAGCATGGCAGTATAAACGCTAAAAGTGCATGGATTAATAGAGTCTGCAGCGGCTGCAGCTATTATTAGAAATAGAACGTTAGTTAGGGACTTACCCTGAGTATTACTTTCAATTTCATTCTTAGGTTGAACAGCTTTAACAACTATACTGTTTAATTTATTTATTATTGCCTCACTTTCTATTACTTTACAAGAATACTCTTCACATACTTTAATACTCCCTTTTTCAGGTATAAGACTGATAAATTCCAACCATGCACTTCCCGCATCTTCCATGGGGTAAGGAACTACTCCTATTATAGCTCCTATTGGCGTTAAATCTTTATATACAATTATGAGAGGTATTTTAAAACTTTTTAGATCTAATAAATTGCATATTTCAAAGTATTCATTCATGTACGTTTTATTATATGTATCTCTGAAAACAACGCTATCTTTACCGAAAAGAGATGTTAAAACTTCCTTAGCCTTCTTACATGCAGGACAAAATGCACTTCCATATATATAGAATTTTAGTTGAGAGGGGCTAGCTGGAACATCAATACTATGATTAACAATAAGTGGGATAGTTAGAATAACTATCGTCAGCGCATACAGAAATTTTCGTGGTAACATCAGCTCTAAATTGAGTAATCTCGAGGTAATATAGATTATTATTAAAGGTGTAATTGATATTAGCAGATTATTACATTAGTTACGGTAATTGATAATATTTTCACATATAATTTTATAAAATTATCTTATTTTATTTAAAATAAGATAATTTAAACTTGAAAAATCTTTTTAGATAGGTCTATGTTGGATCTCGGGAGTTCTTAAAGCGGTGAGTAAATGCAGGATTTTAAGATTCTCATTGGCCCTCCATGGCTAACAAGGTATGAGCGGGCGAGGATAATAGGCGTTAGGGCTCTTCAAATATCCTTAGGCGCTCCAGTACTTATACCAGTCGAAAAACTTAGGTTAAAGGATCCTATAGAGATAGCAACTAAGGAGCTTGAGCTTAAAGTTTTACCTATGATTATAAGAAGATGGACACCTAGGGGAGAATACCAGGACGTACCTCTTAAGTATCTTGAGATAAGATAGTTTATTTTTTTACTTTAACCTTACCTGAGTCTATTTCTACCTCTATAACGTCCCCTATACTGGGCTTTTCTATAAACTTCTCCCATTCATCCTCAGTAAGGTATATGGTTAACCTAGGAACCCTAACCTTACCTGTAGCGCCGAAGACAGGTATTGACCTTATGACCTGAGAGAGGATAGGGACTATTTCCCTACTTATCTCATTCTGCTGACCTCTCTGAGCCACAACTGGTCCAGGAAGCTCCCTTTCCTCCGTTAGATCTATTCTCACAGCTTTTTCTCCCCAAGGGTTATCTATTATAGATATGTTTGATATAGTCGCTCTGAATTTTATCAAAATGTTTATCACCTCTATTATAAAGGGTCGAGATGCTTATAAATTCCAGGTAATAATGATTAGTTAGGTGTTGGACATGAGCGAGTTTGATGAGTGGTTTAGAAGGACTAGAAAGTTTTTCGAGGAAATAGATAGGATGTTTGAGGATTTGCTTAGAAGAGAGTTCTCCGCATTTGAGGAGGGGGGGAGGGAGAGGGGAAGAAGAAAGGTATATGGTCCCTACTTCTACGGTTTCTCTGTTACTATAGGTCCAGATGGAGTACCAAGGATAAAGGAGTGGGGTAACATAAAGCCTGGTCGTATAAGTCCTATAGTGTCTGAGGCAATAGAGCCATTCACTGATGTTATAGAGGAGGAGGATAAGGTACGTATAGTTGTAGACATACCGGGTGTTGATAAGGAGGATATAAACGTGGAAGCCACGGAGGATGAAGTGATGATATCGGCTACTAGAGGTGATAGGAAGTATCGTAAGTCAGTGAAGCTCCCTACTAAGGTTAAACCTGATACTGCTAAAGCCACTTACAAGAACGGCGTCCTTACCGTTACTATAGAGAAGGTTGAGAAGAGTAAGAGGGGTAAAGGATTTAAAATACAAGTAGAATAACTTAACTTCTTTTCTTAAACCAATTAACATAAACTCTCATAATATCACTCCTAGTTATAATACCTACAAGCTTATCCTTATCAACTACTAGTACGGCGGGTGTTTCTGAGCTTAGCATGGATGTTATAGTGCTAGCTCTAGTTAAAGGGGAGATCATGGGTAAAGGCTCTGACATAAACCTGTGAACTGGGCATTCAAGTGCTTTTTCACCAAACCTTATGAAAGCCTCTATGACGTTTCTCTCAATGACAGTACCTATAATCTTGCCTCTTTCATCCAGTACGGGTACCTGGGATATGGCATTATCCCACATAATCCTAGCCACCTTCTCCAGTTTTTCATCTCTTACAACGGTTACTACAGGCGAAGTCATAACATCCTTAGCAGAGAGCTCCTCCCTAGTATACTCCTCTAAAACCTTAAATATCTTAATAAGAGTGGAGAGGCGGGGATTAACAGTGCCTCTTTCAATCCTAGCTATTAAGCTCTGACTAACGCCGGCCCTTTTAGCAAGCTCGGCTTGCGTAAGCCCGGCCCTCTTCCTAAGTAGTTTTATGTTCTCCAGTAACGATATCATCAGAGATAATAGTTTTAGTTGTTTTTAAATAAAGGCTGCGATTAACATACCTAACAGCGTTATCGATTAAGCATTTGACAAGGTCAACCATATATATCTAGCATATAGCCTATTAATGATGAATGATGTATAAAAGTAGTCGTATTCGTATATTAATAGTGATTTTTTTATTCTTAACTTATTTAACTTATATTCTATCTTCTCAACAAACACCACTTGAGATAGTAATAAGCATAGGATGGCCTTCCGTGAGAATATTACCAAATAAGAATGATTGGCAATCATTTAGGATGCCCAATCAACCAGGGTATATAGTTAAAGCTGGCTTCTATACTTGTGAAAAGGGTATAATTAATTATAAGATAATAAGAGAGAACGGAGAAGAATACTTATTTACTGTAGAGAAAAAGGGAGAAGGATGTGGATTAGCCTTAGGTAATGTTTACGTACCATTTAATCCGGGTGAAGTAATAAAACTTCAAATGATTAGCCCTGGATATGTTTGGTTAGCTAATAAAGATGTTTATATTGAGGGAAGATCCAGCAGATCAAAGTATGATATAGTAAGCAAAATCGTTCTTAAAATAGGTGTTCCCGTAGAGATAGAATTTAAGGGTATCGTAACGGAAAAAGAAAGTATTGAAGGGAAAGAGTGGTTTAAAGTACGTATAACAGATGTCCCCTCTGAAAAAGAACCAGTAAAAGAAGACGAAATAATAATAGTTTATGCTGAAAATAAAGATGCTAATGTAGATAGTAGTATTAAAATAAATGATTGTGTAGAAGTTAAAGGCTTATATGCTTATCTTGATAAATGGAAAAAATTCGGTGTTAAACTATCTGAGACTTCCCATTATATAATCAAAATTAACTGTCCGCTTAGGGCCTCGGTATGGACGGAGGACCTTAGCGGTATTAAGAAGGATACTTTCATGCCTGGAGAGAGGTTAAAAATATGTTTCAGCGTGAATAAACCGGCTACCGCCAACTTATATGTAGATGTGTATCCCGAGGCTGGAGGATTTAGGAGAGTATACCTATTTAGAGGTAGAGTGCCTGCCGGAAAGCTATGTCGTGCTAGCATTGTAGGCGAGGTAGGGCGAAGAGTGGTAAACCTTTTGGTTGACAGTTTAAAGGTACAACATGAGTACACAGTGGTTGCTCAGCCTCAACCGCCTCAGCCACCTCCGCCTCCTCAGCCTCTTCAATTCAAGACACATGTCTATATAGAGGTTATAAGAGGAGAAGTATACGTCAAGGTAGCGTTCTCCCCTATAGGAATTAGCTGGTGGAGCTTTAAGAGCCTATATTACACATACAATAAAGACAATTATCACAGAGAACTGAGAAACATAGCCGGATACATGTTTAGTACAAGCTATGTAGTTATAGAGGAAGGAGTCGATGATCATCTACAGGAAGTATACTCTAAGGTTAAAGTGGACATAAGGAACTCACCATATTACAGTCCTGGAGTCATAGGGTTTATAGATCCTTTAAGGAATAAAGGAACAGGATGGCTAGATTACGTAATAGTGAAGACCTATGATGTAACTATTGTTAGATGTGATCCGCTACCTGACAGACTAGAGTTAAATCTAGCTGAGTGGAACAACGCTTTCTGGGCTGAGGCACCATCGTTTTATAGAGTCTACCTCACGCTACCTATATCTTACTTAGTTAAAGGCAATATTCCCATAAAATCCTACACTACTAATGAAGTCGTGTATGAGGCTACGTATGAGTTATATGGGCCCAGGAACGTGAGACCGGGTACCAAGCAAGAATATACCCTCATAATAAAATTACCGGTCTTCCCTAAGGCATATTACTATCCGTATTATCCCTGGAAACTTAAAGGAGCAGTCTACATAGCTTATAGCGATAAGAAAGCCTCCCTCTTAGATAGCAGGAGTTATGCGCTGGATAGTTTAGGTAAGGAGTGGGGGATAGTACCTACTTACTCTTTAGAATGGAGAGAGCTCACTGAGAGAATATTGAATACTTTAAGTACGAATATCGTAGCTAATATTGGTAATATAATAAATGAAAAATATGTAAAACTACCTAAGCAGTTTACAAACGATAAGGTATATGATATTAAAGCTATAGGTTTAATTACCGAAAAACGATACGAGCTAAGTGGCGTAAAACTCATTTTGCCGTTTGAGTTCGAAAAAGACGTAGCCGGTAGTATGAAACTTCACCTCTACCTAGAACTTTACATGTACGAAGGAGAGAGGTTAACTCCAAGCTATTACATCCAGTATTACTTCTCAGCAAGAATAAACATAAGCTAATCATGTCATATATGTTAATTTAATCACAGAAAAATAATCAATTTTTTCTCTGTTTTTCTCTAAAATGATTTCTCCATTATCACCTATGTCTACTACTTTATCTTCAATTATCCTTTTATCAGTAGTTATTATCCTAACGTTTTTCCCTAAGGTTTCTAACCTAGCCTTATATTTCTCTTTAATATCCCTATGACTTTTGTTAATTAAGTTTACTAATTCGTTAAATATAAGCTCCATAAGCCGGGAGTTCTCAATTTTCTTTCCAGTAATTCTTAATAATGAGTCAGCTTCAGGAATAGGTAAGTTAGTTATATTGGTGTTAATTCCTATTCCTATGATCGCTCCTTCTATGTTATTTCCTTTAAAAGAAGTCTCAATCAATATTCCTCCTATCTTTTTCCCTTTAAAAACTATGTCATTAGGCCACCTAATGTGAGTTTTAATGTTGTAAATCTTGTCTATTGATGAAATTACTGCTAAGGGCGCTATAAGTGGGTACATATTTAAAGGTACTTCCTTTATAACGTTCCTATCAACTATGAGTGACATCCATAAACCTCCTTTCGGGGATGCCCATGTCCTTCCATGTCTACCTCTTCCTTTATACTGTTCCTCAGCTACTATGATCGTCCACTTATGAAGCCCTTCTGTAAGAAGTTTCCAAGCTACGTCCATGGTAGATGTAACTTTATTATATTTTATAATATTTACTTTAGTAAAACAATCTTGAAGAAAGCTTCCATACATCAACATACGTTACCCCTGATTGAGGGCTCGCAACCTCTTTCTTCTTAGTAGCTCGTTTACTATCCTCTTCTTTCATGTATTTCTTAACACTTTCCAATACTCCGCTTTCCTCTAAAAACCTAGTAGTATAATTACCTTTAATAAAACCATCATGCTCAAGCACTCCTCGTAGTAAAGGTACGTTAGTTCTCACTCCCTCTATCACTAACTCTTCTAGTGCTCTTCTAATTCTAAGGCGTGCCTCCTCCCTATCCTTACCCCATGCTATGATCTTCATTAAGAGAGGATCATAGAAAGGAGGTATCTCGTAACCTTCATAAATCCCACTATCGACCCTAATCCAAGGACCTGAAGGCTCCCTTAGCTTAGCTATTAGCCCGGGTGAGGGAGCGAAGTTCTCTAAGGGATCCTCAGCATATACCCTCACCTCAATGGCATGTCCAAACCTCTTAGGTTCAATGTCTAGCTTACCTCCAGCGGCTATCTTAAACTGTTCCTTGACTATATCTATACCGGTAACAATCTCAGTTATAGGATGTTCAACCTGAATCCTGGAGTTTACCTCTAAAAAGTAGAATTTTCTGTTTTCCATATCAAATATGAATTCAAATGTACCTGCATTTACATATTTAGATTCCTTAGCAGCTTTAACAGCATATTTATACAATGTCTTTCTCTCATCCTCACTTATAGCAGGAGAGGGTGTCTCTTCGATAACCTTCTGGTAACGTCTCTGTACAGAGCATTCTCTTTCAAATAAATGAACTACAGTACCATACTTGTCTCCTAGTATCTGGACCTCTATGTGCTTAGCTTTAGGTATGTATTTTTCAATATAAACCTCGCCTAAACCAAAGGCTGACTTAGCTAATTCACTTGCCTTAGTGATAGCCTGCTTAAGCTCATTCTCTGACCAGACCACTGACATTCCTATACCTCCTCCACCACCACCAGGCTTAATTAGAACGGGATAGCCCACTCTCTCCGCCTCATCGTAAGCTTCATCTATGCTTACAGGCTTCAATGTACCTGGAACTATTGGTATTCCTTTCTGAGAGAAAAACAACCTTGCTTTTAGCTTATGACCTACTTTTTCCTGAACTTCAGGAGGGGGACCTATGAATGTTATTCCTTCCTCTTGAAGTCTCCTAGCAAACGTGGGATTTTGCGACAAAAACCCGTATCCTGGATGTACAGCCTCGGATCCTGTCTTAACAGCAGCTTCAACTATCTTTTCAATATTGAGGTAGCTTTCAAGAGGGTCAGGAGGACCTATGTAATATCTCTCATCAGCTAGATGTGTGTGCAGTGCGTCTTTATCTGAGTCCGAAAACACGGCAACAGTTCTTATGCCCATCTCCTTAGCAGCTCTAATGACCCTAACTGCTATCTCTCCTCTATTCGCAACAAGTATTTTGTTAAAAGGTCGTTCCATATTACTTTACCCGCTATAAAGCCTATATTTAAGCATTAGGTAAGTAAAGAGGAACATGGTGATAAGAATAACGATGCTGATGAGTAGGATAAGTGGTCCCCACTCTCCCCAGGAGATAGCTACGGGTACTGGTCCTATAAATATAACCACACTACCTGAAGATTTAATGTCTCTAATTATGCTTCCCAGTATTATTATACTTCCTATTACGATGAAAATAATTCCTGCTATGAGAATTAGTGTAACTAGGTTCTCATAAAGTTTATAGCTCATTTGATTATAGCGTGCTAAAATTAATTTTATCCTTTACCAGGATATGAAAAACTTGCACTTACCTCTATCTCGTCGAGATTAATGTTTATTATCTCTATATGCTTGTTAAAGAAGATATCATCTATGAATATCAATATTCTCATGCCTGAGAGTTCGTCATTTAACTTAGCTAATTCCTCTAGATACCCATTTATTAAGCTCTCTGATGAGGCACCTGCTTGAAGTTTAGCTTGTGGATAAGTAGAGAGTACCCTTTTCTCAGCCTCTTCAAGCATAAGGGTGGATGCTCTAAGTTTTTCACGTACATTGGGTGTACTTAACGAGGGAGAATTTATTTCACCTAGAAGACTTAGAGCCTCATTAATTAACTTAACGTTGTTGTTTATGCCTAGCTTGACAGAGAGAAACGTCAAAATTGAGGCTTTTCTCATTAAGAGGCGGGTATAGTGGGTTATGAAGAAGCTGTCCGGGCTTGTCTTGCTAGTGCTTTCTCTCATAACACTAAATGAGGTCTTGTTGAGGTACATAAACAGGCTTTTTAGTCCTTTAATGGCATCTTTAGCTAAATCGATGGATCTGGAATAATCACCTTTTTCTAAAAATTTACTTGCTTCTCTTATTTTAAGGTCATATATTTCGAGTTGTTTCTCTATAAACGTTTTGACTATTTCCTCAGTAGCTGCGTCTTTAGATAAAATGGCTTTCATGATATTAGCATATACTTCTTCAAAGTTTTCTCTAAGCCTTTTATACCGTGATATATAAGCAGTTGCCACTATCTTCTCCGAATAGAAACTATAGGTTAATGTTATATTTACAAGAACGAGGAATACTAAGAGAGTCATCAGAATTTGACTTTTGGACATCTTTACCACTATTTTATTAATAATAGGAAAATATATTTAAAATTAATTATGGTAATTTTCGAGTAGGTATATGCTTGAGAAAAGCTTCATTAAATATTTCGTAAAGTATAATAAAACCTTGAATATGGTTTAGCTTGGTGAAAAGTATGAGGATAAGGATTCTAACTCTTGTCATATTATTCTCTGCTCTGCTCTTAACAACCATATCCTTTGCAGAACCTTTAGTTGTAGCAGTTGCGAGAGGATTAACAGAAGAAAATATTCAGCTAAAAACATTAGTTGAAAAAGAGACGTTTGTGAACTGGAAGGTAATTACAGGGCCAATAAGCTTTGAAGAGATAAAGGATGCGACAGTAGTCATTTTCGTGAAGGCTGATGCCTTATTAAAGCTTAGCGAAGAAGAAATTGACGCACTTGTAAAGTGGTTTAATGAGGGAGGTAAAACACTCTGGGTAGCGGGGGACAGTGATTATGGCGATGAAGGCCCTCCGAGGCAGGCTACTATTAATAGAATTTTAGAGGCTGTGGGTAGCAAGCTTAGAATAGAGAGTGGAGCGGTAGAGGATCCAACTTCAAACGCCGGGAAACCTTATAGGGTATTAGGCCTTCCTGCTTGTGCTCATTCGAGAGTGAGATTTTTAGTGGCTAAGATAGATAGAGCTCTATTTCACGGTCCTGCGGCGGTCATAGCATACGTAAACGGTGAATATGTAAGATTAGAAGAGAGCGAAATCGAGGGAATATACCCTGTTATGTGCACTAGCGAGGACGGTATCATTGTGAACCATAACCCGCCTGACCCTGAGGCGCATGGAGTAGGAGAGTTCGGATCGTTCGTGTTAATGGCGATAGAGTTCATGAAGGATAAGAATAATTTTGTTATAGTCACCGGTGATGCACCTTATGATCATTACCTTGGAATGTATAAGCCTGAGCTTAAAGTAAAGGAGAGATACACTGAGGAATATCCGCAACAAGGAGAGTTACTAGTAAGGAGACTAATCTCATTGGCTACTAAACCAGAGCTGTTTAAGGTATTATTGGGAGGTTAAAAATATATTAAGGGTCATTTTAGTTTAATTATTTTATTTTTTTGATATTTTTAATTAAAAATAAACTATTAATGAATAAAAAGAGCTTTTACCATTAAATTTACTAGGTTGAATAGGGTTTGAGCAGAGAGAAGACTCTTAGAAAGAGGTTAGGTAAATACCTTAGGATAAAGAAGGAATACGTCAATTTAATCCTCAGTGGAAAAAAGAGAAGTACCATAAGGCTCGGCATCATTTCACCCACTAGGCATAAGGTGTTTATAGAGTCAGGAGGGAGAGTCATAGGTGAGGCACTAATAGATTCCGTGAGATACTCTAAGCTTTCAGAGCTAAATGATAAGGATGCAAAGACAGATGGTTTTTCGGACGTCAATGAGCTCATTAAGGAGTTATCAACTATATACCCTGGTATAAAGAGAGATGATTGGGTAACTATAATTAAATTTAAGTTAATTAATAAAAGATATCATGATAAGAAAATATTATCCGAGAAGGATAAACTAGAGGGCTCTCTAACTACAGCAAACATTGCAAAACTCGCCCTAGCATATGATGTCGCCGACTCCGCGCTTGAGAAAAGAGCTCTTACAGCAATAGCTCTAAAGGGTAGCCTAGAAGGAATAGATAAGGAACTAGAGGAGAATGTGACCTCTGATTTCATTAAGAACGTATATTTTAAGGCTTTAAAAAAGCTTAAACAGTTAGGAGTTTTAAAGTAAGAAGAGAGGCATAGATTATTGTTTAATTACTGAGAGTATTAAGTTTGTATCAAGAGCTCCCTTCCTTAATACCACGGGTGGATCCTTAGTAAGATCTATTATCGTTGAAGGAATGCCTAATGATTTCCCTGAATCTACCACTATATCTACCTGTTTTAAAACATCCATACTTATCTCACTGAGAGATGAGGGAGGTGATTCACCTGATATGTTAGCACTTGTACCAGTTACCACGGCACCAGCCTTCTCTATGATGGCTAAAGCTATCTTATGGTCAGGCATTCTAACTCCAACAGTAGGCTCATTAGCGGTTATTAAGGAAGATACTATAGGTTTCTTATGCAGGATTATGGTAAGAGCTCCTGGCCAAAATCTCCTCATAAGAACCTTTGCCTGAGAGTTAACAATGGCCAACTCCTCAACTTTCTGTACGGATGATACAAGTAACGGTATAGGTTTTTTACCTCTTCGTTTAACTTCGTAGATTCTTTTAACGGAGGCTTCTATAAACGGATTAGTAGCAAGTCCATAAACAGTATCAGTAGGTATAATCGCTATCTTTCCCTCAGTTATATAACGTGCTACCTTCCTTATTTTCTCCTTATCTAATTCCTCTAGTCTGATAATTTCCCCGACCATTACCCTTATAAACCTCCTTCAAAGCGCTCACTAACTTCCTTGAAATAATATTTTTCTTTTCCATAAGTTTATCGAAATATTCTAAAAATTCCTCCTTTATAGACACGACAACGTCCTCGGGATTACTTATGCCTTCAGCTATCTTGGTAAGCTCCCTTTCCATTTTCCCTCTCACTTCTGGTATCACGACTTCAGGTACAACTTCATATAATGAAGTTGCTAAAGCCTTACCCAGGGGAGTAGGAATACATCTCTTTTTAATCACTTTAAAATATCTCCTTTCAATATTGGTCTGAATATGATCCTGCATGGTAGCATCAGTACCTATCCCATACTTCTTCATAAGCCGTAATAATTCAGACTCAGAGAGGTAAGGAGGGGGCTTGGTCTCTTTCTCTAAAAGATTAGCTTTAATAACTTCTACGCTGTCACCTTCAAGAACATAGGGAAGGGGACGTTCAGCAGGTCTCTCATAATAATACACTCTTAAATAACCATCATCTACTATCCTCTTTCCCTCCAACATAAACGATATGTTTGCTATGCTTATCTCAATCCTCTGAAGCTCTAGTATAGCCGGCTCACTGATCGTTGCTAAGAAGTGTCTGACTATAAAATCATATAACTTCCAGCCTTTCTCCCCAAATTTTTTCTTGACCGCTTCCTTCTCAACATTTTTAAGAGGATATATGGGAGGATGCGCTTTATCATCCTCCTTTCCTCTAGTAGGTTTTATTTTGTTTTTCTCTAAAACAGTCTTAATGTATAAGCTTAAGTCTTTACGTGAAAGGAACATAGAAATAACTTTTCTTAAATCTAAGGAAGAAGGATAAATTGTAGTTTCTGTTCTAGGATAAGATATTAATCCTTCTCTGTAAAGATCCTCAGCTACATCCAATGCTTCTTTAGGTCTAATGTTAAGAAATCTACTTACTCTTCTTTCAAGTTCAACAGTATTAAGGGGTTCAGGAGGGAGCTGGAAGGCGTCTTTATATTCAGCCTTTACGATCTTACCAGTTTTTGCTTTACTCACTGAGAGATAAAGTTCCTTTGCCCTCTCTCTTGACTTTATTTTCTCATCTTTAATTCTAGCTTTGAGTGTACGCTCATTGATGCTTATTTGTACCTCTAAGGTGTAATACTTTTCCCTTTTAAACCTCTCTCTTTCAATAGCTCTCTTAACCACCAAAAACAGGACAGGTGTCTGACAAGGACCATAGCTAAGAAATTTTCCCTTAGGAAGGATTTTTTCCTCATTCTCTACCATAAGAGTTAAGGCTCTAGTAAAAGCAGCACCTATGGTTAGATCTGCTATCATTCTTGCAAATGCCTTATTAGCGAGCTTCTCGTTAGGCATCTTTGGTTCTTCGAATGCCTTTCTTAGTTCTTCCCTAGTTACTGTGGAAAAGCATGCCCTTCTGAACTCTATCAAGGGATTATATTTTTTAGCTACTTTCATAACCTCAAACGCTATGCTTTCTCCTTCAACATCAGAGTCTAGTGCAAGTAGTATGATTTTTGACTTCTTACTAAGCTCTCCTATAACTTTAATGAATTTTTTAGATTCTTTTCTAATAACCTGAATGGGTTGAATGAAAAATAACTTTCGAGGGTCTACGGTTCTCCAATTATTATATTCCCTTGGAAAGTCAAAGTTCATTAAGTGACCGCTAACTCCTACGGAAGCGCATCTAAGATTTTTGTATTTAAATTCATAAACAGGAATATTATTTAAAGATAACACTTTATAGCTATTAGAGGAGGATAATGCCTGAGCAAATGCTCTAGCTACACTATGTTTCTCAGCTATAATGGTTACATCATACCTCTCCATATCACTTTTTCCTGGCTTTTTGCTTAATCTTTACTTCACCAGGTCTAGCCTTAATGCCTATGCCTAGAAGTCTCTTCATACACTCGTTTAAGAACCTTACGTGAACGCCTCTTTGGCCCATGAAAGAGCCAAATTCCCTATTACTAATTTCAATTTCAAGATTAGGGCCTATTATATCCAGGTTCAGTATGTGTTTTTCAATCCATCCGAGTGGATGGAGAGAAACTACTATGTTGCTTAAATCCTCTGTTAGTTCGACAGCCCTTAGAAAGAGGCCGGTCTCCTCTTGTATCTTATTTATTCTCTCACCGTTTTTGCCTATAAGCCGTCCTAAGTATCCCTCTTTTGATATTATTAAGGCATCAGGAACCTTATCCAGGTTAAACATCTCCTTTATATTCTTAGTATAGAATACTGTTATTACTTCAGTATCAGGAGCATGAACATATACCGTTTCAAGTATCTTCCTTTCTTCCTCACTGAGCTCTCTCCTTCTAAGCCTCATCTCCAAAGACAGTCTAAAACCTCGTTTAGCACCTGGCCTTACTATGTCCTTTATACCAAGGTCGATAACTATAGCTCTATCTTCGCCTAATATAAGGTCTCTAGCTATAACCGCAGTGTTTTTCTCGGTTACCTGAAAAACGGGATCTCCAGCTATGACAAGCTTAGAGTTTCTACCCACTCTGATAAGAGCTTCTGAGATACATGTCTCTGAGAGAAATTGTACGTCGTCAAGGAAGACCATAGCGTTATCGAATGTCCTCCCACTTAAGAAGTTCGGATCGGCTAATACTATTTTTCCCTCAGAAACTAGGGATTTCAGTTCAGAAACTTCAATGTAGGTGCCAAGTATATCGTAGAGGTAAGCGGCGATAATGTTATAGTATGTATCTCTAAGTTCAACAGAGCTATATCTTTTACCTGTTTCAAGTTCAATTACAGGTCTTATTATTATGAAACGGGAATAAACATTATCTTTTACCGCTTTAATACTATAGAGACAGGTGAGGAAGCTTTTTCCAGTGCCGCTTGGGCCAAACACACCTACTATATCTGCATCCTTACTTCCTAGCGCTGCAACTAGTTTCTTCTGATTCTCGGTTAAAGGTTTAACATTACCTGGTAGGCTCATGATTCTTCCCCTTAAACTCTCTATTTTATAGCCTCATAAATCCAGCTCTCATCATGATCCTCAGAGCTTGGACCTTTAATCATAGGCTAATCAAATATTTAACTAAAGATTTTAAGTAGACCACGATCATATTTTAAGTTAATATTTACATATTTACATAATTTAAGATGTATTTAAAAATAACTTATATCTATTTTTTATCATGTTATATTTCTTGAAGATAACCTTTAGAATAGGTGTCCTGTGAATGAAATTAGAGGAGGCTATTCTGCATATTAAGTCTTTACTTGAGAAGAGAGGTTACTGTGTTAAACTTAAGAAAATTAATGATAATGAGTATCGTTTAAACATTAATAAGGAGAACAAAAAAGCTGAAATACGGGTAGTGGGAAGGGAGAATTTAATTAAGCAACTTTACATAAAGCATGGCGGCCAGCTAGGTATGAGTATACTTAGCTGTGAGAACTTCAAGGAAGTGGCTCAATGTATAGAAGAGGTAGTAAAAGCTTTATGAAGGTGAACCCCTAATGGAGAAGGAAGCTTGGCATGCTAAATCTAAAGAACAGGTCTTAGAGGAGCTAGGTTCAAACATTAGAGGATTATCAAGCGATGAGGTTGTATATCGACTTAAGAGATATGGATATAATGAAATACTAGAGAAGAAGGAAAGTTATGTTAAAATGTTTTTCAGGCAATTTAATAACTTCCTTGTTTACATACTCCTTGCAGCTACTCTCATATCACTCCTATTAGGAGAGATTATAGATGCTACAACAATAATGGCGATAGTTCTCCTAATGGGAATAATGGGATATGCACAGGAGTATAAAGCTGAGAAGGAAATAGAGGCTTTAAAAAGAATGCTGTCTCCCAAAGCCAAGGTTTTTAGGGAAAACGAGCTTGTTGAGGTGGATGCTAGAGAAATAGTTCCAGGCGATTTGATTAAGCTTGAGGAAGGAGATAGAGTTCCTGCAGATGCAAGATTAATAGAGAGTATAGATCTCGAAATAGACGAATCTCCGCTAACAGGTGAGTCCTTACCTGTTGAAAAGGTAGCTGACGTAATTTTACCTTATGATACGCCTATTGCTGATAGGAGGAACATGGTGTTCATGGGAACCTATGTAACTAGAGGACAAGGGAAGGCTGTGGTTATATCTACCGGTATGAAAACGCAAGTAGGGCGCATAGCCGTCAAACTAGGTGAGATAAAAAGAGAGAAAACACCTCTTGAGATAGAATTAGATAAGTTTGGTAAAAAAATGGGAGCAATATTCTTAGCGTTAATGGTATTGGTGTTTATTATAGAGATATTTGTTAAAAGTGAAAATATCCTTAATGCCCTTCTTCTTTCAGTAGCTCTTGCAGTGGCTGCGGTACCAGAGGGATTACCTGCCATAGCAACTATAATCCTTGCTATAGGAGCTAGAAAGATGGCTCAAAGGAATGCTATCGTTAGGAAGCTTAGTACAATCGAGGCCTTAGGATCATGTAATATTATATGTAGTGATAAGACAGGTACCATAACTTCTGGAGAGATGACTGTTAATAAGATACATGTTGATGAAGTTGATGTAAAAGTGGAGGGAACAGGGTTTAAACCTATAGGTTCATTTGTCTATAACTCAAAAAAGATAGATCCCTTAAAATTTAGTAATACTCTTGAACTTTTACTTTTAGCCTCTTTTCTGTATAATGATGCAGAACTTAAAAAGGAGAATGGGAGATGGATAACTAAGGGTCCTCCTACTGAGGGGGCTTTACTTGTTCTAGCTAAGAAGGCAGGGATTAAAGAATCAATCAAATCTGAGTACCCAAGAGTAAAAGTTATACCATTTGATAGATTTAGAAAAAGAAAAACTACTATTCATAAAGAGGGAAATAGGTGCATCGTATTTACGGTGGGTGCTCCTGAGATAATTCTTGAGAAATGTGCCAGTAAACTCATGGTTAAGGGTAACATAAAGGAGTTGACCTCTCAGCTGAGGGAAGCATTATTAGAGAGAATAGAGAATTACGCATCTGAAGGTCTAAGAACTATAGGGTTTGCATATAGGGTTTGTGATGAGAGAGATATTATTGATAATGATCCAGAGGAGGTGGAAAGGGATATGATATTTCTTGGATTCGTTGGTATGAGGGATCCTCCTAGACCTGGAGTTAGGGAGGCTGTAGAGATAGCTAAGAAGGCAGGAATAAAAGTCGTCATGGTCACGGGTGACCATAGGATTACTGCAATGTCGATAGCTAAGGAGATAGGGCTTGAGGTATCAGAGAGTAACGTGATAGAGGGGAAAGAGCTCGAAACACTAAACGAGAGAGAGTTAGAGAGCTTAATAGATAGGATAGTTGTGTATGCTAGGGTCACACCTGAACATAAAGCTAGGATAGTTAAGGTAATGAAGAAGAAGGGGTATACAGTGGCAATGACGGGTGATGGGGTCAATGACGCACTTGCTTTGAAGTTAGCTGATATAGGAGTCGCTATGGGCATAAGGGGCACAGAGGTTGCAAAGGAGGCGGCTGACTTAGTTCTAGCTGATGATAATTTTGCCACAATAGTTGAGGCAATAAAAGAGGGTAGAACGATCTATGAGAACATTAGAAAACCAATAAACTACCTACTTACCTGCAACTTCGGCGAGGTCTTCACAGTTGCTGGAGCTGATGTTGCATTATTACCAACGATACTTAGACCTGCACAAATATTGTGGATAAATCTTCTTACAGACGCCTTACCGGCTTTAGGTCTGGGCTTCGAGCCTCCTGAGCCCGGAATAATGGACAGACCTCCTCGAAGTGGAAGAAAGGGGATAGTAGGTTTAAGGGAAATACTGAACTATGCGTTAATGGGTTTGGTAATATCTTTTCTAGTAATATCTATGTTTACGTTATATCTTCCCAAAGGACTAGCATATGCAGAGACGGCGGCATTTACGTCGTTTGTAATCCTAGAGCTTCTAAGAGCATTAGGTTCTAGAAGTGAAAAAAGAACGATATTTGAGCTTTCTTTGCTGAGCAACCCCTATCTTATAATGGGAATCTTCTCCTCTATAGCACTGCAAATACTGCTCATATATAGTCCCTTAGGAGTCTTCTTCAAGTCTACTCCTTTAGCCATAAAGGACTTGTCTATAATATTTTTATTATCATTGATACCTTTGATTGTCAATGAACTGTTAAAGCTTGGAAAAAGGTTTCTCAGAAAGAGTGATAGACATGGTTGAGATAGGTATTAGTTTAATATTATTAGGTATAGTTCTAATATTCATATCCATACTTCTCTCACTCTTAATGAGTCTAGGTAAGGAGAGAAAAGTAAGGGGAGGAGGTATAGTGATAATAGGACCTCTTCCCATACTTCTTGCCTCAGACAGAGAGATAGCACGATTAGCCTTTCTTCTTACTTTGTTAAGCATAATATTGTTTTTGTTCCTAATAGTTCTCTTTAGTAGCTAGCTTTTTTAGCTAAAAACTATTATTGAAATATCTCTAACGAAAAACAAAGAGCGTTATTTATTCTTAAGATTAGTTTGATAAATCAGTGAGCAAGATGGGGCTAGCAGCTGGACATGAAGCTTGGATACTAACGATAGGTAATGAGGTATTAATAGGGAAAATAGTTAACACGAACGCTGCATGGTTAGGAAGAAAGCTAACTCTCCTAGGGTATAAAGTTAGAAGAGAGGTAGTGGTTGCGGACGAGTTAGAGGATATAGCTTGGGGCTTTAAAACTGCATTGAAAGAGGGGGCTAGGGTCATAGTTTCTACTGGAGGTTTAGGACCTACGTTCGATGATAAGACCTCTGAGGGGCTGGCTTTAGCTTTAAAAAAGGAGCTAGAGGTTAATGAGGAGGCTCTCTCCATGATTAAAAAGAAGTATGAGGAAAAAGGTATGAGCCTAACGGAGTACAGGATTAAGATGGCAAAGCTTCCTAAGGGAGCTAAGCCCATACCTAATCCTGTTGGTACGGCCCCTGGAATACACACTAAGGTAGGGAGATGTGAGATATTCTCTTTACCGGGAGTACCAAGTGAGATGAGGTCCATGTTCGAGGGATACGTAGAACCTTACCTCAGAAGGTTAATGCCCAACGTAGTCTTCATAGAGAGAGTCTTAAGGGTTTACGGAGTACCTGAATCTGAGATAGCGCCGATAGTAGAGAAAGCTATGAAGGTAGGAAAAAGGGTTTACATAAAAAGCCATCCTAAAGGGGCTGAGCTGGGAGGGCCTTTCCTAGAGCTACATATAACAGCTTCCGGTAGTAAAGAGGAGGAGGCTAAGAAGGAGCTAAATAATGTTACTTTAAAACTGATAGATGAGTTAAAAAATAAAAATATTAAGATATTTATTAAAGAATAAATTAAGTAATTATACCTCAACAAAGCGAGGTTCGTAGCCCTCCAAAACCTTTTTAGCTAGAGGAAACTCCTCCGCAGACACGCCTAAAGCCTCATACTTGCCCACAGGCACAGGCTCAGCCTTAAAGCCCTCCAAAACCTTTTTAGCTAGAGGAAACTCCTCCGCAGACACGCCTAAAGC
>CAZKLN010000003.1:40196-59556 GCA_964553765.1 uncultured Thermofilaceae archaeon
AGCCCTCCAAAACCTTTTTAGCTAGAGGAAACTCCTCCGCAGACACGCCTAAAGCCTCATACTTGCCCACAGGCACAGGCTCAGCCTTAAACTCACTTATCTTAACCTTACTCATTGCAGGCTGTATAAACAGTATAAGTATACTCGCTAAAAATACTAAAGTTACAGCTTTGACCCTCCTCATATTTGTTTTACCCTTATAAAACACATCAGTTTTTATTCATATTTTTTTCGCATTTAATTATTTTACATCTGTTTCCTCTTTCTTTTAGAGTTCCCTTCCAAAATCTCAGCGAAGACGAAATGTAAGCAGTTCTTAAACATGTTTCCCTTAACTAATTATTAAAAACTCCTTGGATAACTTAACCCAATACTCTGATAATTCTTTAATAAAAAGATTTTCTTCTAGTGCTCTCTCTAATTCCTCTGGAGTATAACCCAATATTTCAAACGCCTTTTCCCGAGGCGCTAATCGTCTTAACAATGGATATCTTTTATGCCACGGTACATTTCTTAGTTTAGAGGAGACTACAATTACGTCTATATCACTGTCAACAAGCCACTCACCCTTAGCAAAGCTACCGAAAAGATATATTTCCGTTTCCTCCCCAAGCTCATTCTTAACATTAGTTATGAACCTTGCTAATGCTTCCTTAACATCAGTTGGTAGCCTTAATTTTCCTCTCTGCAACCTTAATCACCTCCTCAGCAACCTCTAGTGCTCTTAGTGCCTGCTCCCTAGATATGGATTCAGAGGGAACTTCTAGTCCAGCGTTAGGATATCTAGCCACTATGTAATACTGAGATACTTCCGGGAGCCTATCTATAATCCATTTAGGGACTTGTAGCCTATCTTTTATTCCATCTAACAGGACCGTCAAATCATGAGTTCGAGGATACAGTCTATTAAGCAAAAATATGTAAAGAGCTTTGAACGCCTTCTCAGACGCTTGCTGTGACATAAAAGTTGAGAGAGCATAATCTTCCTCCTCTAAAGCCCTTTTAGCTCGTTTAAGGTCGGCTTTCGCTTCCTTAATCCAGGATAGTACCTCCTTTCTAACCACTTCTCTCACTTGGTATTTTTAATCACTTAAACTAAAATTCCCTTAAATGTTCGGGTAATTCAAAGTCCTCTCCTCCCTTATAAAGTCTCTGTAATTCTAGATACACGTTTTCAAACCCTTCCATGGTCTTAGAGGAAACTATACTTATAGATGAGAAGTCAAGGAAGTCCTTTATAGCCATCAGAATGTTCCTTGTCAATATTCTTTCAATGCCTTGCGCTTCAATCTCAAGGTCTTCACCTATTCTATCTGTGTTTCTACTCCATTCCCTAATCCTTTCCTTATCCTTTTGGCTAAGTAGATCGGCTTTATTAAGTAAGTTAAGCTGTGGGAGTCTGAGCTTATAGAAGATCGATGTAGCAAGGAACACCTGGGATATGAAGTTTGATGGAGAGGTAGATAATAAGGCATCTATTAAGAAAATAACCACGCATTTGTCTGTGCATAGCTCCCTTATGACGTGTTCACCGCTATGCCTAAAAGCGAAAACCTCCATTTGGCCTGGAGTATCAACTACAACATATCCTTCCTCCTCATCCTCTACGCCAGATCTCAGCTTCTCTACGTAATTAAGAATAAGATCCATAGAAGCTACTATGGCCCCGTTAGGACCCAGTTCATACCTTTCCATGACCTCTCTAGCGGTTAAATACTCCCTTATGTCAATGTCAGGTATATACGGTAAATCCTCGGCTGCAGGGTCTAAGTTAAGAGTTAGAACAGGTATTGACTCATTATACGCCCATTGGGAAAAACTAGCCACAAAAGTTGTCTTACCTGAGCCTGCGGGACCAAGAACAAAAGCTGTAAGTCTCATTCCTCTAACTCTCCGACCCACCACTCAAGGTATTCTCTTGCCTTATCCTTTTTAGGCTCTTCTCTAATCTCAGAGAACATATTATCCCTTATCTCATCCAGTTGCTCCCTGGAAAGCACTAGACCACAACCAGTACATGTATACGTTCTGGTATCTTTGTTGTATATCATCTTACTCCCACATTCAGGGCATCTCATACCTCTCACCTTTTAATATCTTTAAAACCTCCAGGGCAAATCTTCCGTCAATCTCATCCTCCATGTCTTGAAGACTCTTAGAGGCATTAACCTTAACTTTCTCAAGAAACTCAGTTATCGAGACTCCATGTCTTTCTTCAATATCCTTAATTATTTCATGGAAAACTTTAGCTGAAAAGTTACCGTAGGTGTTGGAGCAGGGAAGAGCTTTTCCCAATATTTTGCTTAGCTTAAACATAAGCACACACGTCTCGGCGTTTCTCTCGGCGGGACATGACTCCTTACAGTGGGTCAAGGCATAGTTATACAGTAATTTTAGTTCATGTTGCGACAGGGTCACAGCGTTATCCTTCATCATGATCACCATTATCCATCCACAAGTGTTATGAAGTAGATAAAGATTATTTTATATTACCTAGAATCTGTTGGATCGCTAGCCGTATGTTCTTTCCTGCTATTCCTCCTCCAAACTTATCTAAGTTCGGTTTTCCTTTAGGCAAGAACTTGTTTATAGCATCCACTATCTTATCTTTGTCACACCCTACAAGCACATTAAGCCCGTCCTCCACCGTCTCGTACCATTCTGTTCTTTCTCTTAGCGTTATACAGGGCTTTCCCATGAAGTATGCTTCCTTCTGAACACCTCCTGAGTCAGTGATAACTTTAGCTGAATTCTTGAGAAGTTTAAGAAAACATAGGTAACTTAAAGGCTTTATAACCTGTATATTATCCCCTAAGTATCTCTCTAGTCCAAACTCCCTAATCCTTCTCTTAGTTCTGGGATGCATTGGAAAAATAAAATCGTGACCTGATTCAGAAAGTGCCTTAAGAATCGCCTCAAGCCTGTGATAATTGTCAACATTTTCAGCTCTATGAAGAGTAACGATCATATAATCACCTCGTATTCTTTTAGCTCTTGATCCAAGTTTGTCCTTAAACCTTAGGTAAAGGTCTAACATTACATCGCCGGTAAAAACGATCCTACCTCTAACACTCTCTCTTTCTAAGTTTTTCCTAGAAGATGGAGTAGGGACAAATAAGAACTCTGATACATGATCTACAATAACTCTATTAATTTCCTCAGACATGTACATCTCTCCGCTTCTGAGCCCTGCCTCTACGTGAGCAACAGGCATCCTTAACTTCACGGCTGCCAATGCACCAGCTAGCGTGGTATTAGTATCGCCGTAAACTAGTACTAAGTTGGGCGATTCCCTCATAAGGACTTCCTCTACCCTCTTTAGCATCTCTCCTGTCTGAAAACCATGAGAGCCGGATCCCACGTTAAGAAAATAATCCGGCTCCGGGAGGTCAAACTCCTTAAAGAATATAGAGCTCATCTCGTAATCATAGTGCTGACCTGTGTGAATCACTACATGTGTCAAGCTTTTAAGCTTGTTAAGCTCGTCGTAAACCACTTTAAGTTTAATAAAGTTAGGTCTAGCACCCACTACAGAGGCTATTATACTCATAAAAAGATCCTAAAATTATATAACATAAAGATAATAAATTTAACCTAAAAAGGTGAGAAGCTTGAGTGTGGACACCGCAAAGATGATAATACAGGACGCTATAAGGAGAAGAGGCGACACGGATAAAAAGATGTCAGGTACCTGGATTGTTGCTTACGTGCTTTCATACGTGATAATCGTTATTGGGGCAGCGAGTATGTTTATGGCTTACACTATGATAAGCGTGGAAACCGCGTTAGGTGCTCTAGGTATAGGAAGTGTGCTTATCATTCTCGGATTATTGATAATAGCGATCCTTACTTACAATTTAATAAAAAGGAGAAATGAGCATTTTAAAAGAAGTAGAGTCCTAAGAGAGGGGCTAATACAATACTTAGAGGCTAAGTCGAAGGAGGAAAATAAATCCGCTGAGATCTCCTCAGAGTTAGGCACTATGAGGATGATTCACTCGGAGCTTAACAGCGAGGAGGATGAGAAATCCGCTGGATTGTATACTCTTCTCTCCCTCCTCACAGGAATAGTGTTCCTCTATGTAATGTACTTCTTAACTAAGGACTTCGTGACGCATGATAAAAGAGAGAGGGCATTTTATCAGGCGTTTGTCTCAGCATCCAGGAAACTGAACATTAATGTTCAGTTTCCTTACTGGAGAGAGGTGCCTAGCAGGTCAGCAGGCCTCTACATAATACTTACTTTGGTTCTAGGAGGATTATTCAGCCTTTATTGGCTCTGGACTCTTATAAAGGATCCTCAGGAACACTTTAATTCCCATGCTCTCTTTGAAGACTCGTTATCACCTGTTCTCTAACTGTTAAGCAGTAAGGACAAACAACATAACTCTTTTTTATTCGTCTACCACATACTTCGCAAATGTCATAAAATTCTGCGTTTTTAATTTTCTTGCTCAGAAATAATGATAAACATAACAAAAATATAGGAAGTATAAGAAAAAAGACTCCCATCTTTACTGCTATTTCCTTTACGTCTTCAAGTTTCTCCATAGCTATTTCGCCTTCCTGACCTATGAGACCCAGGAGATAGGGTGATAAAAACCATCCTATAGAAAGCCATAGAAATAAGATAATGAGCAGAACATTAAAGAAGGCATTCATTAAAACCACCATGTGGTGATTATCAAATTATGTAGGCTATGAATCCCTACTCCTATAGGAATAAATGTGAGAAAGCTTCTAATATCATATAGGTACCACATTCCTACTCCATAAGAGGTTACTAAAGTCGAGGACAAGTGCATAGGAGTGGCTAACATATATCTTGATACTATAAGTAGTAAACATGTATCCAATTTATACAATGAGATAAACGTTATGAAATAAATAATATTCTCGAACGTCGAGAAACCTAAGGCAGCTAGTATACTTAGAATTATCCACTGGTTAATGTTTATTACATAACCCCTTTCTTGAGATATAAGGAAAAACATCGGGATTAACTTAGTTAGTTCTTCTAATATAGGAGCTATAATTATAGCTAATACTTTAAGAGTAAGAATGATATTAAGTGAATAAAAGTGTTCATTAAAGCTAATAAAAGGTATGAGAAGAGACGTAAAGAAAAATGAGTTAAATATACCTGCTAAATTACCGAAAATCACGCCAAAGAAGAACGATAGAAAGTATGATCTTTCCCTCATTAAACAGAAAAAATAAAAAATATTTAAAATATTTTACTTAAGTTTAGACTGGAGCGCTTGGATGTGCTGGGGCAAAGGTTGGCGGACCTGGCTGTGGAGTTATATCCTCGAACTTAATTGTCTTGCTTATCTCAAAGACTCCTGCTGCTGTCTCCTTGTGGTAGAAGTACCTTGCTGGATCTGGATACTGCCAATACCATATCGCGCCCACAGTGAAGTTACCCTGTCCACTAGCGGAGACCTTGAATTCTATTCCTGGGTAGTCCCTGCCAGTTGGTAAGGTCATGTATATGCGTACTTCCTCGCTGTCGGTTAAGCTGACTATGTCAGTACCGCTTACGCCTACAGCTGCATGGAGCTTGCTGTTGCCGTAGTCCTTCGTGAAGGCGAGCTTGCCGCCCGTGGCAGTTCCGTCGAAGGTCATCTCGATCTTCTCGTAGTAGTTATCACCCTCACCAGTCATACCGCCATATATGTCAATTATCTTATGATCAAAGAGCGTGAACACACCGTTAACAGCACTGATCTCCACAGTAGCATGGAGCCTTGAAGTTCTTATATTGTCACTATCACATACACATCCTATTCCATACCATTGAGGCCAATTTTCAGGCCATCCTTCGGTAAAGTCTTTACAGCATACACTCCACACATGTGTCTCATTAGCTCCTCTATTTCCTGCTAAAGTGCATATTGGACAGCCTGTATCTGGGTCATAACATGTCATGTAATCATATATAGCTTCCTGGGTTAATGTGAAGCTTCCGGTTACCTTAACGTCGTTAGTGAGCTCTACGTATGGTGCCTGGCAGGGTGGTGGGTTAAGAGGCGTAGCCAGCACAGCGACAGCAAGGAATAATGCCATAAAGGCAAGTACTTTCTTCATACTCTCCCTCCTCTAGCCGATTTTTAATTTGGGTATCAAATATTTAAATCTTATCTTCAGGTTTTAGCTAATAATCTTAAGCTTATTAAAGATTGAGCTTAAATCTTCGCCTGTTATTTCGGAAAAAATTAGTGCCAACTCTTCCACGTTATCAACTCCCCCTTTGTCCTTAATTCTCCTAAGAACCTTAGCGAGGAAAGCCAGCCCGCCTCTCTCCTCGCAGATATCGTAAAATATTCTAAAGAACCTAGGATAATCAAATAGTGAGACTTTTAACTGTGTTAAACTCATATTGTTAGTCATTTTTAAGTATTTTCTTATTATTTTATTAAATTCTGTATAATTTATTTTAATTCCTAGGTTAAGGGATATGTATTCCGCTAAGCCTTCATGAACCCATCGGATCTTAGCTGAGATCCCTATGCCCAAGAGAAATATGTGGGAGAGCTCATGAAGGATCACATGTATTTTTTCTTCCTCCTTCATCCTGAGAGTTAAGAGGCTTATGCTAAACCTCTTAGGTATGTAGGTCTCAACCATTCCTAATGTTGTAAGCTCGTTGCCGTACGTTAAGCGCCTGGGAAGCCAGAACTCCCCTGAGATGGCATCAGGGATGTAAGAGGTTAAGGACGCCAGCTCCTTAACTCCTCTCTCAACTATATTTAGAAGACTGTCTGCCTCTTCCAGGTAGACCTTAGGGGTCATGAACGTCACCGTCACTTTGGAGTCGTTAACGGGAACGGTTCGTATCCGTATAGCTATGCCGCTTACATCGCTATTCCTGAAGGGATCAAGCTTGTACCTTATAACTATCCTGTAAACATTTATCATGTTTCCGTAGAAGTCCGTTGGCTGAGAGAACCTAAGCAGGGCTCCGTCGTGTAGAAACCTTATGTAAGGTGTTACGATCATCAGCTTGCCGAAATCGCCTATGACTATGCCTCCCTCAAAGTACGGGCTTCTCCCATCGAACTCCCTTATTTTAACCTCCACTACTCCTCTATCGTAGCTAGGGTACCCTATCAGAGGGGATATGAACAACGCATCAGATCTTGATACTAAGGATGCGTACTTGAAATGATAAATTATGGAAAGTTTCACAGTAGTGTTAAACGATAACGTCAGGTTAGAGTAGAAGGAGTCGGGGCCCAAGCTTTTCAGCTCTGAAACGACCTTTCCCACGTGAACCTCTAAGCTCCACTTACCGTGAATAGGTACAAGTACCCATGAGCGCCCTGGATAGGAATTGGAATACTCTATCCTGATCTCAGCCTCCCCGAACCTGTTCACATCTATGAAAAACCGATACCTGCCCGGTGATGCCTCAAGCTTGTTTAACGGAAGAGCCGAGAGAAGAAGTAATATAGAGACAAGAAACGTGGTAGCTTTCCTGCTACGATCCACCGCACGCACCCTTGTTAAAGCTTAAACTAACCTCTACAGCCACACCTCGGTGGACGCCACTTGTAGAACCTAGTTCTAAGAGTCACGTTCATGACACTACCTCTCACATCTATTACCTTGTAGCTTTCAAACCTCTTATCCAGGTCCTTCCACTCTATACCAATCTCATGAGGACCTTCTGATAGGAGGTAGGTGCCCACAAGCTTGACAGACTTAGCACGAACCCTATCGACCTTGAGCAACCTACCATCCATGTAGAGCTCTAACCTAAGGTTATTATCATCTACGTTATCAACCTTCACCATCACCCTGCCTAAGCCCAGGTTAAACGCAGGCAAACTATCCATCAAATAAAGGAACACATATGGCACTTCCACGGGTGCGCTCTCCTCTAACCCGCTTATGTAAACGCCCCTTGATGCGTCGAGGAGAGAAACGGTACGTTTGATGAGTTTACCAGCTTGTTTAAGCGTGAGCGTCAAATAGACGTTACTTAGATCTTCCGGGTTAGAGTTTAACACTCTGTAGTCAAGGTAGCTTCCGTGATAGGTTAACGATATATGACCTTCACTCATATTTAGCAGGTTTAGCTTCACTGACAGCGATCTATTCTTAGCATCGCTCTCGAGCCTTATTCCTGCCCTAACGACGTACCCTCCGCCTGAGCGCACCTTAACTCCTGATATCATTCCAGTGTTAAGCTTTAGAGACTTCAGCGGGATAAACAGCGAAACGGTGTCATCCTCTACTCTAAAATAGATCTTCGTGTTCACAAACTTACCGTTCAGCTTCAAACTACCAAGTGCTTGATGCCTGATAGCTATCCAGTTGAGCGTGTAGTTATTAGGTCCTATTAAGAAGGAGATGACCCCATACCTATAAAGGTTGATATAGCTAGGTATAGGGGACTCAAACTCTATCCTGAAAGCCAGGTATTTGCCGTCAACCCATGCCTTAACAGCCCTTATGTCAGCCCATGGAACTCTCGGAAACTCCCTTTCATCATTGATGGTAAATGGATTTGCTGGGGGCTTAGCGAAGCTAGCTGATAAGGGTAGTGTTAGGGAATGTCGTCCCAGAAAGTAGTTTATGTAACCCTCCTTAGCAGAGCTTAGAGATGATGAAAGGAGGGCTAAGGCTATTAGTAGCAAGGCGTGTCTCATTACCATTAACCTACCCACTAAACCTATTAAGCATGGCAGTCAAAAACGTTTCTCTAATTTTAGGGAGGCAGCTTAGTTTATTTAGCTTATATTTAATTATTATAAATTCGGTGGGGTAGGTGGAGGAGCTGGAGATACCTCTTAAACCTTTAAGTAAAAAGGACATACACAAGTTAGAGGTAGCACTCATAGTAGCGACGCTGTTGAGGGAGGATGTGTTTCAGAAGATAAAGGAAAGTACAGAGAGGTTAACGTGGATAGATTCGCTCGCCGTAGCAGCAGGAGCCTTAGCCAGATCGAGAGCAGGGATGACCGCGGAGCGAATAGCGGATGATCTTGGTAGGACAGAGGCGACCATAAGGAGACACTTATCTGGGAAGACCGAGGCAGGAAAGCTTGTTCAGGAAACATTCGAGAGGTTCTCTAGGGAAGGGGTTAAGATAGAGTTTCCCTCAGTTCTCTCAGAGGGGGTTAGAACGTTTAAAAAGGAGCTTGAGGAGGAAAAAAGGAGAAGGGAGGAGCTTGAGGCTCTATTAGGAAAAGTTAGAGAAAAGGTCAAGGAGCTAGTTAATGTCCTTAATATCTAATTCTTTTTTAATTTAAATTATAAAATCTATAAATCATAATGCGTGTTTACAGGTTTAAGCCTAAGAACGGGATCTGGCTCACTAAGGATCTAGTGAGGGAACTCTTGACTTTCTCAAAGTTAGGACTGAGCAAGGCTATAGTGAGCTTAGATCTAGGGCTAACCGAGACATGTGTAAGGATTAACGCCGAAACCGTACATGTAAGTGATGGAGGAGTTGAACTAGACTTGAAATACGTTGCTAAGGTAGTGAGAAAGGCGGACCTTGTATATTTTTTAGATGTAAAAAGAGATACTTTAGAGCCTATAGCAATGGTCTCATCTGAGGGTAATTACTATAAATTGAGGAATGTGGATAGAGGTAAGGCTCCTACTTTAGAGATAAATGGTATTCACATGCATAACATATTGAATACTGATCCATGGGAGGACTCGGCTAGAAAAGTAGCTATAGCGAAGGTTAGGGGAGGTAGGGTGCTTGATATATGCACAGGGTTAGGATATACGGCTATAAACTCATACATGAGAGGGGCTGACGTGGTTACAATAGAGAAAGATCCTTATGTTCTAAAAATAGCTGAGCTTAACCCTTGGTCACGAAAGCTCTCAGCTAGAAGCATAAAAATGCTCTTGGGCAACGCCGTTAATGTTGTAGAAGGGCTTAAGAATGGGTATTTTGACGCAGTCATACATGATCCTCCTCGCTTCTCACTAGCCGGGGAACTTTACAGCAAGGGTTTCTACCAGGTCATATTCGAAAAGTTAAAGGAAGGAGGATACATGTTTCACTATACAGGAAGCCCAGGGAAACGCAGGGGAATAAGCTTCCAAAAAGGCGTTGTCAACAGGCTTAGATATGCAGGGTTTGAGATAGTTAAAGTGTACAAAGACTATGGAGTATTAGCTAGGAAACCTAGGCTCTGACGCTAGGTCTTCTGATACGCACTATTTCTAGAAGGAAAACCTTCTTCCAGAAGTTTTCCTCAAGCTTGGTAACGATCTTACTTAAAACCCCAGGTTGAAAGGAGGCTAAAACTACATATCTTACGGTTTTACTAGGGCCAACGTACATTCTGCATAGGACGGTCTTAGATCTATAATAAAGTACTACGTCTTTAGAGGCTAGGTAATCGCCTATCCCCAGATTTTCCGCAAGCTCGTCGAAATAGAGGAAATACCTAGAGTATCTACCTAGCCCCCTCTTCCCCGAATACTTAAGCCCTACCACCTTAAGGTCTATGAGCACTAACCTTTCATCCCTCTTAACCTCAAACACAGCTACTGCCTTAAGCTGCCTACTAATCCTCAAACAATCACCAGTCAACAGGTTAAACAACTAGGTGGCTTAAGAAGGTTGTGCCCGACCCACGATATGTACATGTTATTTTTCTTTAAGTCTAAGGATTGTTTAAAGGTGAAAACGTGAGAGTACTGATAAATGTCTCTCCACTGATTCTACTGGCTAAGGCTGACCTACTGGACGTTCTTAAGCGACTTTTTGGGAAGGTATGGACGAGTAGGATAGTTTGGAATGAGGTCATGTGGCCGTTAAGGCATGGTATAAGGGCTAGGAATGCCGAGATCTTGAGGAATTGTGGTTGGATAGAAATTGTTGACTTGACAGAAAGTGAGACTAGAATGCTCAATAGTGTTATGTTAAGGTTTGGTGTGGATCCTGGGGAAGCCTCCTTAGTAGTTCTCTACCGAAGAGGATTTAATCTCATAATAATGGCTGATAGGGACGCTGAGGAGACGTTAAGGAATGGCGGTTTTAACATAATGGACTTATCGGAGCTAGTAGTGCTAGCAGCTAAGAAAGGTCTGGTTAACGCAAGAGAGGCTGCGAGAAGAATATGGAACGCTGGTTACATGACAGAGGAAATAGAGAGGATCATGCTTGGGCAAGCTCCCTAGCATAACTGAGGACGCTCTTAATTCCTCTCTCCTCTAATAATTCACAAACCCTCTTTAACCCTAGAATCCTGTCTCTATCACTGCCAACCATCCTTATACCATACTTTCTGACAATTTCTAAAAGCTCATACACACTTATTTTAGCCTCGTATGCAACTCTTTGAAAGCTAATCTCACCTAGATAATATCTTTGTAAATGTATTAGGGCTTTCGTCTCTTTCTCCCTATCAATATTAAAGTTCATAATTGATATTAGAAATTAAAAAACTATTTATAAACTGAGATGATGGAACAATATATAATTTTATGAAATAAATAATAAGAGTAAAGAAAAACATTGTTGATCGACCTTGAGCACTCGATCAAGGTCGATACAACTCACTCCCCTACTTTCCTTCCAACCCTCCTAGGAGAGCATAGCCTTAGCTCACTGGACAGCCTTAACTTCCACAAAACGATAGGATACTCACTAGGAGGCTCCTCAAGGTTAAAATACGCCTTTGAAGCCTCAGCTGTAATCTTACTCTTAGATGCCCTTCCCTTTTAGCAACCTCCTCCAAAACCTTGAATGAAAATGATATTATACTTTACCACCTTAACTCAGATAGATAACATTATTTACTTCACGACAGAGAAAAAGATATGTTGATATAATGTCCGCTGTGTCGGCTAGGGATATTGTCAAGACTTTTAAGAAGGATAGAGGTGCTCTGACTGACCTGAGGCTTGTGGTCATAAACGCTGTGCTCACACGTGGTTACCAGGGACTATATGGACAGGAAGTTGGAGGAGCTTAGGCGTGAGATAAGGGAGGAAATAGGTCGGCTGAGAAGTGATATGAGAGGCGAGATACAGCAGCTTAGGGCTGAGATAATGCAGTTTAGAGGTGAGCTCAGCAGTTACCTTAGGTGGACCGTAGGGCTAATAATAGCCATGTGGACAACCACGCTAATACTATTACTCCTAAAGAATACTAGGAGTTATCTGAGAGCTTTGTAAACGATAAAACTTAAAAGAATATGTAATATGAAAAAACATTGAGAGCCCCGGTAGCTCAGTTGGTAGAGCGGCGGCCTTGTAAGCCGCAGGTCCCGGGTTCGAGTCCCGGCCGGGGCTCCACTCTCCATGTCCAAGTGATTCTTTATCGCTTTCACATAACATATAAAATAATTCTTACAATTTTTACTTTATATTTTTTATTTATCTTAGTATAACATAGGAATTTATTAATCAAAACAGGATGTTTCCACGAGGAAACTAACGTTTTTAACATGAGGTTTTTACCCCCTTATTTTCTTCCTCCGTATTTTTTGACTCTCTTCTCCTAAGATAGATACATGACGATAGCATATTGGGTACATGACAGGGACATCTGACAATGACATAAACGTAACGAGGGGTTATGACACAGGCATTAACAGGGGAAGAAGACAATTTGTAAAAACAAGAACCACAAAAACAATGGTTCTTTTTCCCTTTAAGATAAGTGAATTTTTAACATAAGGGAAGTAATTTATCTACTATGTACCTCATTAAGCTTTCCTCATCTATGTATGTGAAGAATATCACTACGCCTTTGCTAGTTATGCCTATTACCTGGTTATTTTCATCCTTGTAAACTACGTATAGCTCCTTACCCGTCCTTAAATACCTTAAGTAGATCTCAGTTTTTATCACGGAATCCCCATATAAAAGTACCTTCTTAACATCTTTACCCTCAACACTTATTAGAAGGAGGAGGACGTTACCCTTCTCATAAAGCTTTCTCACGCTTCCCATTGGCAAATCCATCTCCTTCATCACTAGACCTGAATTAGAGAAGATGTCAGCCACCCTATCAGCCAGCTTTCTTTCGCATATCAGGATGGAGAAGAGGTCCTCCTTCCCAGGGGGAGCGACCATATAGAAACTTATCAAAATAGGGGACATCTCTTGCTTAGCTACCTCCAGCTTGCCTCTTATGCCTCCCTTAAATCGGGTCACTCCCTCGGTTCTCAAAAATAAACCCTTTTCTTGGTACCTTAGGTTTGAAAGTATAGAAGCTACCTCATCTAAGTTCGAAGGAGAAAGGACTTTGAATATCTTACTTGGCATAACCATGAGAGCTCACCTTTAATAACCTTAAAATCATTTTAAATCATGATGTTTAAGATGGAGGGGCCGTAGTCCAGCTTGGCAGGATGCCTGGCTCGGGCCCAGGTGGTCCCGGGTTCGAATCCCGGCGGCCCCACCAGAAATCTAAAAATTCCTGATAGATGGAATATCTAATAGGGTGTAGCTTGCTTGAACATTACTGCTGAGGAAATCGTGAGGCTCTTTGAGGAAGACGTTAGAGCTAGAAGGAGGCTTGCGGAGCTACTAATGTCTGAGCCTGACGTGAGGCTTGCTTTGGCCAATGCTATTCTGCGTGAGGTAGCCACAAAGGAAGATCTCAGAGGGCTTAGGGATGAACTTAAGACCTATATGGATGCTAAGGTGGAGGGGCTTGAGAAAAGGGTTAATGGTGTTGATCAGAGAGTAAGTGACCTGGCAGCGCTAGTGAGGGCGTCGCTCATAGCCATAGTGGTAACCTTGGCATCAACCATACTCACACCGCTCATACTAAAGCTTCTAGGACTGCTGTAGACTTAGATATGGAACTTATAGTCAAGTTTCATTCTCATCTCTCTATTACTATTTCCTCACCTGTCTTTGGAAAATAGACCTCCTTGTTCTTCTCCTCTATCAAATATCGTGCGAACTCCTCTCCTACTTCTTTTTCGCTATGAACAAGTATTATCCTGGAGCTCTTCCTAGCTGCATCGACTACCTTAAGTAGATCTCCCCTACCACAGTGAGAAGAGAAGTCAAACCACTCCACTCTGGCCTTAACACTTCCCATCTTCTTCTCAGAGGTAAACACACCCGTTTCAATCACTTTCCTAGCGGGCGTCTCCTTCATCAGATAGCTTACAAAGAACACGGCGTTCCTCGAATCGTCCATGACTTTCTCCATATAAAAGACGGAGGCGCCCCCTTTGAGGAGGCCTGCAGGAGATATTATAATCGAGGGTTCTCGAAGAGCCCTTTTCCTCATCTCCCACCCATTTATCTTCCTAGCCATGCTGTAAGCTTTCTTAAACAGCTTAGGACTACGTAACATAGCTTTATTACGCGCTAATAATTCGGAGACGAGCCTGGCCATGCCATCTAAATATATTGGATAACTAACATCATATTTAGCTAGCACGCAGAGTATCTCCTGAGCCCTCCCGACAGCGAACGAAGGTATTAACACAGTACCTTTGTTGCCGAGGACCTCCTCTATACAGTCTACAAATATCTTCTCGTTCTGCTTCCTCACGGGATGATCATAAGAAGCGTAGGTTCCTTCCATGATAACTACATCTGCCTCCTTGAACGGTTTAAGGGGGGCAGAGCTCAGTAAACAGGAGTCATTTATGTTAAAATCACCGGTGTAAACTATGTTATGGTTTTCCGTTTTTATAAAAACCATAGAACTTCCAGGTATATGACCTGCATTGTACAGCCTTAACTCTAGATTATTTACCTTAAACACCTCATCGTAGTTAACGTTTACGAAGTTTCTTTTAGTAGCTGATATCTCCACGGATTCATATGGTACGTAATACTTTGATATTTTAAGGAAATCGTTAAGTAATATCTCACTCAAGTCTATGGTTAGATTATTTGTGTAGAGAGGGGGGTTTGCGCTTATGTAGAGTAGCGGTAAAGCACCGCTATGATCTAAGTGTGCATGTGTAAGAACAACCGCTGAAAGGGCTTTAGGGGGTACTGTTAAAGGAAACCTCGGTTCCTCCTCTCCTAACTCCACACCATAGTCAAGCAATACATTGTTCTTGTCTACGCTAATCAATATTCCTGCCCTACCCACTTCCTGTCCTGAACCCAATATCTTTATTTTCAACATATCCAGTACCTCAAATCTACTTTACTAAGGAATGTGCCAAGGGGATACCAAGCCCACCTCTTCCCCTTTTGCTCCAAGGGTCTCAAGAGGCTTTGACAAATGTCTATATGCTATCGGGCTAGGTATGTAAATACCTGGTTCTAGTATCCTTGGTAACATAACCACTTCCTTATTAAGTTTTATAGAGGTATAACCGCATTTACGACATTTAAATCCCTTATTTTTACCTGCTGACTCCATTCTTGCGTTGCAGTTAGGACAAATAGGGTTTTTAACTCTGACTAACGGTTCAACTTTCACCACTTTAATAAGCTCTACATTAATAGAGATGCCGTATTTTCCCGAAGGAATGACGCCCCCTCCTATCTCTACAATATCGCCTCTCTTTAACAACTTAGCAGCCTTAGCTAGCCTTCCGGTAGGCTTATATACCATACACCTTAGGTACCCTGTCTCATCATTTACATAAAAGAGAACGTGTCCTCCTTTAATAACCTTAGGATTGTCAGCGACATAACCCTTAACTTTTACTGAATCATAGGGTCTCACATCTGAGATTTTCTTGTAAAAGTTAAGATGAACTCCTGTTCCTTGATTAGTTTTATATACTAATGCTCGTTCAAACTTCATCCTTTTTCTGAAATAAATAAGTAGATTACTTAGAATTAGAGGAGATAAGGACCGGAACCCTGCTATAACAGGATCTGGACCATGTGGTGTAGCAAGTATCCTCTTCTTTTCATAGTCTACGTTAGCAAAAAGCTTAGGTCTGTATTTTCTATCTATCTTAATTATCTCTTCTTTTGAAATTGTCCTATGCTTACCTTTATCCTCAAGTCCTCTGTATAAAAGAAGTTCATACGTAAAGCTCCTCAGCTTAAATGCCCCTATGCTTGAAACGGCTCCTACTAAACCTCTTCCTTTCCTAACCTTTATTATCGATATTTCTCTATTATTAACTAACCTCCTCACGTAGCTATAGGGTACGAACTCTCTAACAGCTCTTTCATAAATGACCTTAAGGTTATCTTCTATGGGACCTTTAACCACAACTATTACCGGGTCAGCTTTAGGATGAGAGAGGTCGGCGTACTCACTTATTACATGCTTTAGGTACTCTATTAGCTTCCCAACTTTGTTAGTATTGATTGTTATATGTAAGGAAACTGCACCATTACCCCTTGTCTTAAACGGTATGTTCGGATTAAGCCTTATTAGATATGGGTAATCAATAAAAGAAACCCAAGTTTTAGAGCCTAACCAGGATGTTATTATCGATCCTAAGTAGGTTGTACACATTCCATTGGGCGAGTCTAAATCATCTATACCTATATGAACCTCTTCTCGCTCCACTTTATTTTTGGAAGCCTTCAACAACTATCATTGTGAGCGTGGACCTAACCTTATTAAGCCTTCTTATTTTAGAAGTTACTATATCTCTAAGATTATCTACACCATCCACAACTACCTTAACAACGATATCATATACTCCGTATACAACATAAGCTTCCTTAACCTCAGGTATTTCACGTAATTTTTCCAATACATCCTTCTCAGCACCGATCTCAGTACTTATGAGAACATAAGCTATAGCCACTAGGTGCACACCCCTTTTAAATATTAGGGTTTTTCAATAGTTTAAGCTTTACCGCTCAATTACCTTAATTAAGTACTGAATAACGTTACTAAACTTTTCAGAAATTGTCTCAGGTACTTCAAACTTACTAATCGGATAAGTTTCGATGACTAACAATGGAGTTAACATATTAACTATGTCTTTTAAAACAACGTGCATTAATGGGAGAGAACCCGAGCACTTTAAATACACAGCAGCTTTAAACCTCTTAAAATCGTATACCATGACCTGCCCCGGGGTCACAACAAGTACTACGTTTACTTCCTCATCCCAAGGTAAAGGCCATGCAGAATCTTTATAACTCTCTATAAAGATTACCCTATATCTGTTTTCAAGATATTCCAGTACGGTTTTAATAGACCTACTATACTCATTTAGCAAAATCTGAGATAGGGTTCTATAGTCTGATAGCCTATATAATATACTGGCTCTCTTTTTAACCTTCTCTACTGCATTAGCGGGGTTGAATATAGCTAGGTTCCTTTTAACTAACCATTCATTATAATAAAGTATATTTAAAATTTCATTTACCTTATAATAACTAAATCTACAAAATATTGCTCTTTTAAAAATATCCGAAAAATATTCATAGAGAAACGTCCCTACCTTTGCTTCAATGAATGCCGAGGGTTTAACCGGTACAGTTAGGAGACTGATAGGATTTAAAAGCTCATAAGGATCTTTAATCCCTATACTTTCACTAATCCTAACTATCTCGCTAGGAAATAGCGTTCCATACTTTGTGTTCGTAATAACTGCATCGTAATCTAAATACCAATCGTATACTGAGAAAGGTTTAAAATAACCTACCTTAAATCCTCCTTCCTTAAGACCATATGCAATACCGGTTATTAGTGTGGTTTTACCTCCTTTGTTAGGAAGTAAACTAGCTATAAGTACTCGAAAAGCTCTCATGATCTTAAAGAGTGATCTTTTCTATGTTTCCTCCTTTATCTATGGTTAAAACTTCTATTTTATCCTTATTTAAGTAGTTCTTTACTTCATTAATCGCTTTCAAAACAAGTTTCCTACGAAAGATTCCTCGAAGAGAGGCCCCTGCCGCATATCTATGTCCTCCTCCACCTAACGGTATAGTAACCTTAGTAACATCATAGTTAGATTTAGGGTTTGCACCCGCATATATCCTCAATTTAAAATGAGACCTAGGAACCAAGATATATGTGAAATGTGCTCCTTTTCTCTCCAAAGATATACACATGTACCTATAATCAAGATTAAGATCTTTTTCGAAAATTATGATTAATTCCTTATATATACCTATTTTATTAATTAAATTATCTACTATATCATCTGTTGTTTTAAGCTTTGTAGTATGTTTCGAAATCCATTTTTTAACATTTTCGTCTTTCAAGACAGCGATCCCTAACTCTGCTAGCTTTTCAATCAAGTATAGTTTACCTAGGTAGTCTGAGCCTTTAACTGCAGAATCGAGAAGTAAGGATTCTTCGGATTTAACGTTAGCGGTATCGGTTTCAATTGCTATCTTAGCGATTTCATTGGCTAAAGGGTCTTCCTCAAGATTTAGTGCCTTAAGTGCTAGTAGTGTTGCTGCAGGTGCTTTAGGATCATAGAATTCAAGTTCTGCGCAAGGTCTGTTAGTCTTATGATGATCCACGCGAATAATAGCTTTACCTGGACAAGGGAGGTCAGCAACATAGTACCACTTAGGTATTCTCAAGAGTAAATTCGTCTTCACCTCGGAAGGGGCCGCTAAGACAACTATACCATCTCTGTATTTCCTTTTAAATAATGCTGCGCTTGCTATTCCATCGAAATCTCCTTTATCACATAAAGCTAACTTCTTGTTAGTTATTAAACCCTTAATTATTTGAAGGGACCTTATTATTCCCTCTTTGTATGACACAATTTCATTAAAAGCTAACAAAGGTTATTTTAGGTTTCGCTAAAAGAGGGTAATCAGCTCATCTCCTCTTTGACAGCTTTTACTACTCTATACCTCGTATAAGGCCTAGATCCTTTCTTTTCTAATTTACCCTCATTCACAAAACGATGTAAATAAGTAGCCAAACTTGTTAACTTTATATCCGTTTTCTTGTTAAGTATATTGTAAATATCCTTTAATGAGAACCATGTTCCGTCACTAAAGTTCTCGATAATAAAGTTCCATACAATCTCCTTAATACTTTTAATGTTATTTTCCCCTGTAAAACCACCAAGTAACTTTATCATGTCAAGCAAATGTATCAATCTTTCTTTTGAAATATTGGGTCCTTCTATTATTATAGTTATCTTTTCTCCGCTCGATAAATAATCTTCTATTTTTACTTTAGGGGCCATTTGACTCCAGAAAATAATTTACGTAAGGTAGTAATATAATTTATGTAGAAAGAAGTTCATACTATCTTCTTAATATTATAAAAAGAGAAAAATTTGCATTTATATTAAAGAAAAGAGATCTTTCTAATGTATAAATATATCTTTCTATAAAAATAATAAGAATTTAAAAGTTCCACTGGAAATAAAGGGGTCCTAGAAATTATGCATCGAATATACTTTACCGTGTTTTCTACAATTTTTCTGTAGAAAACTCATTATGCTTTATTAACCTTAATAACTTTAAAAAAGACCTTTACCCCTATTTTTCAACTGGAAAA
>CAZKLN010000004.1:0-56334 GCA_964553765.1 uncultured Thermofilaceae archaeon
GGGAGGGTTCAACACAAAAACCTTAAATCCTCCCCTAACCAATATATAAACCTGCGGAAACATCCTAAAAGGAATTGAAAGACCCTAACGAACCAGTCACTCCTCGGCTTCCCTCGTATAGGAAACATCCTAAAAGGAATTGAAAGAGAACAAAGCCCTGAGAAGCTTCCCCGTGAAGGAAGACCGAAACATCCTAAAAGGAATTGAAAGCTGTCCAAACACACTCAATGCAGTTTCCTGAATTTTCGAAACATCCTAAAAGGAATTGAAAGAGCATGGTACTTATGGTAAAACATGCAATGGAAGTAACCAGGAAACATCCTAAAAGGAATTGAAAGTGAAGGAGTTTGGCGTAGAGAAGGTCATGAAGCTTAGGAAACATCCTAAAAGGAATTGAAAGTAACATTGGTAAGGAGGGTTTTATGGGGTCGTTTTCTTCGAAACATCCTAAAAGGAATTGAAAGCCCTCTATTATGAGCTTTGAGACTAGGTCTATTGCCCTGAAACATCCTAAAAGGAATTGAAAGTTATACTGATCCATCAGATCAGCCCACACCTTCATGGGAAACATCCTAAAAGGAATTGAAAGGTGTTAACGTTCTCACTGGCTGCACCTGACTCGGTAGTGACCCAGAAACATCCTAAAAGGAATTGAAAGAGTAAGGCAGCTTTTATAGTAAAAGCCGAGGAGGTTGGAAACATCCTAAAAGGAATTGAAAGTGCTAAGACCTGTCCTGAGTGTGGGAAGAGGTTCAGCAAGAAACATCCTAAAAGGAATTGAAAGATCCTCAAGGTCAATGGACCTAGTCTGTGAGCTAGCCTGAAACATCCTAAAAGGAATTGAAAGACCCATACAGGTATAGGAGAAGCACATCAATAACCTTCGAAACATCCTAAAAGGAATTGAAAGTCAGAGCTTCGGCCATGTCCTCGCTTGCGACTCCCGCGAAACATCCTAAAAGGAATTGAAAGGTTCCCCATTGGCGTCGAATATGGAAATACCTAACTCCTGAAACATCCTAAAAGGAATTGAAAGTACGACATCATCCATGTCTATGGTGATATTTTTTTCGGAAACATCCTAAAAGGAATTGAAAGTTCCTTATCTGCCGTGCCTTCGAGGAGGCCTGATCATCAGAAACATCCTAAAAGGAATTGAAAGTGAACCCTAAGCATCCAACTGACTATCTCCTCGAACTTCTGAAACATCCTAAAAGGAATTGAAAGATAAGTTTCTCTATCTTTTTTTGTATTTTTTCGAGAACGAAACATCCTAAAAGGAATTGAAAGCTTGTTAATCTTTTCTATTTCAAACATCAAACACAAGGAAACATCCTAAAAGGAATTGAAAGTTCGAATGTTTGTTTATATATTCTAACATCTCCTTCTTGACCGAAACATCCTAAAAGGAATTGAAAGTTCTCTCATCGATTAGAGTAATCCAAAGGGAGCTATATAGAAACATCCTAAAAGGAATTGAAAGATTTCAACCTCGTCTTTTTCTCTAATCTTTATTTCGGCATGAAACATCCTAAAAGGAATTGAAAGTAGCGGGTTGGTGGAAGGCGAGTAGGGAGTTTGGTGAAGTGAAACATCCTAAAAGGAATTGAAAGGAATGAGAACGCCATGCAAAAGCTCCTCATCATTGCGTACGAAACATCCTAAAAGGAATTGAAAGTGTACAACCATTTTCTTCCCCATGTATAATATACACTTGAAACATCCTAAAAGGAATTGAAAGTTCCTGCCTCTTCCTGGAGAAGAGGGAAATCCTCGTAAGGAGAAACATCCTAAAAGGAATTGAAAGGCTTCACGGCGATGAATGGGTTCTTTGTGGTAGACCTGAAACATCCTAAAAGGAATTGAAAGAATGGAATTGGGCGAAGCAATCATGAGCAATCCGAAGGAAACATCCTAAAAGGAATTGAAAGAACGGAGTTTCTGAATGAGCATAACGTTAAGGCTATAGAAACATCCTAAAAGGAATTGAAAGCTATGAAAAACCCTTTAAATCCACTTTTCTCATGCCGAAACATCCTAAAAGGAATTGAAAGAAATCCTTCCCTTTCTCGATCTTGTCAAGGTACTCAAGAAACATCCTAAAAGGAATTGAAAGGCTATGTAAGGCGCTATCGTCTCCTGAGTGATCTCCTGGAAACATCCTAAAAGGAATTGAAAGAAAGCTCTCCTTATCCTGTAATCTATGTCGCTGGGTAGAAACATCCTAAAAGGAATTGAAAGCCCTTTCTCTGTCCAGATGGTAGTGATGCACAGTCATCGAAACATCCTAAAAGGAATTGAAAGCTATCATCAGCTTCCTTTTCTCGGCTAGCACGACGGCGAAACATCCTAAAAGGAATTGAAAGGGAATGCGTCGAGAAGCATTTAAGCGCAGCGGTCAAGTGAAACATCCTAAAAGGAATTGAAAGTAAGATGTTCGCCTATCCTCTGAAGCCTGCTTATCTCGTTGGAAACATCCTAAAAGGAATTGAAAGTGTCCTTCAACTTAGGTGATATGCTCTTAAGCTTCCTCTCAAGAAACATCCTAAAAGGAATTGAAAGAACTCAACCTTCACGGTACCTCTCTTCCTTGTGCCGAACTGAAACATCCTAAAAGGAATTGAAAGAAGAACAATATAATTATAATCAATTTGCACTGGGTACCTGAAACATCCTAAAAGGAATTGAAAGTGTTAAGGAAGGAGCTGATAAAGTGGAATGAGGAGCTTGAAACATCCTAAAAGGAATTGAAAGTTGATGAAAAACGGTCTCTTGTTGTAGGCAAGTTTGTGAAACATCCTAAAAGGAATTGAAAGTTTAGAAATTGCACGGTACCCTAGGGTACCCTAAAAACGAAACATCCTAAAAGGAATTGAAAGGGCTTAAGCTGCTTGGCGTAGGTGGCACCTAGGCTCATGAAACATCCTAAAAGGAATTGAAAGACTACAAACACATGGCTAAGCGTTAGTGGTGCAGGTAAGTACGAAACATCCTAAAAGGAATTGAAAGTTTGCTGTAGCACCAGCAATGATGGGCTCATACAGCGTTAGAAACATCCTAAAAGGAATTGAAAGTTGGGAACATCGTTTAAAATGTATGATATTCCGGCATCGTCTGGAAACATCCTAAAAGGAATTGAAAGCCTAACAACCTTCCTCTTCACGTTTTGCGAGCTTTTCTCGGAAACATCCTAAAAGGAATTGAAAGGCCACATATTCCCCCACTCTTCGAAAAGAAGTATACTTGAAACATCCTAAAAGGAATTGAAAGTTACCTTTATTGGTTTCTTGTACTCATTCATTAATGCCTGAAACATCCTAAAAGGAATTGAAAGGCTACATTCTTAAGAGGACCTAAGCTATGTGACAAAGAATAGGTATTAAAGTTATTTGGTGAATTCATAGTGTTTTTATTTATTTTTGTTTTACTTTTTTGTTTGTTTTCTTGATGTACTTGTTTATGCTTGTTTTTTGTGTTTGTTTTGATGTTTTTAGTTGATTATTCTCTTTATGTTTTGTATTTTTGATTTTTATGAATTGTCTTCTTCCCCTATCAATGCCTGCGTCATAACCCCTCATCACGTATATGCCTTCGTCAGGTACCCCTTATGCTGTCGTCATGTACCCGTTATCCCACTGTCATGTCATCATATCAGGAGAGCAGAGTCAAAAAATACGGAGGAGGAAAAGTGGGGGTGTAAGATGTGTAGAAAAGGTTTTTGTCATTAAGGGCTTATAGAGTAGTAAAGGTCAGGGTTATGTTTAGAGTTTATAAGGCTGGTGATGAGGGAGGTATTGTATCCCTTCTTAGGGAGTGTTTTAACAGTTACAGGGAGTGGGGTCTCACGGTAAGTGACTGGTTTAACTTGAGGAGTGATGACCCTGGCTTCCTTGATTCCTTGGTCTTCGTAGCGGAGGATGATGGGACTATAGCGGGGCATGTTCAGGCTGTCTTAAAGGATCTTAGAGTTGACGGTCGATGTATGAGTTTCGGGGGTATAGCTAATGTAGCAACTAAACCGAGTTACAGAGGTAGAGGTATAGCCTCCAACTTGCTAAGAATGGCGCATGATAGCCTCAGGAACATGGAAATACACCTCGCAATGCTTTACACAGGGCTGAGAGGAGTTCCTCATAGGGTTTACAGGAGGCTTGGCTACGTTGACTTAGCTTTAGAGAGAAGGGAGGTGTGTAGCGTTAAGGACGTATTAGATGAAGTAGAGACGTATAAGCTTGAGTTCGACGTAAGAGAGGTGGAGGAAGGGGATAGGGATGCTCTTTTAAAGCTTTACAATGAGTGGTCTAAGATTCATGGAGGCATATGTAGGGAGAAGGGGTACTGGAGTAGGATAATAGGAGAGAGAAGGTATTATCATACATTCTTCTACGATACGAGGGGGATTCTCGGGTTCCTAGCCGAGAGGGAGGGACCAGAGGGATATGTGATACTGGCAGTCCCCAAGCTCATGAACAGAGGTACATGGATGAGAAGCGACACCGCTGAGGTAATCGACATGGTTTACCGTAGTAAGGGGGCAGCGTACGCTCTGCTGAAGCATGTAGCTAAGTTTCTAGAGCGAATAGGTGTTAAAGAGTTAGTCATAAGCTCCCCTGAGAAGTTGTTATGGAGCTCAGAGAGTGTTAATGGAGAGGGAGTCCTGATGGGTCTTCTGTTGGACCAAACATCCTTCATGGAGAGCATGTCAGAGGTCTTAAGTGAGAGGCTCGATGAGAGTGGGTTAGGTGCCGATTTAAAAGTGAAGCTAGAGACTGAGTATGGTGCGTTTACCTTAAGAGTAAGAGGGAGCGAGGTCAAGGTGAGTAAGGATGAGGAACTTGACGACAAAATTCATATGGGAAGCAGCGAGTTCCTTAGGATGATCCTAGGATTTAGGGGATTCAGTGAGGAGATGATCGAAAAAGCTAACCTTATAAGCGTGAGCTGGAGGAAGCTCAGGACAATCCTTCAATTAATGTTTCCCAGAAGCAAGCCTGTAATACAACCTATAGATATATGGTGATAACGTAGGAAGAGAGCTGCTAATAGTTTCATAAACCCTTTTATAATATTTTCATAGGTAAAGATTAGAATGAGCGAGAGCGCTGCGGAGCTAAAAAAGAAGATACTGACCTTACTAGAGGAGGACAGAGAGTTTCGTTACGCGGTAGCAGGAATTATAGGCTTCGACTCAGTGCTCAAGTCATTAGAATCCCTGCAGGAGCAGGTGCGCTCGCTACAGGAGCAGGTAGCCGAGAACACCAAGGCAATAAGAGCCCTGCAGGAGCAAGCTCTTAGGCATGCTAAGGCTATAGAAGGTTTTTCAAGGAGACTGGACGCTTTAGGAGCTAGATAGGGCATTTTGAGCGAGAAAGCTTTCAGAAACTCTATGAAGGAAGTTTTAGAGAGATATTTTAGGGCTAGAGTCGAGAAGTGGACCTATTGTGACAAGGATGGAGTTGTGTATGAGCATCCAAGTATCATAGAGGTTGACCTGGTTATAAGGGATAGGGAACATCTGTTAATCGAGGTTAAGTCAAGTGTTAGTAAAGGTGATGTAGTGGAGCTTAAGAGGATAGGGGAACTTTATGAGAGGGTTAGGGGAATCAGACCTAAGTTAGCTGTAGTTTCACCTTATGTCGACGAAAGAGCGAAGGAGATGGCGAGGATTTTTGGAATAGAGGTATACACGTCTGTTGAATAGAACGTATTCTTACTCATGAAATAATAGAGTGACATGTTTTTATTCTAGAAATACTTTAACTAAATACATCTAATAAAGAGGTACTTAACGATGTACTAGCTTACATCTTATTATCTCCTTTTCACAGGTTGTCAATGTTGCGATAAATGACTGTTAATGATAACAGGCTAAAAATATGGCTTTATAATTACTAATAAAGATCTAATATAATACTCATTACTTATCTTTATTTTTAGATAATCATATGGGTTATTTTTCTACAACTATAAATTAAATAAGGAAAATTTAGATTATTCAATCTTATTTTTAACTATTTATCTAGTAATAACCTGAGAAATTTTTATTAAATCAATATTAAATACTAGTTAGAAAAGTTTATATTCTAAAATCTTCCCTAAATACCTGTGAAAACATGAAAAAAGCCTTAATAGCCCTGGTTATTGCCTTCCTATTTCTCGGCTCCTCTGCCTTCGCCCAACTACCCTTACCCGCAGGTGTCCCAAGAGGAGACGTACTAGTTATAGAGAACCACTATGGAACGTTTGTCGATCCTGATAACTTCAACTATTTAGTTCCCGGGAGGCCAGGATTCGGTGCATGCGGATTCAGCCAGGTCTGTGCTGGTTTCTTATGGTACATAAATACGACGACAGCAGAGTTAATAAACTGGCTTGCTGCTGCCCCACCGGAATACTCTGAGGACTTTAAGACAATAAAGATCTACCTCAGAAAGGGACTATACTGGAACGATGGAGTTCCGTTTACAGCTGACGACGTTGTCTTCCACATAAAAATGCTAAAGGACACGGAAGGACTAAACGGTCACTATATCTTCATGAGATGGGTTGAGGACGTATACAAGGAGGATGACTATACTGTTGTAGTTAAACTCAAAGAGCCCAACCCGAGGTTCCACTACTTCCTCACAGTGATAATATATGGAGCTCCTTACCAAGCTATAGTTCCTAAACATGTATGGGAGAAGGTTGAAGATCCGTTAAAGTTTAAGTTCTACCCACCAGTGTGTATAGGGCCTTACAACCTTAAGGCCATAGATGCCGGAGGTAACTGGTTCCTATGGGAAAGATACGAGGATTGGTGGGGAACTAAGCTATACGGCATGAAACCCTCACCTAAATATGTTCTCTTCATACATCATGGACCTGAGGAGAAGAAAGCCTTAGCCATGTCAAAGCACGAGCTAGATGCTATTAGAACATTCTTACCTGAAAACTTCGAAGTCGTATGGAAGACTAACCCATACATAGGTGGATGGCGTGGTGAGGCACCTTTCGCATGGCCTTTTGACGCCTGTGTAAAGGGAATAGCATACAACGTGCTAAAATATCCGTTTAACATAACTGAGGTTAGGAAAGCTTTAACCTTCGCCATAAACTTCAAGGAGATATTTGAAGCCTTCACAGGCGCTGACGGATCAAAGCCCACACCCTCTGTCCTTCCAGTAGTTAGGTACATACACTCCGATAAACCGTTCTACGTAGGTCTTAAGGATAAGCTTTTAGAGCTAGGCTTAGACCCCAGTCCTCCAGAGGATATACAAGAACATCTGAAATCGATAGGCTTAGATCCCTCCATAGTATGGTGGAAGTATGATCCTGCTAAGTCAGAGGAGTTACTAAAGAGCGTAGGATTTAAGAAAGGTGCTGACGGCAAGTGGTACCTGCCTAATGGTGAGAAATGGGTAATTCATATAACTGCTCCCTCAGGCTTCGAGATGGAGTCTCAGAGAATAGCCTTCTTAGTTGCAGACCAGTGGAGAAGGTTAGGTATAGAGGTCGTAGTAGAGCCTGTAGAGTCAGGTATATTCTCACCAAGATGGAGCAGAGGAGAGTTCGAAGTAGGTGCCTTCTGGCCAGGCTGTTCACTACTAGACGACTTAACACCGCACATACAGTGGTGGCATAGCAAGTACTTTGATCCTAATGCTCCAAGTGTAGGTTGGGCTGGGTATGACTTCCCGAAGAGAAAGGAGCTCGATGCGATAATAGATGAGTTAGAAAGAACCCCACCATGGGAAACAGAGAAGGTGTTTGAGCTAAGCAGAAAAGCCTTAGCTATATGGGCTGAGGAGCTACCTTGGGCGGGGTTCTTCCCGACACCGTTCTACACAATGCACGACAAATACTGTTGGGAGAACTGGCCAGAGTTCCCGGACAACTTCTACATGGATCCAGTGTACTGGTGGGCTCAGATGAACTTCATAATACTTAAGCTTAAACCCACAGGTCGCTGCCCAGTAAAGGAAGCCGTCATGCCCGGTAAACCTGTTCCCTCTCCATAAATTTTTATTTTTTACTATATTATTCACTATTTTTACTTAAATAATACAATATAATGATAATTATTTTTGTAAATATTGTTTAATTATTAACTTTAAGCGAAATATTTATATAATTTTTTCTCTATTCAGATTTAGAGGTGAATCCTATAACATGATTTCAAGGACACTCCTAGTCTATATCGCTATGAGGACAGTTATCTTTTTCATTACCCTGTTAACGGCCTTTACTTTTGTGTTCTTTCTTCTAAAGGCTATGCCCACAAATGCTGTAGAAAACATAATAGCTTCCATGACTGCTCAAGGACAGGTATATGACCCTAAAGCGTTAATAGCTCTAAGAAAGTCTCTTTATGAGCTTTTCGGCTTAACAGGAAGCGTAATGGAGCAGTACTTTAAGTATCTATACAGGTTTTTTGTGATGGATTATGGCCCTTCAATAATAGCATTTCCCACGCCAGCTAAGGACATTATAATGAACAGATTACCATGGACCATAGGACTTCTTGGCTTTTCAACTGTAATAGCATGGGTTGTAGGAAATATTATAGGAACATTAACAGCGTTCTTCGAAGGATCCCGTATCTCTAAGCTGTTAGAGTCCGTGGCTGTAGTGATATATCCAATACCATACTATATAATGGCACTTATACTAGTATATCTCTTTGCGTTCCTCATACCCATTTTCCCGTTAACAGGTGGAGCAGGGATAATTTCAGGACAATTTACTATAGAGGTAATTGTGGACCTCATAAGAAGATCGATGTTGCCTGCTCTCTCTATAATAATCACAGGAGCTTTGGGATGGTGGTTCCTTAGCTCAAGAACCCTTACTATAAACGTGCTTTCTGAGGATTTTTCAGTATATGCTGAGCTAAGAGGTCTACCTAGGACTCATATACTTAGGAAATATGTACTAAAAAACATACTATTACCTCAAGTAACAGCTCTTGGCTTATCCCTTGGTATGATATTCAGCGGTGCGTTGTTAACAGAGATCATATTTGCCTATCCTGGTTTAGGTGAGCTTATGTATAGAGCGGTATCCACAGGAGATTATGCCACAGCTATAGGGGTCCTCTCATTTTCTATACTGGGAGTTGCAACAGCCACTTACATACTTGATATAATATATCCTTTAATTGATCCAAGAGTAAGATATAGGTGATTGCTACGAGTAAAAGATTATTAAGTTTTATTAAAAAGTATGTAATAAACGTTGGTAAAGAGCTATATACTGTATATTCTAGGAATCTTAAATTCAAAGTAGGATTCACATTATTTATTGCAATGATAATATTAGGTTTATTCTCGCTTTTCTCACCACCTTGGTATAAGTCATGGTATGGTATACCGAAGGATAAGCCTCCCTCTCTAACCTCTATCCATATGTTGTTAGGGACCTCATCTAATGGCAGAAGTATATTCTGGATGATAACCAATGGAATATTGAACTCAATAGTAATCTCTCTGATCACAGCAGTAGTAGCCTCGCATATAGGATTATTCATGGGAATAACCGCTGGAGTAAAAGGAGGTCTAGTTGATAAGTTACTTATGTTCATTACTGATTCCTTTATAGTGATACCCGGATTACCCTTACTTATAGTCCTAACTATGCTTTTCAAAGAATACTTAACGATACCGGCTTTAGGACTCATGATCTCAATAACATCATGGCCATGGCCTTCAAGACAGGTAAGGGCAATTGTCTTAAGCCTTAGAGAAAGAGATTTTATGGTAACTGCACGACTCTCAGGGATAGGTACAGGTAAGATAATTTTAACCGAGATGATGCCTCACTTACTCGGATGGCACTTCATTAACGCTACGAACACTGTTCTATACGCTATTGCTACGGAAGCAGGATTAGCAGTGGTAGGATTATCTATACTCTCTGAGGACACTCTCGGAACGATAATATACTGGGCTCTTAACTATGCTGCGTTATATAGGGGCATATGGTGGTGGATAGTTCCTCCAATTATAATGCTAGTGGCTTTGTTCGTCTCTCTTTATTTAATCTCAACAGGATATACCGAATATTTAAATCCAAGATTTAGGCGGAGGTGAGCGATACGGAGAAAAATGTTTCATTAATAGTTAACAAATTAAGTGGTGGATATAGTATTAGAACGTTTGAGGAAACTTACTACGTAGATGCTGTTAATAAAGTATCCTTTTACGTGAAAAATAACGAGATTCTAGGGATAGCAGGAGAGTCAGGATGTGGCAAGTCTACGTTGTTAAAGCTAATATATGGTTTTATAAAATATCCTCTTATTGTAAAAAATGGAGAAATATTATTACAGCCGGGAAAAGATAAGCCTGTAAATATTTTATCTTTAGATTCAAATGACAAAAGAAAAAAAGTATGGTGGAAACTTATGTCATACATACCTCAGAACTCCATGAATGTGTTAAATCCCACACTTAAGGTGAAAGATCATTTTATCGAAGTAATAACCACTCATATGAACGTGAATAGGGATGTAGCTTACAAGATAGCAAGCGAGCATATAACCATCATGGGACTCTCAAAGGACGTACTTACTGCCTATCCTCATCAATTAAGTGGAGGTATGAGACAGAGAGTGGTTATAGCTTTAGCCTTTCTCATGAAACCACGGGTAATTCTCGCTGACGAGCCCACTACGGCCTTAGATGTCGTTGTACAGCGTGGTATTCTTCAGATACTAGTTGAGAACCAGAGAAAATTAGAGAATTCCCTAATAGTGGTCACACATGATATGGGTATTCATGCAATGATAACAGATAGGCTATTAACCATGTACGCTGGCAAGCTGGTTGAAATAGGGAACACTGAGGCAGTCTTCGAGGATCCTTTACATCCATATACAAAGTTACTGATAAGTTCTCTTCCGAGATTAGGTGAGAAGACCATGAGAAAAGGTATTCATGGAATGCCACCAGATCTTAAGTCACCTCCGCCTGGCTGTCGCTTCCATCCTAGATGTCCTTATGCTATGGAAATATGTAAAAAGGAGGAACCTCCTATATTAGAAGTAGGAAAAGAGCGGTTCGTGGCATGTTGGTTGTTCGAGAAGGAGGTGAAAGGTTAAAATGTTATTAGAAGTAAAAAACGTAACAAAAACCTTCCGTTATGGTCTCTTTGGTTTTAAGTTTAATGCTGTAGATAACGTCTCATTCACAATGGAGGATAATCCCACGATACTCACAATAGCAGGTGAGAGCGGGAGCGGTAAGTCTACATTAGCTAAGGTTATACTCGGTGTCTATAAGCCTGATCAAGGCGTTGTGCTTTACAGGGGTAAAAACATACATAAGTTAAAAGGTCGCGAAAGAAGAGAGTTTAGAAAAGAGCTTCAAGCGGTCTTTCAGGACCCATATGCTACTTTTAATCCGTTTAAAAAACCTTACGATTACCTCCGTGAAACAGTACGCAACATATTAGGTATAAAGGATGCTGAGGAAACGGATAAGTACATAGATAGTTCCCTTCTCCTAGTTGGATTAAGACTAGAAGAGATAAAAGGGAAATACCCACATGAGTTCTCAGGAGGAGAGCTTCAGAGAGTGTCAATAGCTCGTGCTCTCTTAACAAAACCAAGGCTTATACTGGCCGATGAACCCGTTTCAATGCTGGATGCCTCCCTTAGAGTTAATGTTCTTAATATGTTTAAGGATATTAAGGAAAAGCTGAAAACTTCCTTCATATACATAACTCATGACTTAGCTACCTCCTTCTACATAAGTGATTATATAGCTATAATGTACAGAGGTATGTTAGTAGAACAGGGACCAGTGGAAAGAGTATTTACTGAGCCTCATCATCCCTATACACAGATGCTTATAGAGTCAGTACCTGAGCCCAACATTTTAAAGAGAAAGACGTGGATGAAGCCTGTGAAACTCTCTGGGATAGAGGAAAAAGAATACACAACAACCGGGTGCAGGTACGCCGCACGTTGTCCATACTCCAAGCCTAAATGTCTAAGTAGTGTACCCCCAGATATACATCTTAGTAATGGCGTAACAGTTAAATGCTGGCTTTACGAATAAACCTTATTTTATAAAATATCTAAAAAGAATTAATATTTAATAACTATTAACTATATTGATGAGGTTATATCTCTTATTACCTTATATGGCCTAGTTATTGCTGTTCCTATGACGACGGCGTGAGCACCTGAGCTAAAAGCCTTCCTTACATCGTTTATTGTTTTTATTCTCCCCTCAGCTATCACTGGTACCTTAAGTGTTCGAGAAAGATGTTTCACAAGCCTTATGCTTGGTCCCTTCCTTGGTTTAGAGTAGGAGGTGTAGCCAGCTAACGTGGTAGCTACCGCGTCAAACCCTATCTTCTCAGCGATTATACCCTCGTGTAACGTTGAGACATCGGCTAGTAAAATCACATCGTAAGATGCCTTCACCTTTTTAACAATGTCTTTTAAGCTTACCTTACCGGGCCTCCTCCTTTTAGTAGCATCTACTGCTACGATCTCCGCACCTGCCTCTATGACCTTGATAACGTCTCTTAATGTAGGAGTTATGTAGACAGAGTAATTCCTATAACGTCTCTTCACCAAGCCTATCACTGGAAGACCGACACATCTCTTTACTGTCCTTATGTTGTCTATCCCCTCGATTCTTACTCCCTTAGCACCTCCTATTTCAGCGGCTTTAGCCATGGCAAGAACGAACCTTCTTCTGAATAAATAAATCCTTCCGCACTGAATATAGAACTCAGGCTCGTCCGTGTTAACTTGACATGATACTATGAGCCCTCTTCTCAGCCTTTCTAATACCTCGTTCATCGTTCATCTCTGAGAGGAGTGGTTTTAATAAAGTGTATAAGTTCCTCGAGGCTTGGAGAATGCTCTTTTGAGATATAGTATCCTGCTACTCCATTGGCTACGGTAAGCATGGTTTCGTAGTTAAACCCTAGTAGTAAGGAGTATATCACGCCAGCGTTAAAGGAATCGCCTGCACCTGTTGATCTAAGAGGAGTTACCTTGAATGAGGGAACCCTAATCCCTGACTTCTTAGGATCAAATACCTTAGAGTAGTAACTAGTATGTAGAATGAATACCATGTTCCACTCCTCTGAGGCCTTAGCCAATCCTTCATAAACCTTTCCACGTGAAAAAGATGTCTTTACCAAGACTTCAGCTTCTATCTCGTTTAGACCCAGGTAATCCACAAATCCTTTACTAAGCACGTTCCTTACTAGGCCATTGAGCTCCTTTATCCTGGGTCTTGGATCAGCTATATCAGCGAAAACTTTCCCCCTACCTTCCTCCTTAACTACCTTACATACTTCTTTAAAGAACTCGGTTCCATGCCTATTTCCTGCCCAGTTAAATATCCCTACGATATCCGCCTCCCTCAGCAGCTCTATGTCTCCTTCGCTAAGCCTATCTGGATGAAGATTAGCTAGTGATCCAGCGTATCCAAACATTACATTAGCCACATTATCTCCTATCTTTATCTCAAAGGATGTTGTTCTTGAAAGAGTCCCGGTAGTCTTAACATGTTCGAGATTTACAGAGGTCTTTCTAAAAAAGTATTTCATCAAGTGTAGTCCTAGCTCATCTGTCTCAACTATTAGATATGAGCCGATGCCTAACCTCGAGAGGACGGCCGCTGTGTTTGCAGCGTTGCCACCTCTCAGGATCTCCTGCTTTATGTCTTGTAAGCCCCCTCCACCTCTTTCAGCGTATTCCTTTATAATCTCTAACAATTCTTCTAACGTAAAGGGTGGGTATATTACCCTGTCAACGTAGAAATCAGGCATTAGAACTACTTTAAACTTTCCATGTACTGGAGCGCTTTCTTTCAATAGACTTACCGCCTTTATCCTTAATTCTTTTAAGGAGGTCATTAAAGTTAATTTAATTTTAAAAGGATATAAAAACTCTACTATGTAAGATTTATATAAAGATATAAACTACTAAACTTTGGTGAAGCGATGAGAAAAACCATCTTAACGATGTTCATACTGACTGCGTTTATAGGATCCCTGCTTATAATGCCTTGTACATTCTCGGAGGAAGTAGTTACTATAAGAATGGTTTACTGGCCTGGCCCTGAGGGGGAGGCTATCAGTAAGATAGTTGAAGACTGGAATAGGTACTATGCTGATCAGACAGGAGTTAGGGTTGAGATAGTATTCTTTAGCAGGGAAGTCTTCTGGGAGAAACAGACGAGCATACTATTGGCAGGCTCCTCTGAGATAGACATAGCCTTTACCTCAACCTATACTATTGGTCAGTACGCTCCCTACTTAGAGCCTTTAGATGAGTACTTCGCTGATAAGTCACTGTACCCATATACGTTAGACGTGTACTTCGAGTCAGCGCTAAACTCACTTAGGTATGAGGGAAAGCTCTACGGAATACCGATGGATGCTAGCCTTCACGTGCTCATCTATAGGAAAGACCTTATAGAGAAACCTCCCGAGACGTTTGATGAGTTAATAGAGCTAGCGAGGAAGTTCACTAAGAAGTATAACCCTGACTCACCTACAGAGTACGGTATAGGGTTACATGCTAAGAACATACTTTACAGCGCTATGATATGGCATAGCTTACTTGAGTCAGCAGGAGGCCATATATTCGAGAATGGGTTCAAACCTTCACTCACCACTGATGCAGCTAAGTTAGCAGCCTCACTCTACAGAAGGCTCATAGAGGAAGGGCTTGCTCCTGCTGAAGCACTTAACTGGGAATATCCTCAGCTCAATGCTGCCTTCCAGACAGGCAAGGTAGCTATGATAATACAATGGAACGCTGCTATAGGTGAGCTAAGTGATCCAGAGAAGTCTCCACTTGTATGGGATAAGGTAGGTGTAGCTCCTATACCTGGCGTAAAGTTACCCGACGGGACCGTGTTACATAGGTCATATGTCCATGTGCTATCCTTAAGCATAAATAAGGCATCTCACCATAAGAGGGAGGCGTTTAAGTTCCTAGCTTACCTAACAACTACTTCCGCAATGCTAAGGTATCTTCTTGAAGGAGGGTTCCCACCAATGAGAAGTGTTTTCGTACTACCTAAAGCTGTTGAAAAGAGATGGGAGATACCCTTCATATCAGAGATACTTGATAAGTACTCCTTCCCAGGTCTAAACATACCTGAGGCGTTCGCTATATACAACATATTGGCTAAGCATCTCTCGGCAGCTTGGTCAGGAGCCGTCTCAGTTGATGATGCGCTAAAAGCTGCTAATGACGAGATATACTCGCTTCTAAAGGAGAAAGGGTACTACGGTAGTTAAACATAAATAAATACTTCATTTTTTACTCTCTTCAGCGTGTGGTGACTTTTTTGTTTTCAAGCTTACTTGAGGATAGATACTTAAAATGGCTATTAGTGCTGCCTCTGATAATACTATTGTTAGTTATAACGATATTCCCTACACTTTACGCTTACTATATGAGCGTTCACAGGATAACCATAGAGACGTTCAGATCCCCTGTGTTCATAGGTCTTAAAAACTTCCTTATGGTTTTGCTAAGCGGAGAGTTCTGGTACTCACTGATCTTCACCATAATCTTCATGATATCAGCTACGAGCATAGAGTTGGCGTTGGGTTTAGCACTAGCCCTGCTCTTTCGCTCCAATATAAGAGGGAAGTCTATCATGATAGCCTTAATATTAACTCCTTTAGCTGTAGCCCCCGCTCTTTACGGACTAATGTTCAGACTCATGCTTGACCCTATAACTGGGGTCATTCCTGCGATGTTCAAGCTGATAGGGGTAAATATATCACCTCTAAGCACCCTGACCTCTACAGTGATAAGCCTCATAGTAATAGATGCCCTTCAATACACCCCTTTCGTTTTCCTGATACTTTTCGCAGCCCTCCATGCACTTCCCCTAGAGCCTGTTGAAGCCGCATTAGTTGACGGGGCCTCAAGTTGGCAGATAATAAGATATGTGACTTTACCTTTAATTAAACCAGCTGTAATTGTAGCGACCATCTTTAGGTTCATGGATTCGTTTAAAACATTTGATACGATCTATGTCATCACAGGTGGGGGTCCAGGAATCTCAACAAGTACTGTAACCATAAACGTTTACAAGCAAACGTTCCTTATGGGTAATTTTGGAACAGGGGCTGCTGCGACATTAATACTCTTTTACCTCTCCATGATGGCTATCACAGTGATTTATAAGGTAATGTACAGAAAAGGTGAGAGCTCTGAGAGGTAAATTCGTTAAAAAACTTCTAACGTACTTAGCCGCCATAACGGCTACTGTCATCATGTTCTTTCCAGTAGCTTACATAGCTCTTCTCTCCTTTAAACCCTACGCATCGATAATAATGAACCCTCTGGGAGTAGATAGGTTAACACTCTCAAACTACATTGAGGTCCTCTCGGCTCCAGGTTACTCCTTTACACAATACATAGTCAATAGTGTGATAATCTCTCTTGGAAGCACAGCTCTAGCCCTGGCTATAGCGTTCCCAGCCGCGTACAGCATTCAACGCTTCAAAACAGGCTCTACGAACCTAAGCTTTTACATATTATCCTTAAGGTTGTTACCTCCTATAATCTTTGCAGTCCCGCTTTACATACTTTATTCAATGTGGGGACTAATAGATACACACGTAGGTCTCATATTGCTGTATACCACCTTTAACATGCCTCTAACAATATTTGTCTTAATGAGCTTCATAGGGGAGCTACCGTTAGAGCTAGAGGAGTCAGCGTTGGTGGACGGCGCATCCAGACTAACTGTGCTCACCAGGATAGTCTTTCCATTAACCCTACCAGGCCTTGTGGCTGCATCAATATTACACTTCATGGCTTGCTGGAACGAGTTCTTATTTGCTCTAATTTTTACGTTAAAGAATGCACAAACGGTAACAGTAGGGGCCTCATTATACATAACGGCATGGCAGATAAAGTGGGGTCACATAGCGGCCGCTATCTCGCTTTCGGTGACGCCAACTATAATCTTCATATTATTAGTTCAGAGAAAGTTAGTCATAGGACTGACTATGGGCGCGTTAAGGGGTTAAAAACAGTTAAGTTTTTCCGCCTTTAACTTATTAACAGAGATAGCAGTGTAAGTAGTCCGAAAAGTATACAAAACTTATAGAATGAGAGGCAGCTTGCTAGTTTAAGTAGAAAGTCTATAGATAACATGCTTACTATGAACGACGAGATAAGAGAGATGAGAACCTGATATGACAATGTAAGGTTGAGTAAAGCCATTAAGGAAGCGCCCATTAGTGCAGGTATTCCCATTAGAAAAGAGAGCCTTAATGCCCTTCCCTGCTCTATCCCCATCAACAACAGGATGCTCACTGTTATTCCCGACCTAGATATTCCTGGTATAGCTGAGAAACCTTGAGCTATACCAGCCATCACTGCATGGAAAATAGTTACCTCTTTAAGCGTATTAAGCCCCTTACCTGCCTTTTTTATGAGAAACCCTGTTACAAGAAGTGAGAAACCTATTAATCCGTTTATGAACGCTCCTCCTTTTATAACATCGATAAGGAACATGTATATAGGCATGCCTACTACCCCTGTAATCGCTGTTGACATTATCAGAAACTTTTCCTCGGAACCAGGATTCAACCTTAAGGTATTTAGCAGTATGTTAACTATTTCGTCCCTAAACTTAATTAGAAGAGCTATTAAACTACCCATGTGAACAGCTAAGGAGTATGAGTAAGCTTCCTTAACATTTAAGGAGAGTAAATTAACGATAAATAGGGTTAGCTGGCCTGAGCTACTAACAGGGATCCATTCCAAGAGTCCTTGAAGCACACCTATTATAAGGGAATGAAGAATGTTCATCAAACTCAGTAATTTATCTTACCATGTTATTTTATGTGCTATTAAAATCCCAGACCTCCCTCCCCCCAGAAACCATACTTAGGGCTTTAATATCCGTGTTGTTGATAAAGACTACAGGAGGTTGATTTGCTCGGAGAGGGTATAGTTAGCTATATGCTAGGTTTATTGACAGGTGTAATTATCACATTCCTAAAGGACATACTATCCACGGAGTATAGGAAATGGAGAAGCAGAATTGAAAGAGTAGAGCAGATCAGGGAGGAACTTAAGGCCTCTGCGATATCCCTATGTAACACTTGGTACACCTTTGGAAAAGTAGAGACACCTTATCTAGATTTAAGGAGAGAAATCTTGGAAGCAATTAAGGAGATGCTAGAATATCTAAACTACTACGAGGCTTATGGGGGAAGGAAAAAAGCTGTCAGTAATATAAGAGAGATTTTACACAGGATAACAGACTTAACGTCAAAGGATAAGGAACTAACGGAGTATGAGTGGAGCATTAGGTATGGAGATGAAATGGATAAGGAATGTAAGAAGCTCTTAAAAGCCGTACGATCAGCTTAGCTTCTTCTCCCTATCCTCCCTCTTAACTATCTCATAACCTTTAAGTTTAAGCTCTATTATCTTACTCAAAGGTAAACCTGTCTCATCTCTAAGCCTCTCAAGTTCCTTAACTAATTCACCATCGAGAAGTATAGTTACCTGCTTCTTACCTTTACTCATCCAATCACCATATATTACATTAAACCTCATTATATTTAAGTGTAGTTCATTGTAAATGTAGGAGTAGTCATCCGATCACATTAGATAACTTAGGGTAATTCCCAGAACAATTTTACCTAAAATACCTTATAAGAATAAAGTAAGTATTAGTTAATTTAAGAGTGAAGCCTATGAGGGAGTATTCTGTAAGAGCGTTGGTGTATCATGTCTCTAGTGAGAAAATTAAAATGGGTATAAACTTCTTGGAAGATGCGGCTACTAGGTTAACTTCATTAAGAGACGAGTTGAAGAGTGAGTTTAATATTCTCTCAACGAGATTTGTCCTCCCTATTAGAGAATGGGATAAAGAGTTAGGTAAGCTAGCTAAGGTAGTAAGAGACAATGGTGTGGATTTTATAGCTGTTCCTCTTAAGGAGCCTAAGTCTGTAAGTGTGCTGGAGCTCCTCAGTACAGATCCAGGCGTTTTCACCTCTATTCCTTATGTACAGGAGAAAGAGAGAGAAATATTAAACGTTATTAGAGAGATTCCTGAGAAGATAGATTGGATAGCAACGTCCAGGTTCGGTGTGGCTTTTGGAGAGAGACTAACAACACCTTACTTTCCAGTAACTGCTAGTAATGAAGAAGGGGTATCAATAAGCCTTCTCTACGTAAATTATCTTGGAAATAGATCATGTGAGGGTAAAAAATTAAGTAAAATAGTTGATGAAACCATCAACGATGTTATAAGGGAAGTCGCTCAAGGTATGAGAGCTATCAAATGGAACACATCAATCATAGGTGTTGATCCTTCTCTCTCGCCATGGATGGAGGAGAGCGTGGCTGCATTCATAGAGAGGCAGACTAGAGTAACGTTTGGTCTCCCTGGAACCTTCTCTAAGATAAGAGAGATTAACGAGGAACTCTCAGAGGTTAGTGAGAGGATAACAGGGTACAATGAGGTAATGATACCCCTGGCTGAGGATAACAGGTTAAAAGAGCTTGCTAAGCTTGGCTCCTTAAGGTTTAGAGATTTAATACATCTAGTGGCTTCATGTGTTGTAGGTCTAGACATGGTTTACATACCTTCCAGCACTAGCGATGATATACTAAGAGGGGTTCTAAGAGATCTAAATAGCATTCAAAGACTGAAAAGGCGGAGCTTAGGGCTGAGAATAGGGCTAGTAGGTGCAGAGCCTGGAGAGGAGATACAACTAGGCAGGTTCGGCAACGTCCCTGTTATAGAACCCATAGATTAAAGGTCTAAATTCTATTAACTTTTCCTCGACTAATCTCTTAACTGTTTCCACGCGAATCACTATCTTTGTTTACTATATGTTCAAAGAAGGTAAATATAGGAATAAACCTTTGTATACTTGGGTGTATGACTATCGGAATACTAGAGATAAGATGGCATGGAAGAGGGGGACAGGGAGTAGTTACGGCTGCTCAACTTCTAGCTCTTGCAGCTACCTTAGAGGGGAAATATGGGGTTGCTATACCTTTTTTCGGTGCGGAGAGAAGAGGGGCTCCCGTCACGGCGTTTAACAGAATATCTGAGAGAAAGGTTAGAACTAGGAGTGATGTAGAGAGCCCTGATATGGTCGTCGTGGTAGATCCCTCCCTTTTAAAAATAGTAGAGGTAACTAAGGGTCTAAAGAAGGACGGGTTAATAGTTGTTAACAGTCCCCACGATCCATGCTTAAAGGGATATAGGGTAGCTTACTTAGATGCGACTAACATAGCTATGAAGCTGGGTCTCACGATAGCTGGAATACCCCTAGTTAACATGCCTACTTTAGGTGCCTTAGCTAAAGCCTCTGGAGTGGTCAGCTTAAAGAGCCTTGAGAGAGCCATAGAGGAGGGACTGGGTAAAAATGTTGATCTCAATATTAGGGCTGTGAGAAGAGGAGCTGAGGAGGTTAAGGTGATAAACCATGAGTAGTATTCATGTACCGGTGTCAAAGCCTAAAGTGGGTTCGCTAGGGAAAACCGGGGTATGGAGAAGTCTCAGACCTGTCATAAACTATAGTAAATGTACTAACTGTAAGCTATGCTGGCTTTACTGCCCTGAAGCCTCGATACTTATTGAAGATGAGAGGGTTACGATAGACTATGAGTATTGCAAGGGGTGTGGAGTATGCATCAACGTGTGTCCGGTGAGGGCAATATCCATGGTAAGAGAGGAGTTCTAAAGGTCCTCTCAGGAAATCATGCCGCTGCTTATGGAGCTAAGCTGTCAAGGCCTGATGTCATAGCTGCGTACCCTATAACTCCGCAAACACCGATAATAGAGAAGCTCTCTGAATTCGTAGAAAGTGGGGAGTTGGATGCACGTCTAATAAGGGTTGAGTCAGAGCACAGCGCGATGGCCGCTTCTATAGGAGCAGCCTCAGTTGGAGCAAGGACCTATACTGCTACTTCTTCTCAAGGACTTCTTTACATGTATGAGGTATGTTGGTGGGCAGTAGGGGCTAGATTACCAATAGTAATGGGGGTTGTGACAAGAGCTCTGGCACCTCCTTGGTCTATATGGAGCGATCATAATGACTTGTTAACGCTCAGAGATTCAGGATGGATCATCCTCTTTGCCTCTGACTCTCAAGAGATACTTGACATGACTATACAAGCGTATAAGATAGCGGAAAGCGTGTATCTTCCGGTTGTCATAGGCTGGGACGCGTTCCTTGCCTCCCACACGGTGGAGCCCGTTCTCATACCTGATCAGGAGATCGTAGATAAATTCTTGCCCAAAAAGAGGGGATGGCCACACGCGCTCAGCGTGGAAGACCCGTTCTCACTAGGTAACATAACCTTTCCAAGTGAATATATGGAGCTAAGATATGACATATGGAGATCAATGAACGACACTAGGGAGTTAATAAAGAGCGTTGATAAGCAATATGGACGAATTACAGGAAGAGAATACGGAGGGTTAGTTGAGAGATATCTATGTGATGACTCAGAGGCAGTGTTATTCGTTATGGGTTCATCCTCCGGAGATGCTATGGAGGCTGCAGAGATGTTAAGAAGAGAGGGGATTAAGGTTGGTGTGTGCAGGATAAGATCTGTCAGACCTTTCCCTGAGGAAGAGGTAGTGGAGCTAGCTGATAGAAGCAAGGTAATAGGCGTGTTTGATAGGGACGTTTCAATGGGAAGCAGGGGGATACTTGCTACGGAGATAATGGCCGCGTTAAAGTCAAAGGAAGTAGATACCCCTGTAGTAGAGTTCATAGGAGGTTTAGGCGGAAGAAACTTAAGCATTAATACCTTCAAGGAGGTCTTTAAACAAATGTATAAGGTTGAGAAGAAAAAACAGGGAATCAAGTGGGTTGGCTTAAAGGAGGTGAAAGTGTAAAATGTCGATAAATACCATTCCTAGAGAGGAGTTGTTACTTAAAGGAAATGCCTCCTGTCCTGGATGTGGAGCGACTCTAATACTTAGGTACATGCTTAAGGCTTTAGGTCCTAAAACCATGCTAGTTATACCTGCCTGCTGCACCTCCGTAATAGCAGGTCCTTACCCATGGACTGCTTTCAAAGTTCCAACATTGCACATAGCTTTCGCCGCTAGTGCGGCTGCGGGTTCAGGGATGGGCGAAGCATTAGAGAAGATGGGCATGAACGATGTTAACGTGGTTGTGTGGGCTGGGGATGGAGGTACCGTAGATATAGGAATTCAGGCTTTGAGCGGCGCGGCTGAGAGAGGACATAACATGATCTATGTCTGTTACGATAATGAGGCGTACATGAACACTGGAATTCAGAGATCCGGCTCAACCCCTTATGGAGCTTGGACTACAACAACGCCTAAAGGTAACAGAAGCTTGAAAAAAGATGTGCCTTCCATAGTAATGAGCCATAGGGTACCATACGTTGCTACGGTTAACCCAGCCTTCATTAATGACTTAATGAGTAAATTTAAGAAAGCTAGTAGGATTAGAGGGTTCAAGTACATTCACGCCTTATCTCCCTGTCCACCAGGCTGGAGATATGACTCAAGCCTAACAATTAAGGTAGCAAGGGAGGCCGTACTAACAGGTATGTGGATACTCTACGAGTGGGAAAATGGCGTTTTCAGACTCACAGGTCCCAGTAAAACACTTCTAGACAGGAGAAGGAGGAGACCTGTAGAAGAATACTTGAAACTACAAGGAAGGTTCAGACATCTAACGAGAGAAGAAGTAAAAAGAATACAGGAACAAGTAGATGAGAGTTGGAGAAGAATAGAAGAGATGTTAGAATCCCAAGAGAGCGAAGATAAACGTTAGTACATAGCTAAGCAGTAATCCGTCAAAAAGAAGAAGACCCTCCTTTACATTCCTATGAGTGATTTCTGAGAGTAATGTGAGTTTTTCCATATCTACGTATTTACCTTCATAAGATACCTCCCTAAAGAGGACCCTTGCTTCTTGTAGCTTACCCAAGGCTTCGCTAGCAGCCTCCTTAAGCTTGTTCAACAATGTTTTCCAGTCAGTATTGTATCCTATAGGTGTATAACCCACTTTAGGAACAATACCTGAGTATAGATGATTGTCCGTAGTAACTATCTCTCCATCCTTAAACCCCAATCCTAGCATATTCCCCCTAAGCCATTCATTGAGTCCCTTAACCATGTTATTTCCGTCTATGCTTGCAATAAAGTACCTCTCTTCCTTAAATTCTAAAGCTAAAAAAGACAAGCCTCCCGGACATATTTCAGGCTTGAAGGAGCTTAAATCTTTATGGGAAAAACCTACTTTTATAGCCTTATTAGCAGAGGAAATAGAAGAATATGATACAGCATTACCTAAGATACACTTAATCATATTATTATATAATATAGATCCTCTTACAGGCTTAGGATTAATGCCCTTATGATCCTCAGAATTATGGGCGTCAATTATTACAACTTTATGGTTTTTAAGGGATAGCTCCGTAAGAACCTCAAGAGGTATGTCTTCCATTCCTTTATTTCTTCTCGAAATTATACTTAGGATATGATTGGGGTGAAATACTAGAGAAAGACACGTGATATCATTAACCTTACTTCTTGAGATGTTTGTAAGGGATAACTCTTTCCATTCAGAAGCCTCATCTTCATTAAATATACATCTTAATACGTTATCTACATCTGAGCTTCTAACAAGATTCTCGCTATGATCACATACTCCCTTTGTGAACAATCCGACAAAACCTCTCTTACTAGAATAGCTCAGAAATTTATAAGGAAGTGATCCACTACCTAAATCTCTAAAAAGCCCTGGGTGTATAGAAGAAACGATTAAAAGCCCTATAGTTCTCATCTCATTATCGGCAAACTTGTAAATAAAGACGGGAATCCTTTTATAAACGCTCAATAGTTCCAGTAAGTTCTCTAATTTTTCTCTCTCACCGGCCAGTATATATCTAATGAATGCCTTGAACATTTCTATGCCCTTTATTCCTAGTTTTTCATTAACTCTTTTATTTATTCTATAATAAATTACTAGCAACATAACTAGGTAAATAACAACGAATATACCAATAAAAATGTTTAATAAAAAACCTATACAAAGAGAAAGAAGCGGGTAAAAGCCCTGTAATAGTTTATTATCAGACATGTATAAGGAGGATAAAGACAGAGTAAAAATTACTGGAATTATACTTAAGGAAATACTATTACTAATCAAACTAAACATTATACTCCATATTATGAAGTATACACTTATCCCATAGAGCCTACGGGGAATGAATATTTTTCTCTCACCGATAGCTGCAGGAATTAACGTTAAGTATATTATGAGTATAGAGAGTGTTATCCCTTGCAAACTTAGTTTCGTAACATTAGTTAAATAAAGTAAATACCATATTAAAACTAAAACAAATATTCTTAAGGAAATATTTTTTGTACTAGGTAAGGAAAATATGTACTTATACGCGTTTATGAAGCCACTTAATCTCTCCGTCATATGCTCCTCATCTCTAAACCCGAATGTTTTGAAAGCTTTCCTACTAAGAGGTCATTACTTTTTAATTTATTTTGGAATAAGTTATATGTGCATCTTTTGTAATTTTTATTTTAATAACCAAAAAGATAGGAGTGAGTATTATAGGAAGCGGATTTGTAGCTAGAATACATGCTGAGGCTCTTAAAAAATGTTCCAGTGCTGCCGAAGAGTACCCTTGCCTTTTAGTACAGATGCTAAGAAACCTATTGATCTATGGTTAGAATAACTCTTATTCAACCTTGTTAAGTATCATCATAAATAAAAACACTTTTAATTTTTTAAATTATATTATAATAAAATTAAGTAATTCTTTTAAATATCAACAAAATATATATTTTAAAACTCAATAGCATAAAGTATATATTCAGGAAGGTAAAAAATAATTTGATGACTAGGAAAAAACTAGTACCGGTTTTAACACTGTTTATTGCCGCTCTTTTAATATTTCCAGTACCTATATTCTTGGGTTCTCCTGAACTAAAGAAAGTGACACTAACAATAGCCTCACCTGAGTGGTTACCCGGTAAGATCATAGAGGAACTTTCTAAGGAGAAATTCACGGAATATGCAAAACAGTACGGATATGATGTAGAGATAGTTTTTGATTATAGCCCATGGGGAACTTACTACCAAAGACTCAGCAGCGTGTTTGCAGCACGCAGCTCTGAAATAGATCTAGCCTTCTCTGACAGCCAATGGATAGGTGAGTTTTCAGAGGGGGGTCATATCATAAAGCTTAACGATTTCCTAGAGGCAAATCCTGAGGTGAAGAAGGCTTTAGTAGAGGATACTATGGAAAACGTACTTCTATACTACTTAGTCTATCCTAGAGCAGGGTTGAAGCCTGAGGATGCTCCTAAACTAATAGAGGAAGGAAAGGTAAACGTTTGGGGAATACCTGGTACTGCCGATGCCGCCTTAATATTCCATTACAGAAAGGATCTGTTCTCCCATCCTGAGGAGAGAGCCGCGTTCAAAGCCAAGTATGGATACGAGTTACCTCAGACTTATGAGGACTGGGCAAAAGTGGATTGGGTACAGGTTAGAGACTTCGCTGAGTTCTTCACACGTAAAAAGGGAGAGAAGCTAGCGGGCGAGGTCTTAGAGGATGATTTCTATGGAATAGTACTAAATAACGCTAGGGATTACGACTTCATCTCCTGCTTCTTCCTACCGATATTCTGGAGCTGGGGAGCTGAGCTGTGGAATGAGACTACGATGACCGCTGAGGGATACGTGAACAGCCCTCAGGCAAAGGAAGCCGCAAAGTTCTATATGGAACTGGTTAAATTCATGCCACCAGGTGCTCCCTCAATAGACTACGACGGGTTAATAACTATATTCACACAGGGAAGGGCTGCAATGACTGTGCTATGGGCATCCATGTCCGCGATATTCTTTGATCCCAAGGCGTCGAAAGTTTATGATAAAGTTGCTGAGGCGTTAATGCCTCATCATGATGGTGTTAGATACACGACCTTAGGAGGGCAGCCACTAGTAGTGTCCTCGTACAGCCGTAATAAGGAGGTCGCGTTCCTGTACCTGAAGTGGTATTACTCAGATACTATTCAGAAGGAACTTGCGCTAAAGCTTGGCTTTACAGCTAGGAAATCTATCTTAAATAGCGAGGAGTTCTTAAACTCTCATCCATGGACAAGAGCTTATGCTGATAACATAAAATATGCAAAGGACTTCTGGAACATACCGCTTTACTCTAAGCTACTTGAGGCTCAGCAGGAGGTACTCAATGCAATGGTAGCCGGACAGATATCTCCGGAGGAAGCTATGGACTTAATAGCTCAGCGTCACGAAGAGATACTCAGACAGGCAAGAAAGTAGAAAAACTAGTAAAGTGGGTATAAAATGGGTAATAAAAAATTATTTTTATTTTTTGTTGTTCCTGCTGTCGCTTATCTTTTCATATTAAATCTCTTTCCATTATTATGGGCATTAGGGCTCAGCTTTTTCAGATATAACTTGTTAACAGAGAGGGTACCTACATTCGTTGGGCTAGGGAACTACGGTACTATACTACTTGATCCAGCTGTTTGGACAAGAATGCAAATTACCGGTAAATTCATACTGATCTCTATACCTTTACAGTTCACTCTCGGTATTCTGATTGCTTTCCTGTTGTATAAGGAGCTATATGGTAGAAGACTGCTTTTAACGCTGTTTCTGATCCCAATGCTCATAGCTCCTGTAGCTTCTGCGCTCTTCTTCAGATATCTTTTAGATGCCAATTTTGGTCTTGTAAATTGGCTTCTCTCAGAGTTTTTTAACACAAAAATATACTGGTTAGGACTTGGTAAGGTTCCTGGGTTAGGTGTGGAATATGCTCTTCTCACAGTAGCTCTCGTTGAGACGTGGATCTGGACACCATTTATAACATTACTCGTTACCGCAGGTCTTTCCACAATCCCTCAGAGCGTTATTGAGCAGGCTAACATAGATGATATATCTTTCATAGACAGAGTGAGGTATATCGTATTTCCTTACATAAAGCCTATACTTGGTCTTGCCTTAATCTTAAGAGTAATGGATTCCTTTAAAACATTCGATACTATCTACGTACTCACAGCAGGAGGACCCGGTATTTCTACGGAGATAATTACCTTTTATATCTATAAGCTTGCGTTTCAGGGCTGGGATTTCGGCTCGGCCTCCGCACTTTCATTTGGAGTTTTAGTAATAATACTATACTTTACTACAATCTTCCTTAATTATTTCATATTTAGAGGTGGTGAGGAGCAATGAATGTAAATAAGCTTTTATGGACAATAATAGCGTTCATAATTGTAAATATTTATATATTTCCTGTATATTGGATATATCTTACTGCGTTTAAGGATAGAGCAACACTCTTTGAGTTACCTCCTAAGGTAATCTTCACCCCAGTATGGGACAATTTCGACGAACTTGTCAGATATGGTGCAATACAGGCAGTGTTAAACTCGGTTATAGTAACTGGGGTCAGCATAGCTATATCTTTATTTCTAGGTTTTCTGGCAGCTTACGCTCTTTCCAGGTATAGATTTCCTGGAAAGAATCTAATACTGTTTTATATAATTTCAACGAGAATGATGCCGCCTATAGTGTTCATAATACCTATCTATATGATGTTTAGCTATTTAGGCATAAAAGGATCTTACCTCTCTATGATATTGTTTTACATAGGTTTGACTTTGCCATTCTCAGTATGGATGACGAAGACCTTTGTGGACGATGTCTCTATAGAGATAGATCAAGCAGCTCAGTTAGATGGTTTTACAACGTTTAAGTTCTTTAGAAAGATCCTGATACCCATGATAGCTCCCGGTCTAGTGGCTGTTCTAGTATTCTCACTCTTAAGCGTGTGGAACGAGTTCCTAATGGCTAACATCCTTTCAAGCCCTCAAACCAGACCTGCATCAGTTGTGTTAGCTAACATCAGGGGGGAGAGAGGGTTTAACTGGGGCAGGGTTGCTGCTTTAGAGCTTATATATACTATACCCGTTGTAATCCTTATATTCCTAATTCAGAAGTATCTTGTAAGAGGGTTAACATTAGGCGTCGTACGATGAAGGAAGGCAGCTTGGCAGTTAAGCTGGAGAACCTAAAGGTCGTGTTAGGCAATAAGGTCGTGTTTAAAAACTTAAACTTAGGATTTGAAAGAGGAAAGCTGACCGTAGTGCTTGGTCCACCTGGAGCAGGGAAGACTACTATGCTTAAGACAATAGCAGGCTTCATAGAGCCTAGTGAGGGAAAGGTAATCATAGAAGGTAAGGTTGTAAACGACCTTCCCCCCTCTCAAAGGAACGTATCGATGGTCTTCCAGACGTTAGCGTTATACCCTAACATGTCCGTCTTTGAGAACATAGCAGCTCCTTTAACGGCTCAAGGGCTTAGTAAAGAGGAAATAGAGGACAAGGTTTATGGCATTGCAAAGCTTCTAGGAATAACTCATACCTTAGATAGAAAACCTGAAACACTTAGTGGAGGTGAATATCAACGTGTAGCGATAGCCAGATGCCTCATTAAGGAAGCTCATGTGTACTTAATGGATGAGCCTTTCATTAACTTAGATCTTAAAATAAGAAGTAACTTAAGAGATGAATTAAAGAAACTTGCAGAGACTTTAAGCAAGACGTTAATATTCGTAACGCCCGATCCTATTGAGGCTTTAGCTCTTGGCGAGACAATACACGTACTTATAGGTGGAGAAGTAGTACAGACAGGGAAAGGTATTGAGCTTTACAAAATGCCTATCTCTCTAGACGTAGCTGATTACGTAGGTGGCGGGCTTTTCAACATATTTAAAGGAGAAATTATTAGAAAGGATAGTGAGTACTTCTTTAAAAATGAAGACTTCATCATAAAAATACCGAAGGAACTTTTACTGAACGACTTACCCCTTAACAGTGAGTATTTCCTTTTAATAATGCCTGAGAACATTAAACCTAGAAGCTTCATAGAGGAAAACTATCAACATTTAACTAAAGGTAAGGCTTATAGTATAGAAGTTCTAGGAGGTGACACACTAATATATTACGAGCTCGAATCAGGGAATATTCTCAAATCATTGGTTAACACAATATATAGACCAAGTGTGGGATTAGAGGAGGAGCTGTACTTTGAACCATCTGAAGTGATACTGTTTAACAAAGATAAAGTTCCGGTGGTCAAATGGAACAAGTATACTTAGAGAGTGTGAGTAAGAGGTTTGGCAAGACAATAGCTGTCAATAATCTTACATTGAGAGTGAAAAAAGGAGAGTTCATAGTAATACTAGGTCCTAGCGGCTGTGGGAAAACTACTACTCTTAGGATCATTGCAGGCTTAGAAAGGCCAGATAAAGGTAGGGTGTTCATAGCTGGAACCGATGTCACAAATATTCCTCCGGGAAAGAGGCAAGTAGCTATGGTTTTTCAATTCTATGCTCTTTATCCTACAACAGTCTTTAACAACATAGCGTTGCCTCTGAAAGGAAAAATGAGCAAAACGGAGCTGGAAAGAAAGGTAAGGGAGGTGGCGAAGATTCTTGAGATCGAAGACCTGTTACATGTAAACGTTAATAAGCTGGCTATATTTGAAAAACAAAAAGTAGCCTTAGCTAGGGCTTTAGCAAAGGAGGCAGAGGTTTACTTACTTGATGAGCCGTTAACACTCCTAGACCCTGTTTCTAGAATAAGAATGCGTCACGAGTTTAAGAAGATACAAAAGGAGTTTGTCGGAACCTTCATATATGTAACTCATGACCAGTTTGAGGCTATGTCACTAGCAGATAGAATAGTTGTTATGAATAATGGGGTTTTACAGCAAGAAGGTACGCCTGAGGAGGTTTATTTTTCACCCCGAAATACCTTTGTCGCGACGTTTATAGGTGAGCCGGGAATGAACCTGATAAGAGCCGAGGTGCTAGAGGAAGGTGAACACTTAAGAGTAAAAATAGGTGAAAATACCATTCAATTACCAGCTAAAGAAGGCCTAAACGACAATGAGGTCATTATAGGGTTCAGACCCGAACATGTAGCAATGGGTAAACGAGATGGTTATCTTTTACTTAAAGGGAAGGTATTATTTAAAGAGTTTCTTGGTTATAGGTCTCTTTTACATATAGATTTAGGAGATGATCAAAGGATAATCGCTGTCACTAATAAACTATCCCACTTTATGAAAGTGAATAAAAATAATATCATAGAATTAAGCATAAAGCCAGAAAATATCCTCTTGTTCTCTAAAGATGGTGAGAGAATATGAACATCAGACGATTTATTTATCTATTCTTTGTTATCCTGGGAATACTATCAATAGTATTCATGACACAGTGGTTTAGTTATGAGCTGTTTTCAGCGTCCTTTTATTTGTTAATGATCACTGTGCTTGTACTTACAGTGGAGTCTTTACTCCCTAGAACTAACGTGACGATAAAGGATGTGCTAAAGGTTTTAACAGCTATAGCTATGGTCTTAGTGGTATTTATAACGGTTTCAATATGGCTTATCTCGATAATTACTGCATAATCTTTACACTATTTACCCTTTTTAACTAAGAGATACAAGGAATTACATATATACTAAGAAGGCTTTTTTCCATTGATATGTCAAATAACATACTTAAAGTAGGTTTTATAGGAGGAGGCTTTGTCGCAAAGTTTCACGTTAGATCTTGGCAAAATGTGCGTAACTCTGAGATAGTAGCTGTTTATTCTCCTTCGGGTAAAGGAGCTAGAGAGACTGCAAATTTAGCGAAGAAATTAAACGTAGGTGATCCTAAGGTTTACACTGATATTCATGAGCTCTTATCTGATCCCAATGTAGAAGCTGTATGGGTATTATCGCCTAACCATACGAGAGTTGAGGTAGCAAAAGCTATTTATGAAGAGGTTACACAAGGAAGAAGTAACATAAAAGCGGTCGCTTTTGAGAAGCCATTAGCCCGTAACCTCTCGGAAGCAAGCAAGATTGTGGAGTACATAGAGAGAAGCGAGCTTCTTCACGGATATTTAGAGAACCAAGTTTTCTCCCCTTCTATTGTGAGAGGTAAAGAGCTTACATGGAGAAGAGGAGCTGCCATAAGTGGACGACCCTATCTAGCTAGAGCGGCTGAGGAGCATGGAGGGCCTCATAGCCCATGGTTCTGGCATCCCTACTATTCTGGAGGAGGAGTCTTGTTAGATATGGGTTGTCACAGTGTGGAAGCCGGTAGGTACTTACTCTTTAATCCAAACAAAGGTAAGGAAGATCTAAAGCCTATAGAGGTAGTGGGGTATGTAGCCAGTCTTAAATGGAGGAGACCCGAATACATCGAGAAATTAAAGAAAATGACAGGTAACTTCGTCGATTACTCGAAGTTTTATGCAGAAGACTATGCTAGGATAATCATAAACTACGAAACAAGCGAGGGAACTGTAGCTACATCTGAGTCGTCTAATGCGTGGAGCTTTGTGGGGCCAGGCTTAAGACTTACCTTTGAGCTATTTGGTCCTGAGTACTATATGCAGATAAATACCCTTCAACCTGAGCTTTTCGTGTTCTTTAGTAGAGAGGTAAAGGGACCGGCTGGAGAGGATCTGGTCGAGAAACAGGCTGCTGAGCAAGGATTAATGCCCGCACTACCAGATGAGGCATTTACCTACGGTTATACATGGGAAAACAATGAGATGGTTAAAGCCTTCCTAGCCGGTAGAAACGCCTCTGAGAACCTTCACGATGGCCTTCTTGTGATGGAGCTATTAATGGCAGCATATAAGTCAGCAGAAGAGAGAAGAGTGATAAAGTTACCAGATCCCGGTTTAAAGGAGTATCATCCACTACCCTATAGGCTAGCTTCAAAATACGTTAGATGAAAGATGAGAAGTTATGCCATGTAAAAATAAAATAGCAGTAGGATTTATAGTGCCGCCTGAAGGAGCAATAGGTGGGTCTCCTTATTCAGAAAAGTGGTTCTCTGAGAAGAAGCAGAAAGTGCTGGATAAGCTTCATACAATGTTTCCTGACATAAAGTTTGTAACTTATGATATAAGGAACGTCAATGATGTTTCTGACTTCTTAGATAGGGAAAGTGACAGTATAGGCTACTTGATATTTATATTAAACTGTATAGCCGGACTCATTAGGCCAATACTCTATAGTGGGAAACCTGTGATAATGATAGGTGAGACTTACGGTGGTTCAGGCGAGTTCTTACTGGAGTATTCAAGCGCTAAGGAAGAAGGTAGACCCGTATTAGGAGTTGTCACCAGAAATATCGATGATGAGCATGTTTTAGGTAAAGTGAGGCTTTTCAAAGTAATTTATAAGCTAAGAAACTCTAAGATATTGTTCATTGTAAGCCCTGCTGAAAGACTGTTAATGAATTTAGAATATCCTTTAAGCGTGGATCTCTACTCCTCTATCAAAGCTTTACAGGCGGTATCTGGCGTAACACCTATACTTCTTGATGTGAGAGAGTTTGTGAAAAAATACTATCAACATGTAGATGAAGGAGAGGCAAAGAAGGTAGCTGAAAAGTGGGTTAAGAATGCTATGAGAAATTATGAGGAAGATAACGAGGAGATAGTTAAATCAGCTAAACTTTACCTAGCAATGAGGAATGCTATTAAAGATTATGAGGCAAATGCTATAGCTGTTGACTGTATAGTTTTATATAACTCAGGTTTCTTGGATGCGTGGCCATGTCTGGGCTATATGGAATTATGGTATGATGGAATAGTACCCATTTGTGAGGCAGATGCCTATTCCGCTTTTTCGCTTTTAGCAATGAAGTACTTAGCTGACAGACCTGGTTTTATAAGTGATCCTTCACCCGATAATCTTAAGGATGAGGTAGTTTACTATCATTGTTATTCTCCTACATGTCCCTATGGTCTCGCAGGAAAAACATGTCCATACACAATAACACCTGCACATTTAGGCTCTAAACATGCATCTGTATTCGTGGAATTACCAATTAATGAGGAGATAACCGTTGTGGGATTTATACCGGAGGAAAGAGTTTTAACGCTTCATACAGCTAAAGCGGTAAGCAATGAGTTCTCCAGTTACGCATGTGCAACAAAACTCGTAGGGAGAACCAATACTTGTGCTTTAATTAATAATTGGAGAAAAAGGGCTGGCTGGCACAGAGTAGTATTTTACGGTAATTGGAGAGAAGAGCTAAAAGACCTTGCTACACTTCTCGGATTAAAGGTTATAGAAGAAGATAAATAAAAACTTATAGGTTTATTTTTTCCCATTTCTTACTTTTCATAGATTTATACGCTGTATCAAGTATAACATTTACGATGTAACCATCTTCGAACGTCTCACGAGGCATCTCTCCTCTTTTCACGCAGTCAACAAAGTGGAACATCTCCTCATGATAACCGTAGATTCTTGCTTCATCGACTACAGGGAAAACCCAGCCTGTATCACTTTCAAACTTCTCAAGTATGTAACCTGCCCCTTTAAGCGTAAACGCTCTAACAGCTGTTCCTCTCGTCACATCTGTGAATATTGAGCCTAAGGTGCCATAAATCTCGTTTCTCAAATCAAGCCCGCCTCTTGATGACCAACTTACCTCTGTCTGAGCTACCTTGTCATCCTCGAATTTCATTATTAAAATAGAGTTATCTTCTCCTTTCGTCTTATCCTTATGAACTATCGTACTTCCCCAGGCTATAACCTCTAAGACCTTGTGTTCCTTGCCAAAAAAGTACCTTGCTGCCTCTATGCAGTGGCAACCCATGTCAAGAAGTGCACCGCCGCCGGACTTCTCAACATCCCAGAACCACGCACTATGAGGGCCGAAATGAGCTTCCCTAGACCTAACCCAGAAAGGTTCACCTATAGCTCCCTTCTCGATAATCTCACGTGCCTTCATCACTGCCGGAGAAAATACCTCTGTCTCTGCATAACCATGGATAACATCGGCTTTTTTAACAGCATTTAGCATTTCCTTAGCTTCCTGTGAATTCCTGGCTAACGGTTTTGTACATACAACGTTCTTTCCTGCTTTAGCCGCTAAGATAGCTGCTTCTTTATGTAAAAAGTTAGGCAGACCTATTATCACTAAATCAATTTCTTTATCTTCTAAAACCTTGTCTAAGTCGGTGGTCCATTCCTCAATACTCCACTTTTCAGCAAAGCTCTTAGCCCTTTTTTCCGTACGCGAATAAACAATTTTTACTATTTGCCCCGGCACATGTCTCAAACCCTGCATATAGAACTCCGAGACAAAACCTGCCCCCAAAAGACCGATTTTTACCTCACTCATCAAATATTTTTTATAATATTCTTATTTAAATCCTCGTAATTTCCATTCATTATGATATTTATATTTTAATAAATTTAAATTATTTAAAATATTATTAAAAAGTTTCCTTATTAAGTATACTTGTGATTAACAGGTAAATCTCTGAAAGGAGCATATTATGATGGCAATCCATATAAGGGTGGTATTTCCTTCACTTTAAGTCTAATACCTTCAAATTTAAACGTAAGTATACTTAATACGTTTACTTAAAACGTAAGTAAACGTAAGGTCATACGCCGGGATAGGCACATCATCTATGTTCCTTATGGGGGGTAGGCAGATTAACCCTCGGCTCAGAGTTACGCCTAAAGGCTATCCCCTAACCTCCCTTAAATCGCCTGATCTACTAAGGGTTTTGGAGAGAAATAGTACTCTCTGTAAAAATTCAGAAAAATTTGTTTCAACATTAGAGAGATTGAGAAAATAAAAAGAATATTGGTTAGCATTCCAGACAGAGCTTAGGAAATAATCGAAAAAGAACTTAAAGGAAAAATTAGAGAGAGGGATTCAGAGATAATAAGGAATATAGTTTTGGCTTACTTGTCTAAGAAGGGTGAATGGGAAATGGAAAGAAACATAAAAAGTAATGGAAAAATACCCGGTATGCTCTATATGCTTGTTTCTTTTGCCCCATGGGTTGTTTACTGGGTTCTGTGCGGTGTGGGGAACAAGTTAGGCGTAGTCATCCCCCTTGCAATTTCTCTTCTTGTTTCTAATGGCATTGTTTTCCCTGATCATCAAACAACCTTTCACCTTTCAGGTTTCGAAGAGGGATTATCCTGAAATTTACTGGAAGGAGAAAACATTTTTAGCCATTAACAACATAATCACTGGAGTCTGGGCAGCAATCTTCATAGTAAATGCAACCATATTTTTACTTCTAAATGCAACTTCACGCGTAATTCTCTCAAACACCTTGATTGCCCTTGGTATAATATTTTCAATTGTTTTCCCTTTAAAGGCACCAGCTTATTTTGCTACAAAGGAATTCAGGAAATACGATTGGAGTGTTAATGTAGCTCAAAAGTCAGAAGGAGAAAACGAATACGATGTTATCATTGTTGGTTCGGGTATTGGTGGACTAACTTGTGGTGCTTTACTCTCAAAAAGAGGGTATAGGGTTTTAGTTTTAGAGCAACATCACCAAGTCGGTGGTTATTGCTCTTCCTTCATGTTTATTTATTTCAGCAAAACAATATTTCTCATTCCTCTCCTCCTCTCAACTAAACCTTTGCTTTCAAGCAAATCCAAAGCCCTACTAACGCTTGCTTTAGAAATTCCTGTTTTTTTCTGGAAGTTCGCTTTGTTCTATAATGCCATTAGCCTCAATTATCGCTTGGTATATCTTCTGCTCATCCTCCTTCAATCTTTTTGCTATTTCTTTCCATCTCTTTTTTCTTTCCTCAAGCACCAATTCACCGGCAGGTTTCTCAACTAAATCGAAGAAAAGCAAATACGTTCCACTGACACCAAGGACAATAGAAGCCATTACGATAATTATAACATCCTCAAGCATGAAAAATCTTGGGAGTTGGATAATAGACGCACTTTGACCTTCTATAACTATTTGGATCGGTGTTGGGTTCAATAGCTTTAGTCCTAAAATGAATGTTGAAGCAACAAATGAAGCTGCCATGAATACTGTTTTTCCGCGAATTCCTTTGCCTTCCATCCTTTCACTCTCCTATGTAAAAAATAAAAAAGGTAGTTTATTTATTGCACCCTGCTCCATAACAAACCTCTGTTCTGCTTGAACTTTGCTCTTCTACCGATTTCACTATTTCACTGTTTAAGTCTATTGCAATCTTATAGTATTTACCTTCAACCTTTACCGTTAAGATTACTTCATCTTCACTGCCCGTTATTGCATAGATTACATCTTTAGGCTGTATGCCTTCTCCGTTGGTCAATTCCTGTATTCTGCTGTCCTTATTGGCTATTTCAAGCCATATATCCATCTCCTTTTCGTGTTCTGAATGCGCTTCTTCAATCTCTTCTTCACTCATCTTGTGAAGCACTATTTTATACCCCGATGTCTCTATAGTATATTCCCCTTTTGGCAATGTAATTTCCTTTACCAATTTGCCGTCTTCGTATATTTTTAGCTGGTCATTCATTACCACTACACTGAGTTGCTTTCTAGCAAATTTCAGTAGATTCCCTGCCCCTAGAGCTGTGGCTATGCCTGCCATTGCCAATCCTGCAACTAGCAGGATACTAAGCAGAGCCAATCTGTTTTTCATTTCGCCTCTCATCTTGCTCACCATGCTAAAATGGGATGAACACCTTAAAAGACATGTATTTGAAACTAGTTTGAAACCTCGTTGTAAATTCATCTTTTTCGAACTTTTAATGGTGTTTCACAACGATTGTTAACTCTCCACACTCTCCTCTCCCAGCTTCGGATTTTTGGAGTGAACTGGTAGCAATGGAAAAAGTCTGATATTAACTTACTCACTTCCTTTAAATCATCTTAGCCTTCAATTCCTTCTAAAAGTAAAACACGGCTACAACCGACGGTGTAAATTAAGCCAGCCGCTCTTTTCAACTCCTTCTAGGATGAAGTTTTTTCCTCTGAATTGTCCGACAGGTTGAGGAAGCCATTTTAGTTTTTATTGTCCTTCCAAATTTCCTTATATTTCATTAAGGACAACCTATTATTGTGACAATAACATGTTCGGGATAAACTACGGCATAGGACTTCACAGGTATAATCCTTTGAGATTCCCTGCAATATTTTTAGACGTATCTGATGCTCAATATAATCCTTTAGATCCATCGGAGATAGTAGTAGGTATTCATCCAGCAGAACAACCTGGTAATTATGGCGTAGCTAAGTTTAAAGAGGGGAGATTAGTTACAAAGATCTTGCTACCATACAGGTGGGGTAGTGACTTAGAATTCTACATAGACGGGGAGAAGAACCTACTGTACATAGCTACTGGGACAAGTATTATAGAGATAAGAAGCTTAGAGAATCTTAAGCTTGTAAAGAAAGTGTCTACGGAGGTTAATGGCATAACTAGCGTCGCTATAGATTCTGAGGATAGAGTGTGGTTTATCTCGAACCCGTTTAGAGGGGGTGATGGGTGGATTTATCGATTAGAAGAAAATAATGCCATGAGGGTTAGAAGGTATTCAGCTCCTGTGAGCTTAGATTCCTTAAGGATAAGCCCATGGGGTAGAAAGCTGTTGGTTGCTGATTACAAGAGGCATATGGTTGAATGTATAGGGGAGGAAGGGGAGTCTCGTGGAGTTCTCTATTTCCCTTACGTATCCGGTGTTAAATGGACATTAGATGAGAGAGTATTAGTTTGTAGTGGAAAATATGATAAGTATGTATTTTTGCTACTCATTACCGGTGCTATACATAATACTATTAGATCAAGTTGGTATGGTTATTTAATGGACTACGGTGTACAGGCGTCAAATAGAGCGGACTCCTTTTATCTAGATAGGGTATTAATCCAGTGGTATCTAGGTTTCTCAGAGGTAAAGTTACCGCTACCAAAGGAGGTACCTTTCTCTTTTAGAGTAGGGAATGAGATAAAGAAGGACGGGAGCATAGGAGAACAAGGATTTGTAACATTTACTCCTATTGTAAATTTAAACAAATGTCATATAATAGCAACACCTTATGAGAAAGAAATTATCATAGAGAGGCTTATGTCTTCCTATAGTATTATATCGCCTAAATGGCCACTAGTATGGGAAGAAATCGACAGATTCATGAAGGTATACGAAATAAACGTACCTGGGATCTATAGACTTAAGTCTTTATCTAATGATCCAATTGAGTGCTTTTCTGTATGTAAACCATAAGAACATTTGTTTAAATGCTATAACCGGCGATGAAGCAAAGCTATATTAATGTTCTACAAGCTCGAGTCCGTGATAATATTTTTATCTAAAGATGCGAAAATAGCGTTTGAGGGCCGGTGGCTCAGCCTGGTTAGATCCTAAAAAGGACCGGAAAGCGCCCGGCTGATAACCGGGAGGTCCCGGGTTCGAGTCCCGGCCGGCCCACCAATATGTTTTTCTCATATCCATGATAATACATTATTTAAGTAAGTGATAATATGTGGAAGCCTTCTAAGCTGTATTTTGGTCCCGCTGGAATACCGCATAGTGTTAAGAAGAGGTCTACAAAAGAGGGAGTATTAGAAGTTAAAAGATTAGGTCTTGATGCTATGGAGTTAGAGTTTGTTAGGAGAGTAAACCTTAAGCCAGAGGCAGCTAAGGAGGTTAAAAAGGTCGCCTCGGAGTTAGGTGTGATCCTTACGGTTCACGCTCCTTACTACGTTAACCTGTCTTCTAAGGATAAAAGTAAGGCTGAGGCTAGTGTTAGAAGAGTGTTATACTCAGCGAGAATAGGTTATATGTCTGGTGCATGGAGTGTATGTTTTCATGCAGGTTACTATCAGAACATTGACCCAGCTAAGGTCTATGAAGCTGTGAAAAGTAAGCTGAGAGATATTACCAAGACACTTAGGGATGAAGGCGTAGAAATATGGATAAGACCTGAGACCACAGGGAAAGATTCTCAGTTCGGGTCATTAGAGGAGGTACTGAGTTTAAGCCAGGAAGTAGAGATGGTTATGCCTGTGATAGATTTTGCGCATCTACATGCTAGATATAAAGGAGAGTTAAACACCTATAAGGAATTTAAAGACGTACTTTACCAGGTAGAGAGACTTCTTGGTAAAGAGGGGCTAAGGAATATGCATATACATATATCAGGTATAGAATACGGGGATAAAGGTGAGAGAAAACATCTCAACTTAGAGGAATCAGATATGAACTACATAGACCTTTTAAAAGCTTTAAAGGATTTTAAGATAAAAGGTGTGATCATATGTGAGAGCCCTAATTTAGAGGAGGATGCCTTACTTCTTAAGAGAACATATCGGAATCTCAAGTAACTTCTTTACTATGTTAACAGGTTCCATATTATCCTTAAACATCTTCTTGATTCTTTCAGCACACTCATAAGCAGTATCTAGGATGGTTTTATCTATTATACCCTTGCTATAAGCTTCCTCTAACTTTTCCTTATCAACTATTCTAACTCCACTGCCGGGGATATATGTAACATCTACTTCGAGATCTAAGTACCACCCTGAGCCTTGAGGTGAGATCTCGAAAGGAGTGTTAACATTTCCGTAAAAGCCCTTTACCTCACCATCAGAAGACATATACTTATGTATGATAACCCTGCTGAAAGGAGCGGTATAAGATTCAACTATGTCTCCTGGTTCTCTTTTAATCCCTAGTCCATTATACACACCTACGCTTTTCACCGCCCTCTCAAACTTTAAAATGTTATCCTTAAGGACAGTAACTTTACATCGATAGCTGTATTCAGATCCATGTATTTTTTCATGCTTTACCTCTATCATTTTGCCGTCTATCGAGCTTAAAGTTTCGTCTAGAAAAACTTCTAGAACGCTTCTCCAATCATCAACACATGTTACTCTTTCAAGCAGATCTAAACACTCAGATATTTTGCCTCTGCTTGCCTTGTAAAAGTGATGAAAATCTATTGTAGGTATCTGTTTTCTTCTTAACTCATCCATTTTTCTTTTGGCGTCAAGGGGTAGTATCACGAATGCCAGGACCTCTCCTCTCTTCAATAGATAAGGTGCCTTAACTTTTTCGTATTTATCCTTAAGCTTCTTAATTTCATCTTTCACATTCTTCAAATCCTCAAGAATGCAGCTTATATCGGCTTTACCAGCGTAACTTCTAAATCTTATGCCCCATCCTTCTATTCCCGAGGAGGAAGCCGCTGAGAGAAGCATAGTCCTCTTTTCGAAATCCTTTATGAAATGGCTAAAGGTATGAGTTTTTCCCTCGAAAGCCCTAGTATATAAGCCTATTACAGCACCTCCTTGCTCTAGTAGAGGTCTTTCCCTATCTACTCTAATAACGTGAGCTACGACCTCTTCTCCTTCATTTAAGTTTTTAAACGATAACAGCTCACCTTCACCGTCAGGAAGCTCAACGATGTATCCTCTACCAGACTTACCTTTGATTCTAACTTTATAAGTTGAGTAAAGCTCATAGGACGCTTCCTTAACTACTGAGTGTTTAACCTCTGATTTAATTACATTCAGCACTCTTTCTGCCAAACTATGAAGGCCTATTATGACTACTGCCTGTTTATCCTCTCTGTCCTTAATGGTCACTACGGGTATGATCTCTCCGCTTATCTCACCTGAAAACCTCTCTTTAATGACATCAGTCGGGTCAGCTATCGGTAGCTTATGATCTAGGAGAAGTCTAGTTAACGCAGTGGCATAGATGCCTCTTACTCGAACCCCTATCCTCTCCATAGTGAGCCCCCTTTTATTTAACTTAGAGAGTGATTGCTCTGATGTAGACTATGCTCCTAGCAAAAGTTGTTGAAAACCATGTAATATAAATGTACGGAATGTATAATCCAAAAAGGTGTAAACATGCCTAAGAGAAAAAGAATTAAGGAACCTGAATCAGAGGAGGTTCCACTACCCAGTCCCGAAGAAGGTACTATGTTAGGTGTAATACAACAGTTTCTTGGCTACGATAGAGCTAGGGTTCTCTGTGTCGATGGAAAAATAAGGCTGTGTAGGATACCGGGTAAATATAAGAAAAGAATGTGGATGAGGATAGGAGACGTTGTGCTGGTTTCTCCATGGGATTTCCAAAAAGACACAAGAGGAGATATAATTTTCAGATATAGGGGCTCTGATCTTCAGAAGCTTGAAAAAGAGGGCTACTTAGAAGAATTAAAGAAATTACTGGAGGTCGAGTAAAGTTTAGTCTTTACTTTATAACTTAATAAGTTCACTATAGAATTCTTCAGGTTCTTCTGTTTTTACACCTAGTCTACTGAAAAAGTTAAAAATGTTTTTAATATCCCTAAGGAGAAACTCCCCTGCATGAGGATGATTTCTATGAACCGCGGAACCCCAGTCTATTATCACTAGCTCTTCGTCTTTATTCATTATGTTGTACTCTGATAGATCTGCATGAACAAGGTTCGCCTCTGCATAGAGTCTTCTTAAGTACTCTTTTATTTCGTCAAATGCTTTATTGGGATCTTCAGGAGGTACATCTTTTATCAGAGGAGCTGGCTTACCTCTTTCACCAGAGTCAATAAACTCCATCACTAACACATTATCCTTATATGCATAAGGTTTAGGAACTCTAACTCCCGCCTCATAAGCCTTTAACATGTTTCTATACTCCTTGGAACACCATATTTTTACGAGATCTTTTATGTCTTTACTAACCTTCTTAAATCTAGGATCTCCCTCGATATACTTCAACCTACCCTTCCTAAACTCCGCAGTAAGAACTAGGAATATCTTAACAGCTATATCTCCTTTTTCACTCTCAGCCCAGTATATTCTTGCTTCTTTGCCTGAAGCGACCACACCATACATTATCCTTATGAAACCTCTGTTTATAAGGTGATAAAGAGCCATGAGAGTGTGGTAGTCAAAGACTTCCTCCACTACCTCGAAGAGCCTAGAGTCTTTAATTCTTTTAGAGCTTTTTACTCTACGACCTGGTATATCCCCCAATACATCACCTATTAAACTAAGACAGATGATCTATACAGAACAACAAATATATAGCCTTGGTTACCCATTCTACTTTCGGGATTCATATGCCTAGCCACGGAAGTCTTACTAAAGCAGGAAAGGTGAGAAACGCTACACCTAAAATACCTAAGCAGCCTAAAAAGAACCTCACACCTAGAAGAAGAGTGTGGAGAAACTATAGACGTAGAATACTTTACGCCGCTCAGCAAGGACAAGTTAAATAAGCATCTCTATTAAGAGTTCTGTAAACTTAATACCCAGGTACTTTTCAGAAACAAGTTTATGATGTCTCATTCTTTTATACAAAGTGGAAATTGAATCATTAATATCCAGCTTTCCCTCTAGCCAGAGAGCACCAACCAAAGCTTCAATAACGTCCTCAGGGTTAACATCTCTCGGAAGTCTCTCTAAACCAAGCTTAGAACCAAGCTTTGTCACCTTATATGCTTCTCTTAAAACCTTATTACTTACCTTTATTCCAGTAGGCTTCTCAGTTAGAAGGGTTAACACTATGGAAAAAACACAGTTAACTATTGAGTCCCCAAGCTTAGCGTAGTCCTTTCTAAAAATTTTACTCCTCAGTTCCCTCAAGTACCTTGACAAATTGTTCCCTTAACTCTTTTAAGAAACTCTTTAAATTAGAGGAAGCTTTCGTTAAAGCGTCGAGGGGATCTATGGATCCATCAGTCGTAACTATTAACCTCGCTTCATTAACTAATGGATGATCCACACTATAAGCCGCATATGTGACGTGTGGATTTCTATTAAGCTCATCAACTATCATATTGAGTAACGTATGTCCCTCTCCTCTAATCTTAGCCTCCAAGCTTTTCGCGTCCTTAAATATTACCTCTACCTCCATCTTTCCTCACTAACAAGGGGCTTGTGATTAAGCCCCCATCCCTCCTAGATATTCAGCTTTTAAGAATCTTTCTATAATTAACATAAAAACTATGCTAGGTACCATCAATACTATAGCTGTTGCTGAAGCGAACTGCATGTTGTATCCGCTACTACTATATAATAACATAGGTAATGTTATGACAAACGGTAAGCCTATAAAGAAGGTTCCTGTGAATTCGTCAAGAGAATAAAGGAAGACAAAAACAGCGCTTGCTAAAAGACCTGGAGCAGCTAAAGGTAACGTCACTCTCATAAACGTTCTTAAAGGGTTAGCACCGGAAACCCTCGCAGCTTCTTCAAGCTCAGGAGGTATGGATTTAAAGGTAGCGGTAGTTATCCATATAGCATAAACTAAGCTGGGCATTAAATGAGCTAGTACTACTCCTTGTAACGTACCTACAAGGTCTAGCTTATAGAATATGGCCATTAAGTTGACAAAAACGGGTTGTTGAGGGAACGCTTGAGGCATTAAGTATAGAAAGAGTAGTATTCCCTTAAATGGGATATCATATCTAGCAAAAGCGTAGCCTGCAGGTAGTGAAATTATCATAGCTAATACTACAACCGTTAAAGCTATGAAGACACTTGTTCTTAGGGCATCTATTATGCTCACGGCACCTATAGCTAAGCTTTTTTTAAGTCCTAAAGCTTGAAGCCAGTAGTCTAATCCTATCTCCTGAGGCAAGTAACTAGGCCAGTACCACCTTATAGCTACAGACCATAAAACTAGCCCTGAGAATGGGGCAAATATCCAGAAGAATAGAAAGATCAAAGCTATTAGCTCTATGGATCTTGATATTAAAACCCTACTCCTGTACATAAACACTTCGCCTTACAACTTCCCTTAGGTAGTATATAGCAAACGCACCTACCATTAAGTATGATACCACACCTAAAGCATTCGCAGTACCCCAGTCACCGAAGTAAGTTACTCTATGAGCTATATCAACGGTTATGGTGGTAGGAGTAGCCCCTCCAATTAACATATAGGGAAGAGTGAAGGTGCTTATGTTGGAGGCGAATATAAGTATCATCGCTATAGCTATACTGGCTCTTGCCAAAGGTAACATTATGTTTACTAACATTTTAAAAATATTAGCCCCTACACACCTAGCAGCTTCTATTAAACTATCATCTATCATCTGAAAACCTCCAAGTATTATAAGTACCATAAATGGAGTTTGTTTCCAAACAAAGCCTATAAGCATACCTTTCCAATCGAAGAACCAAGGAGGGTAATCTATATTTATCAAACCCATTTGAAGCAGCATCAAGTTAAGTAGCCCGTGAGGAGCTAGAAAAGTCCTCATCATCTGAGCGACTACTACCATGGGTATGAATAGAGGAAAACGATAGATAGAGTTTATTATAGGTTTAAACGGTGTGTTTGACAATCTTAGATAAGCCGCTAATATTATTGCTATAAAGGTTGAAACAAACATGCTGAGTAAACTTATCCAGAATGAAAAGAATATATCCTGCTTATAGGAGGAAAACGCTTCTTCATAATACTTAAGGGTAAACCTTCCTTGATCGTCCATGAAGCTTTTTAAAATAGATAGTGCAAACGGATATAAGTATAGAAATAACATTACTAGAAATGAAGGCAGTATTAACGTAAAAGGAAGTATTTTTTTAATAACATTTACTTTATTCATAGTTACCTAACCCTTCAAAGCCATAATTTTCTTAGGGTCCAACCATATCCTTATTTTTTCATTTACCTTAAAGTTAATATCATTAGGTAGGATCATCCTTAAGGTATTGTTACCTATCGTTATCCTATAATCTATTTCGTCTCCTAGATATGTTTTCTTAAGTATAGTTGCCTCGAATACATTATCTTGAGTCTCTCCTTCAGCAAGTCTTATATGACTGGGTCTCACAAGAACCTTTACTTTATCCCCTTTAGTCACATTAATAGATTGGGCCTTTAACATTAATCCCTCCTCAGTTCTTACTAAAGCTGTGTTATCATCTATTTTCTCAACTACGCCCTCTATGAAATTCCCTATTCCTATGAATGAAGCTACGAAAACGTTAGCTGGTTTCTCATAAATATCCTCGGGTTTACCTACTTGCATTATTTTACCTTGATTCATAATAGCGATCCTATCCGAGAGGGCTAATGCCTCAGCCTGATCATGGGTGACATATATAGTAGTTATCGACAATTTTCTCTGTAAATCACGTATCTCAAACCTCATTTCCTCTCTGAGCTTAGCGTCGAGGTTGCTAAGAGGCTCGTCAAGTAGGAGAACCTGAGGCTCAAGTACTAGGGCTCTTGCCAACGCTACTCTCTGTTGTTGTCCTCCACTTAGCTGTCTAGGATACCTATTTTCAAATCCTTCAAGTCTGACCAACTCCAATACCTCTTTAACCTTACTCCTTATGTCACTTTTAGGTAGCTTCCTTAGTTTCAGTCCGAAGGCTATGTTGTCGAAGACTGTCATGTGGGGCCATAGTGCATAGCTTTGAAAAACCATACCAATGTTTCTTTTCTCAGGAGGTAGATGTGTGACATCTGTATCCCCTATGTAAACCTCTCCCTCATCTGGTATGAGAAGGCCTGCTATCATCCTGAGAGTAGTCGTTTTACCACAACCGCTAGGACCTAAGAGAGTTAATATCTCTCCATGCTTTACTTCAAGATTTATATGATCTACAGCAGTAACTTCTTTAAACTTTTTAGTTAAGTTAACCAATCTAACTGGTGGCATTACAAGCACCAAACTTTTATTTCAAATCTAATTTCAAGAGGTACTAAAAATTGATTCTTCTTATTAAAAAAATATATTAAAAATAAAAAAAGAATATTTTAACCTCCTATTACGTATTTCTCATATGCTCTTAATATATCTTCAAAATATTGAGGCATCGGGAACATAAGACCGTATTTTTGTAGGTCTTCAGGCTTTATGTCCTTAAATAGCCTTTCGAATGCCTCAGGGCTTGCATATCCTTCCACATATTTTCCATCTATACCCGGATACCAGTTGTACATCTCGACTATTACTTTACCTTGAATCTCAGGAGACATGACAAAGTCTATGAACTTTTTAGCTATATCGATGTTGCAGGAGCCTTTAGGTATGACGAAGTACATAGGTTGTCCTGGGAGACCCGGTTCTATTAACGTCAGTCTCACATTGGGATCCATTTTTCCTTCCATCATGAATGTGTAAAACATGTCAACCCATACAGGTCCCATCCATATTTCTCCTCTGTTTAGCATATCTAATGTTCCTACATTCCCCGCAGTTATTGTTACATATTTATTGAACTCCTTAAGAGCTGCAAACACATCTGGCCACTCAGCCTCGTATTTTTCTGGATCGTATGGACCCTTAGTGTAGATATCGTATTTACCTGTCTTCCAGTAGGTCCATGCTACTACAAAACCTACACCAGACATACCACCTTTAATACCGTTGTATCCAAACTTTCCTGGATGCTTTTTAACCCACTCTACTAGCTCTTCAAAGCTTTTAGGTGGATCCTTCACATACCTGCTGTTATAGGCTATAGCTATCTGGCTATGGAACATAGGCATAACATAGCCTTTGACAGGGATTCCTAATGCGTAAAGAGCGTCTTCAGCTGTGACATATTTCCATGATTCAAGTTCTGTTGAATAATTAAGTAATAGATCTTCCTTTAAAGCCCATGAGAGGAATATTTGATGAACCATAGCTACGTCGATGTCCCAGCATTCCTTTCCAGCCTCTTTGGCAGCTTTTACTTTTTCAAAGATAAGCCTGCTGCCTGCCTCTCCAGGACCCGTATGAATAGTTATTATCTCAACATTCGGATATCTCTTCTGGAATTCTGGTGCTAATACGTTCTGTGCTAACGCTAACATGTTTACATCTCCAGCAGTAGCATAGACAATTTTTACTTTAGGCTGAGTGTACATAGGTATTGCAAGAAGAGGTAGAACTACCAATATGCTAACTAGAAGTATCTTCCCTCTCATGTTCTCCCAGATTTAAAGGTTATACTCTCAGTTTATAAATTTTTCCTTTATAATATTTATATACGGATTAAGAGGATAAAATTCCATGTATAGATTAATTAATTTATTTATTATTTATTAAATTAAAATACTTTAAAAATTTTAAAATATAATACCTCTTGGTGAGTATTTTTCTTTTGAGAGCTTATCCTTTACTTTCTTTAGACTTTTCTTGAGTTCTGTGGCTTTGTTCTCTGGTAGGTCATCGTATGTGAAAGTCCATGCTCCCCATTCTATCCCAGCGGGGTATTTTAATTTGTCCTTCGATCTGTGAGGTGGATAGAATTCTATATGGAGATGATAGAATTCGAGTTTTTTATTGCACGGAGTTTGATGAATGAACATCATGTAAGGTAGGCTGAAGTCGAAGAGAGAGTTGTACATTGCTACTGTTACCTTAAGGATATCTGCTAAATCCTCTACCTCCCTCTTATTTAGGTCAGTAAGCATGTTTAAGTGATCGTTAGAGTATATGTGAACCTCGTAAGGCCACATGGCGAAGAAGGGCATAAACATGGTGAAAGAGGTATTCTCATATAATATTCTTAGGTTTTCCTTTCTCTCTAGTTCTAAGATGTGGCAGAAGAGGCATTTTCTCTCTCTTTTCCAGAACCTATACGCGTTCCTAAGCTCTACTTTTACTCGCGGGGGTATGAAAGGAAGCGCATATACCTGTGAGTGGGGATGTGTAAGGGATACTCCTATTACTTCTCCCTTGTTCCTGAAGGGAGCCACGTATTTTATCTTAGGATCGGAACAGAGGTTCTCTGTCTCACTTCTTAGAGCCTCAATATACCTCACCAGGTTTTTGAAGGGTATCGTATCTAAATCACCTTCGTGCTCAGGGGTCTCCACAACGACTTTGCAAAAGCCATATCCAGGCTTAACTCGGTATATGTCGCTTCCTTTCCTTGACGGAGCAGCGTCAGGCCTTAAAGCAGGATACTTGTTCTCAAGCACGAGAACATCCCATCCATACCCTGTTTCAGGTGTCCCAGGGCAAAAGGGGCATGCTCCACTTCTCCATGGCCTTCCTCTTCTCTTACTCGAAACTACTATCCATGTACCTAGAAGAGGGTTCCACCTTAATTCGTTGCTCGTGGCCAAGTCCCCTCGTACTCGATTCTAACACCTTCATCTATTTTAACAACCCATCCTCTTAAAGCACCTGCTTCCATAGCTCTATTTAAAACATTCTTCCCCTCCTCCCTGTTCTTAACTAAGGCTATTAGGCAGCCACCTAATCCAGCACCACTTATCTTAACGCCTAAAGCACCGGCACTCAACATAGCATTCCTTATATGCTCTATCTCAGGTAAGCTTACGTCGTAGAGGTCACGAAGAAGTTCATGCTGTTGATTAACTATGTTTCCTAGGATACTTAGGTCCTTAACAACCCCTTTCCTTATGAGGTTCAGAGCTTCTTTGGTAGACTCGTTCATCATAATTGTGAATAATATTCGTTTAGCCGCGACGTCATCTAGTAGACTCAAGTAAGGCCTTACCTCCTCAAGCTCTATGCTCTCCCATTTAACCTCATAGTGTACAGGCCCTAGCTTTCTTTTAAGCTCAACAGGAACTCTCTCTGAGGAGAGAAGCGCCTTAAGCCCCCTATCTATCTCCTCCTGTCTTCTGGGATGTATGTCAGAGACGCTGTGTCTTATACCTGTATCAACAATTACCATATTCAGGTCTTTTAGGGGAAGAGTTTCTACCCTAACAGGGGGTCGAGGATAGAGAAGTATAGCTCCCCCATAAGCTGAACCATACTGATCAAGCCTTCCGCATGGAATGCCCATTACCTCTCTTTCGGCTGAATAGCTTACCTCGGCGACCTCCTTTTTAGTGAGAGAGAGACCGTAGTACTCATCCAGTAGCTTTGTGAACGCGACTTCAAGAGCGGCGCTGCTAGCCAAACCACTAGCTATTGGTACGTTACTATCCACAGTAACCTCAAGTCCTTTCTCGAGAGTCTTAAACCTCTTGCTCATGGCTATGACTACTGCCCTAAAATAGTCTCCAAACCACTTACCTCCTTCAAGCCTCACGTCATCTAGCTTAAAGGTATCGATATACTCCTTATTCTCCTCTTTTAGGTTAAGACTTATGACTCGGAACTCTCCCTCAAGCTTACGGGTCGCAAAGACATAGGTTCTCAAACTCACAGCTATGGGTACAACTGGTAAGCCCTTATAATCTTGATGAGTATTAAGGAAATCCGCCCTTCCAGGAGCTGATGACACAAGAAAGGGTTCTATACCTATCTCCCCCTTAACCTTAACCATGTACTGAAACAGGCTCATCGCTCAAACCCATATCGGAATGTCTCAAGACTAATTACTTAATTATACTTAAAAGGACACTATGTTCTATCAAACTAAACAAAGAGATAATAGGATGAATACGTACTTACTCATGGGATGAGTTTAGGATTTTCACGAGATATCATACTAAGGAACAACGCTGACATACCTACTGTACTTAAAATTCCAAAATTCTTGTTTAAAGAAATTATAGGTCTTATTAAAATGAGGTATCCGGTAGAGGCCTGCGGTGTCTTACTTGGTAAGGTTAAAGGCTCTACCGCTGAAGTAAACAGGGTTAAGGAGTTAATGAACCTACTGGGCTCATCTACAGGTTTCTGGTTCGATGTTAAGGAGTGGATGAAGGTCATATTAGAAGGTAAGGAACTGGGTTTAGATTACATAGGTATCTTTCATTCACATAATAGGAATGAGCCGAAGCCGTCTCCTCAAGATATGGAGAGGATGGTTGAGTGCCCTGGAGAGATATGGTTAATATTGTCCTTTAAGCCTAGGGGAGCTTATAAGGTAGCCGCTTGGAGTATTGCTGGGTATGATCTAGCTACTAGAAGCATTAGGGTCAAGGTAGTTTAAGGAGGAGAACTCAAAAATATATACTGCTTTGGTTAAGTCCTACTTGGAACGGGGATTCCTATACAGTAATGGGGATACGGGATGCTTAAATCACCCATATGTACCCCTGTGTGTCCTTTTAGAGCTTTTTACTGCGCTAAGAAGGCGCTAATCATTAGGAAGAGAGGGGGTAAGCTAGAAGCATGGTGTGCTTGGATAGGTGATAAGTGCATAGGTTACAAGTGTCAGTTCGCGAGCTGTAACCGTCATGCTTTGTTACCAGATGGGAGGTGTAAACTCTTAGTTAAAAAGGAGGAGAGAAAGGAGGTCCCATTAGAGGAGGAAGTGGCTAAAGCTGAGAAAGAGATGGTAACCATTAGGAGAAAACTTAAGAAAATAGGGGTGGACCTAGAGAGGCTGGAATAAAGATTTTGGTGGTATGTTTTGAGGCTTCTAATAATACATGCGGAGGAGTTTGAGTATGAGGCAAGGGAAAAAGCTATTGATAATGCTGAAAAATTAGATAAAAATAATAAATCAGGTAAATATAATAATGTTCTTGTATGCTTCACTAGCATAGAAAGGAGTGATGAAAAGGGACTGCATAAAATTTGTAAAAAAGCGGCTTCAGAGTTAAGAAAAGTGGGTAAGAGAGTAGGAGTAAAAGAGGTAGTTATATATCCTTATGCCCACCTTTCGGATAACTTAGCTTCCCCAAATATAGCTTTACAGTTACTTAAAGAGTTAGAGAATTATGCTAAGGAAGAGGAGCTTGATGTTCATAGAGCGCCCTTTGGGTGGTATAAAAGCTTCTCCATTAAATGCATAGGTCATCCGTTAGCCGAGGTTTCCAGAACTATAACCCTTGAAGAGACTGAAGTAGAGGAGTTAGAGGAATACCTTGTGCTTACTCCAAGCGGAGGTGAATATAGAATACAGGATTTAGACCTTAGTACCGTACATGAAGATTTCAGAGTCTTGGTAGAGAAGGAGGCATTGAAGAGGGAGAGAGCCGGTGGCGAACCTAGATACATTGAGTATTGTAAGAGGTTTGGTATAGAGTGGGAACCTATGAGTGACACAGGCCATATGAGGTATGGTCCAGAGGCGACCATGATGCTTGAGTTGGTGGGTGAATATTCATGGATATGTGCACAGGAACTCGGCATACCTGTTTTAAAGGTTAAAGGAACTAACATGTTCGATTTATCCTATAAACCTGTTAAGCAGCATGCTGAGTTATACGGTGATAGATTATATACGGTTGAAGTGGAGGATAAAAGGTTTGTTCTAAGGTATGCTGCCTGTCATCAACAGTTTGCCATGATTAAGGATTGGAATATAAGTCACAGACACTTACCCTTCGGTGCTTACGAGTTAGCTGACAGTTACAGGCTTGAACAGTCAGGTGAACTCTCACTATGTTTCAGGATGAGGAAATTCTACATGCCTGATCTTCACATATTCTGTAGAGACCTTGATGAGGCTATTATGATTTCATATAAGGTTCACAAAAAGATATATGAGGAGATAAGAAAGATAGGAAGAGATTATGTTTCCATATATAACACTACGAGAAGCTTTTACGAGAATCACAAAAATTACTTCATTAAACTGGCTGAGATGGAGAATAAGCCTGTGTTGATACATTTCGTTCCTGAGGGTAAGTATTACTGGGTAATAAACGTAGAGTATAACATAATTGACGACCTTAATAGGCCTAGAGAGATAGGTACCTTTCAGATAGACGTAGGTAACGCTAGGAGATTTGGAATAACATATACTGATGAAAGAGGAGAGAAGAGACACCCCGTTATAATACACACAGCTATAATAGGTTCCGTGGAACGTTATCTTTACGCAATTTTTGATACCGCAGTTAAGAAGGAGAAGATTACAGGAAAGGCTTCTCTACCTACATGGCTCTCCCCTGTTCAAGTAAGGATAGTACCTTTAACTAAAGAAGAACTTAGTTATGCTATAAAGCTCGCAAACGAGATAGAGTCAAAGGGGTTTAGGGTGGATATAGATGACAGAGAAGAGAGTGTAGCAAAGAGAATAAGGGATGCGGAGGTTAAGTGGATACCTTACATAGTAGTAATAGGGAGAGATGAGGTAAGGAGAAACGTTCTGAGCGTTAGAGTGAGGGGGGAAGGTGTTAAAGAGGTGAGGCTTAATGAGCTTATAGAGGAGCTAGAGAGGGAAACTAAGGGGTATCCTAAGCTGGGGTTGAGTATACCTAGGTTGATAACTCAGAGACCTGGCTACAGGTGACTTTATGGATCATCCTTAAGGTAAGCAAGCTTCATTTTTCGTCTATACTCTCCATATCTATCCTCGGGGGAGAACTTTGGTGGATGAGGACTTCTGGTCTTTCCTCCACAGTAAGGACATGTTTCCTTTAGAGTATATCTGTTGCAGGAGATACACTTACGTATTAGCCCTCTTCTTCCCATAAAATATTAACCCTTTAACCTTTCAAAATTCGCCTGACATTCCTCTTCCTTTGCGGTGGAGATCACTAAGTCAACTATAGTCTTCAATGTTTTCTCTGCTGTCTTGTAATCAAGAGCTTCTATATCCACCTTATATCTAGGGGAGCCTAAGGTATACATCCTTACCTTAATGTTAGGGTCATTAACCTTTCCTTCCCATGAAGTAAGCACTCTTTTCAGCCTATCAATACCGTCCCTTTGAAGACATTTTACCGTGAATATCCCGCTTATTCTTGCCTTGGATATCTTTATGTAGGATTTAGCCACCTCAGCGAGAATCTCAGCCCACGATCCAGGGACACCTGCCTTTAGGAGAGCCTCCTTACCGTTTAAAGCAGCTTCCTCTAAACCAGTAAATATATCCCCATAATGATCCTCTATTTTCCATCCAGCCTCTCTGTATGCTTCCTCAAGACTTTTCCCTAGCCTATCAGCTGCTATCTCGAGAAGCTTCTCCGCCCTCTGAGCTCTCTTCCAGCTTAGTATTTTACTTCTCCTCTCTCCATCACTCACCCTCTTTAAGGAGACGTCTATTAGTTTCTTTCTTCTGTCAACTCTTATAACCTTAAATACCCTTTTCTGACCTACCTTTAGTACTTCCCTTATCCCTCTAAACCATGAGTGAGAGACCTCATTGAGTGGTATGTAAGCTTTGAGTCCCCCATACTCATCCAGCGTTACGAACGCTCCATGATCATGTATCTCTGTTATAGTTCCTATAACTAACTCATTGTAGCTAGGCATCTCCTCCCTTCTTCTCATATCTTTACCACCTTGCCAGCAGTGTTTAATCTAATACCCTAACTACCTGCGCCTCTATTATGGCTTTGCCTCCCGTAGGTCTAACCAGTACCCTACCGCATACAAGACATTTAACAGTACTAGATGATCTATCAAACACCACTTGCTCATTCTCACAATCAGGGCACTTAACAAGCACGAACCTGCTTTTAGGCTCAGGTATCAGTATCTTCCTTTTCTTAGTCACAGTGATTACACCTTCTCAACTATTTCCAGCTTTCTCAACCTTATACCTTTCTTATGAATGATGTAGCCGCAAACACTACATTTAAGCTTAAGAACCTGTTTCTTAGTGGTCTTAGCCGTCTTCTTCTGCTCAGGCTTCCTCTTAGATCCATACCCTTTTTGCTTAGCTAAGTACCTTCTCTGTCCAGCAGCGAGCGTCCTTCTTTTACCTGGTTTATAAAGTGTAACGCTGTGTTCAGTATAAGACCTGCATTTAGGACAGTAGGTCCTTATCTTATTAGGTACTCTCATCACTTAATCACCAGCTAAAGCCGTAAATCAGCTCCGCTAATATTTATTTTTCTGAGGAGGACGATAAGTCTAAAGCTTTCTGCTTAGTTACAATACTCACTATGGTGAAGAAGGTAGGAATTGTAGGCACTGGGGTTATGGGCTCTGGCTTGGCTAAAAGGCTTGTATCGAAAGGCTATGAGGTTTGTGCGTGGAATAGAACTCGTGAGAGGGCCTTGGCTCTAACAAAGTTTGGTGTTAAGGTTGTTAATAGCATAGCTGAGCTGGTTAAGAGATCCGAGACAATACATATTTTTGTCTCCGACGACGAGGCTGTTAGAGCGGTCGTTTATGGTAAGGGAGGAATCTTTGAATCTGTTGAAGAGGGGAAGCTTGTTATAAATCATAGCACTGTCACTCCTCCTTTAAACATACAGTTATATAGGGATTTAAAGGAGAAGAACGTAGCTTTCCTAGAGTGCCCAGTTCTAGGTAGCTGGCCTGAGGCTGAGAAAGGCAAGCTGGATTCTTTAGTTGGAGGTGAGGAGGACCTTCTTAGGAAATATGAAGGTCTCTTTAATGATTTCTCAAAGCTTATTTTCTACACAGGTCCTGTGGGAACGGCTGCTGCCCTGAAATTAGCTACTAACATGATGCTTTTTAACATAGCTTTAGCTCTCTCCGAGTCCATGGCTCTTGTATCATCATGGAACCTTAATCCCAAAAAGTTATTAGAGTATTTTAAGGAAACATGGCTTAAACCTGTTGCCGAGAGATATGGTGAGAGACTTTTAGCAAAGGAGTTTCCTACTCGTTTTAGGTTAGTGCTTGCGGCTAAGGATTTAGCCTATGCGGTGTTCTCAGCAAGGGATAGAGGTCAACCCTTACCCTTAACCTCAGCCTCGCTACAGACCTATCTTGAGGCCGCGGCATACGGTATGTCGGATAAAGATTACAGCAGAGTATTCCATTTCATAAATAAAAGAGCTGTGTCCTAGGTTAAACCCTAGGATATCTGAGAGTGTAAACTTAAATGTAATTAATTAAAAAATAAAGAAAAGATTTTTTTAAGACCCTCTCTTTTTCGTTGTGAAAACTGCTTGGGGTTGAATGTACTCTACATCTAATGTTATTCCTCCGCCTACGCCCCTTCCTATTCCTATTCCTGCTCCGACATCTACGTCAAGTATCTTGATAGCTAGGTTCTCCACTAAGTCCTCTGCCCATTTCTTAGCTCTTTCCTCCGGCACTCCCAGCTTCTTCAGATGTTGCTGTAGCTCCTTCTTCAAACTCTCTTTGACTGTCTTTACCGGGTCTTCGAGATACCATGCAGGCTCCTTCCCCTTCTCGAACTGCTTTAAGGTGACCAGGATCAGGGGCTTATTGGGCTGGAGCCAGTTAGGCGGTGGAATGTCTTCAGTGAAGTACTCCCCTATGAACTCAGCCCATTCATACTCCTTAGGCTTAACTATGAATAGGACCTCTTCTTTACTCCTGTTTTCCGAGGCATCGAAATAAGGCTTTACATCAAGTACCTCTACCTTAATCTCCTCTGGAAGCTCTAGAAACTCCCTCAGGTACTCTTCTAACATAACTGGAGTTTCCTGCGGAGGTGTTGGTATGATGATCTCTAGCTTTAACCCTACCGGGATCGTTAATTCGCCTACGGGGTACTTAGGAGGCAGTATCTCGAACATTATCTTGTTTACGATAAGCTTCTCAGCCTCTCTCCTCTCTAGCGTCGCTGACCTTAGATAGATGGCAGTCACGTCTATTCTGACAGGGCTCTCCAATACTACGTACCCTTCAGAGGGTACAGGGCCAAGCTTGCTTAACTTCTCTATTATCTCGTTGCAATCCACAGCCACGGCCTTGTTCGGAGGTATCCTCACCACCTCGAACTCCGTTACATTCCCTGGGGTCTGGTTTAGAAGCTCCCCCACAAACTTCTTACGTATCTCAACTATCTTCGTGTATGGATTGTGTATGTTAATCACCGTGTTAGTCATAGGGGATGGTAAACACTGAAACTTCACCGCGTACCTGTAAGTTATAACCCAGGGTGGAGCGGAAACGTGAAATGTCCCGATAAACAGTGTTAGGACTAGAACCGTAAAAAGTATAAACCGTTTTCTAGGAAAAACTATCATATCTCCTCACGATAAGACAATAATAATTTATCATAAATAAATATATTAATATTTAGACAAAAAACAAAAGTAATAGAAACTTTAAACGTTTATTTTATGACAGAAAATTTAATAATTATTTAATTATCTTAAAAATCTTAATAAATCAATTTTTACTAAGCAAATTTTAAGCTAAAGTAATGTTTGGTAAAGTTTAAGAGATAAGAGATTGCTTCCTCTTTTTTAAAACAGTATCAATTGCTTTAACTAGCTCCTTCGGTTTTTGAGATCCAATTAGCAGTTTTTTCCCATCTTTAAGCTCGAGTATCACTCCACGATTACCACTTATCGTATATGCCTTTCCTTTAAACCCGTAACGAATCCCCCATCCTCCATACTCTAAAGGACTATATATACAAGCTTCACACTTTTTCAAGTTCTCTAAAGGTATTTTACGATAAGAAATGTGAAACGGAAAGAAACGTATGTAAATTCCGTCACTTCGCACTTCTACAATAAGCTTTACAAAGAAAAATAACAATGTGAGACACATAATAAAAGTAAAGATTGCAATAAGCATAGCATCAGGTAAGGGTTTATTTCCCCAGGGCTCACCTAATATTATCTGCCTAAACATACCATAAGTAAAAATTATCGTGATTGCAAGTATAACTAACCAAAGTAAAGGTTGGCGAAATCTCTGAACTTCTTTAAAAACTACATCATTGTTACTGCTCATAACAATAAAAATTGGGCTTGACACCTTATTTTGTTTAACTATGTGAGGTTCTTCGATATTTCCCTAGCTCTCTTAAGCATTTC
>CAZKLN010000005.1:0-56189 GCA_964553765.1 uncultured Thermofilaceae archaeon
CATATAAGTGAAGAATATAGTAAGGTAGCTGTTGAAGAGACACGTAAAAATGTCTCCGTAACACTTAAAGCTAAGGAAGTGAGCGGAAAAGCATCCTCCAAATCAATAATTATAAGCAATCTTGAAGCTCCATCTAAAGTTCGTAAATCAGGATTTTACGTGATACGTGTAAGTGTTACCAATTTATCGACTGAGAAAAGAAACATGTTCATTGCTGTCATGAATGAATATACGGGAGAGCTTATAGTTAGCTGTCAAATTCCCACAGAACCAGATGAAACTGTAAATGTAGCCTTCGGCCTTAAGGCCCCATCTACGAAAGGCACTATAGTGCTTAAAGTTGTAAGCGGATACGAAGGTGTAGAGGAAGACTACAGGAGATTAATAATAGAGATTGTTTAAACTTCTAATATTTTTAAATATATTAAACGAATTCCCCGATACATTTGATAAAAGTAAAAAATAATATGTTTCTCTTATAGTCAATTCGGGATTGAAATAAAACTTCATTGAAAATGGTGGCGAAATATATTTAAAAGAGGGAAATTAATATATAAAATCAGTGATAACATGCAGAAGTGGAAAGTAATAACATTAATTTTTATGATGGCTTTGTCAGTCATAATACTTCCACAGCCATACACGGTTGCAGCTTCAAAAACCACTTTAATTCAGTACAACGATCCTAGGGATCTGCCTTCCTTACCCGGCTCCTTCGACATGAGCAATGTCACTGTCACATTAGAGACTATTAATGATATAGAGTTTTTAGTGTTTAAAGTAAAATACTTCGATATAATGCTTAAAGATGTTGTTTATGCTGTTCAAATATACATAGATGCCGATGGGGACGTAAACACAGGCTATCCTGACTGCTATGTACAGGGTGCTGATTACCTAATAGAGGTGATGGTTTTTGGGGATCAAGCTCATTCTGTTCTTAAAAAGTGGGTAGGTGAGTGGTCACCCATATATTCACCTGAGACAAAATTAGGGAAGAGCTATGTGAAAGTGTTCGTTAAGCGCGTACTAATAGAGGAGCTTAACCTAGATCTCTTTGGCATAAAGGTTAGAGCAGAGACATTAGTTCAGGACGATGTCGAGGGAGAGCCTAAACCAATGTGGCTTATCTACAGCAGGAATATAGTGGTTAACGGCATCAGGAGAGACTGGTTTAATATAAACCCAATGTGGACAGATGGGAAAGATGTTTCCAACGGAATCCCAGAGGAGTTTGATGTCTCTAGAATATTTCTCGCAATAAACGACACTAACTTCTTCGTCAGAATAGATACGTGGGAAGTTCCATTCATGCCTATAGATCCTACAACCTCTTTGGGTCAGGGATGTGGTATCTTAAGGGCATTTGGTAAGGTACTTGTTGATGCTGACATAAACGTCAACACAGGCGAGAACATAGGAGCTATGGGCGTGGACTATGAAATATTACTCTTCCATAACCTTGAGAATCCTAACGGCACTATAATAAGCTTTGCTAACGCTACTATCATTAAATGGAGCGAGATGGGCGGGATATGGGACGTTAACACGGCTAAAACTTACTTGTTTGAGTACCTGCCTAGAGAGACCTTTGAATGGAGCGTCTTACTTAGCGATATGGGACTTAGGAGAGGAAAGAACATTATGGTAGCTTTTAAGAGCTTCGCAAACTTCGACACAAAGAAGGTAACAACATTAATATATGATACAGCACCACTGGATTACTTCTTCTGTCCACCACCAGAGGAGGAGGATCCGGATGGATGGATAAGACCAGTATTCATAGCGGAAATGGATATAACGGTACTCATCCTTAACACAGCCTTAGAGGAGATACCTTTACCTGTCATCGAGGGAGCTGACATATATGCTGTCTTACTAAACGGTACTATTGTCGCTCAGAACTCAACCGATGAGAGAGGAATAGCAAACCTCAAGATAGAGGGATTAGCACCAGGTACTAACATCAGGCTAGTAGCGTGCTTTAACGGGTGGATGGATAATAACTTGCTACTAGAATTTGAGCCAGGAAAGTTCATGTTTACGTATGAGTACACACCGACACCACAGGTAGCCAGCTTAGACGTGTATGGAGGATGGGACTTAATAAGCTTGCCGGTGTCACCGCCCTCAAACAGCTTAGCTGACGTATTTGGAGCCTACACTAATAAGGTAGTGTACGCTACTACGTATGATCCAAGAATACCTGACTACGTGGATTACATTAATGGTACTGATGACCCAACGGCATATATGCTAGAGCCATGTCTCGCTTACTTGGTTTATGTTGAAACTGAGGAGCCTTTAACACTTAACGTGGAAGGAGGAATGTTATGTGGTCTGTCATACGCGACCGCATGTGGCCATACGATACCACTAGCCCCCGGATGGAACTTCGTTGGAGTCCCAACATCAGGGCCTGTAACGCCTGAGGAGTGGCTCAGTGGCTATGACTGGGACATAATTTGTGGATTACAGCCAGGAGTAGGGACTGTGTGTAAAATAAAGGGAGTTAACGGAGGACTTACCGAGTTAGAGCCTGGACACGGATATTGGGTCCATATAAGAGGTTAAAATATAATCTAAAATTTTTATTTTTTTATTTTTATTTATCAATAATAGTTATATTTTATAAAGTAAAACCTAATATACGAACAATGTCTATTTCACTAAGGGTTCTTTGAGACCAGAAAAACTTTGGGAAATATCTAAGGAGAAAAATTCTAGGCTAATTCTGGCATTAGATAAGGAACTTCCCTTGAATACACTGAACTCATTAGAGCCTTTTCTAAGCGGAATAAAAATAGGACTACCTTTATTGTTGAGAAAAGGCGTTAACTATGTAGAGAGTGTCGTTAAGGGGTTTAAAGATAAGGTTTATCTCATAGCTGATTTAAAATTAGCTGATATTCCTGAAGTAATAAACTTAAGCTTAAGAGAGTTAAAGAGAATAGGATTTGACGGAGCTATAGTTCATCTATTTCAAGGAGGTATAGGGCGTGTCGAGAAAATAATGGATTTAATAGGAGTTATATTAATGAGTCATTCCGAATCTCTGCGTTTTAATGTTTTTATCAAAGACATGTTAGAGGAGGCTCTTAACGCAAAAATAGATGGTGTCATAGTAGGCTTTTCAAGGCTTAGGCTTTATAAAACATGCGTAAAAAGTGAAAGATTAACGGTTTTAACTCCTGGGATAGGAGCACAAGGAGGTAAGTATGGGGAGGGAATAAGGGAGGGAGCTGACTTCGAAATCGTAGGCAGAAGTATTGTTGAGAGTAATGACCCTATTAAGGAAACATTAAAGGCTATCGAGGCTGAGAGAGGTGAAACTAGATAAAGAAAATATCATTAACGCTCTAAAAAATGCTGGATGCATTAAAAGAGGGATATTTAAGTTAAGTTCAGGTAATATATCTAATATATATATTGATATAAGATTGCTTTACTCTAAACCTGAGGAGTTAAATACGATACTGGAAGCTATGGAGGCTTTACTGAATAAACTTAAGTGCGACTACATATGTGGTATAGCAACTGGTGGATTACCACTGGCTTCAATGCTCGCTTTAAGGCGAAGGAAGCCTTTATTGTATGTTAGGAAAGAGGCGAAAAAATATGGTACTAAAAGAAAAGTTGAGGGGATTGAGGGGAGAATATCAGGTAAAGTTGTTATAGTGGATGACGTTCTGACAACGGGTAGTTCCGTACTTTCCGCTGTAAAGGCTTTACGGGAGCTTGGATCACATGTAGAGGATGTAATAGTTGTAGTCAATAGGTCTAAGGAAAGCAATCCTCTGACCAAAGAAGGTATAAGGTTGTATAGTTTGTTAAAATTAGATGACATATTGTCGAGTGAGGACGGTTTATGAGAAGAGATGTGCTTTCTATAATGGACTTCTCTAAGGAAGAATTAATTGCGTTATTTGAGGAAACTAAGAGAATCAAGAAGGAGTTAGAGGAGAGAACAACCCTTAACTACCTTAGGGGCTATGTTATGGCAACTGCGTTCTTTGAACCTAGTACCCGTACTAAACTCAGCTTTCAGACAGCAATGCTAAGGATGGGAGGAGAGTTCATAGACTTACCTCCTGAGGAAGCATCATCTAGAGCTAAAGGAGAGAACTTTGCTGATACCATAAAGATGTTAGAAAGTTATGCAGATGTTATAGTAATTAGACATAAGTTAGAGGGGGCTGCTCGTTTCGCAGCGGAGATAGCTGAAGTACCTGTAATTAATGGTGGTGATGGTACTAGAGATCACCCTACACAGGCTATGATAGATCTTTTTACAATATTTGAAACTTTGGGAAGAGTAGAGGGATTAACCATTGGAGTTATAGGAGATTTAAAATACGGGAGAGCTGCCAGATCATTTGTCTTAGGCATCTCTAAGTTCAAGCCTAAGAAGCTTTACTTAGTGTCACCTCCCCAACTTTCACTTCATGACGATGTAAAAGAGATAATTATTGAGAATGGGGTGAGATTTGAGGAATTAACAGATCTTAAACAGGTTATAGCCGATATCGACGTGTTGTATGTAACCCGAATACAGAGAGAAAGATTTCCTGATCCTTTAGAGTATGAAAGAGTAAAAGGTAGTTATAGAGTGGGGTTAGACATCTTATCAGGAGCAAAAAGTGAATTAGTAATACTTCATCCATTACCAAGAGTAGATGAGCTCGATCTTTCTCTCGATAAAACTCCTTACGCAAAATATTTCGTTCAAGCTAAGAATGGTGTACCCGTCAGAATGGCTCTTCTAAAGACTATATTAAAGGGTTAGGGGGTATGAGCAGGGAGTTGATAGTTAATAAGATAAAAGATGGTACAGTTATTGATCATATAGATGCAGGAAGAGCCCTTTATGTTCTTAAAATACTTGGAATAACTGGGAGAGAGGGCAGAGTAGTAGCTGTTGTCATGAACGTAGAGAGCAAAAAAATAGGTAGGAAAGACATAGTTAAGGTTGAAGGCCTTAAGCTTAAAAAGGAGCAAGTGGATAAAATAGCTCTTATTGCACCTCATTCAACTATAAACATAGTTGAGAAGTTTGAAGTCATAAAGAAGTATAAGGTAAGAGTTCCTGATATTTTAGAGGATTTGTTAAGATGTATGAACCCTAATTGTATAACTAATCAACCTAGAGAGCCTATTAAGCCGGTCTTTTACCTTCAAAAGGAAAGTCCTCTGGTATTTAAATGTAAATACTGTGGAGCTAAGCTCGCTCAAGATGAGATAATACGTCAACTTATAGGTGAATAATAACTGTATATTATCGGGAGAATTTTAAGTGTAAAGTATCTCACAAAGAAAATAATAGAACTGACGTTAATGCTTAAAAAGAGCATTTCCGCGGAGCCAGGCCAGTATATAATGATGTGGTTACCCCGTGTAGGAGAAATACCCTTATCTATCTCCATGATTAAGGATAAGGAAATAAGGCTTATTATAGCACGTAAAGGTAAGGTTACTAGCCATCTTTTCAGCAATATAAACAAAATAAAGTATTTGCATATCAGAGGACCTTATGGTAGAGGCTTTACCTATAAGAACGTAAGGAAAGCTTTAATTATAGGAGGGGGTTACGGCTTAGCTCCCCTAAGATTCCTGGCTACAAGAATTAGGAGCGAAGGAGGCGAAATTCATTCTTGTATAGGATTTAAAACAAAGGACGACGCTATACTTTTAGATGAGTTAAAAAAAGTATCCAAAGATGTGTACATATCTACTAATGATGGTTCCTTAGGAATAAAAGGTACCGTTATCTCGGCTCTTGAGGAGGCCTTAAGGAAGGGAAAGTACGATAAAGCTTTCGTATGCGGCCCCGAACTTATGGAAAAAGAGGTCCTCACATTATTGTTAAAAAATGGCATTTCAGTTGAGGTGAGTCTTGAAAGGTTAATTAGATGTAGCGTAGGGATATGCGGATCTTGCGTACTTGAACCTCAAGGACTACTGGTCTGTAAAGATGGGCCTGTTTTTAGCGGGGAAGTATTAGCTAATGTCGGAGATTTCGGCAAATATTGGCATGAAAGAAGTGGACGAAAGGTAATAATTGGAAATGTTTAAGATAATAGGCAAAATTTACCTATTAGGTGGTTTAAGGGAAGGAGCTGTTCTAGTTAAAGGGAGAAAAATACAGCTCATAGGCAAAAACCTCTCCAATTTCAATGTACCGGAACTTATCCTGAAGGACCATGAAATAGCTCTTCCAGGAATGGTGGATTTACACGTTCACGTGAGGGGGCTTAACCTCTCATATAAGGAGGACTGGTATACAGGAACCTTATCAGCCTTAAAGGGAGGCGTAACCTTCATAGGCGATATGCCGAATACTGTACCAAGAACCGTTACTATAGAAGCTTTTAATAAAAAGGTTCGGGAAGCTAAAAATAATGCTATAGTTGATTACGGTATATACTTTGGAGTCCCTGAAAGCTTAGATATATACAAGGAAGCTTTAAGTAAAGGAATTCTAGGATTAAAGGTATATCCTGAGGATTTTCATTCCCCTATACTGATTGAGTTATTTAAACTTAATACAGAAAAAGGGATATTAACTATTGTTCATCCAGAAGATCCGGAGATATTAAAGGAAGAGAAAAAGAGTGTCAGGGCTGAGATTAAAGCTGTTGAGCGCTTTTCTAGCATTTCAATTAAATACGGTGTTAGCATTCACCTAACCCATCTCTCATCCATATCTTCGTTAGAGCGAGTATTAGAAAGTATTTTAAAAGGTGGAATGTTAACCTTTGACGTAACCCCTCACCATGCTTTTCTTAACAAAGATATAGAATTAAAGCTAGGGAGTTTAGCGGAGGTCCGACCTCCGCTAAGATCTGGGGAGGATAGGTCAGGAGTTTATAATTCTCTTAAATATCTACTGGCAAATGCATATGTTACTGACCATGCTCCTCACGCTCTTGGAGAAAAGCTTAGTGAAACTCCTCCTCCAGGTTTCCCAGGACTTGAAGTAGGTCTACACCTCTTAATTAATGAAGTGTTAAAGAACAGGATGCCCTGGAATGTTATAGATCTTTACTCATCCAAGCCAGCAAAGTTAATAAAGGTGCCTAAAGGAGAATTGATACCTGGGAATGATGCGGACATGGTAATAGTTGATACGAAAGCTGAGTGGAGAATAAAGGGAGAAGAGCTCGTGAGTAAGGCTAAATATACCCCGTTTGAAGGTCAAACGATTAAGGGTAAAGTCATTAGGGTCTTCATTAGGGGGGTACTAGCCTATGACAATGATGAAGTTCTCGTTAAGAAAGGGCATGGTATGATGTATCATGGTAGAACCAGATCTTAGTACGGAGATAGCGGGTATAAAGTTTAAGCATCCTCTAATGATAGCCTCAGGCATTCTTGGCACGTCCTTCGGTTTGATGAAAAGAGTGGAAAAAGCAGGCGCTTCTGGTGTGGTGACTAAAACCTTTACAGCAAGACCTAGGGAGGGAAATCCCAATCCTGTAATCGTAAAGGTTAACTGTGGTTATTTAAACTCTATTGGTCTCTCTAACCCAGGTATAGACTATTTTGCTTCTGAGATCTTAAACAAAGGAAGGCCGATTAACATCCCCCTAATATTAAGCATAGGTCCCTCAAATGTAGAGGAGGCTGAATATATTGCTAATAGAGCAGGAAATTTACCTGTAGATGGGCTAGAGTTAAATGTATCTTGTCCTCATGTTAAAAGAGGAGGATTAGAGATCATCTCAGATACTGATGCTTTAAGAAATATGATAAGAGCCATAAAAAGGAGAACGAGTAGACCTCTTTTTGTGAAATTATCAGCTATGGTGTCCGATATCGTAGAGTATGGTGAACTTGCAGTTAACTCGGGTGCTGACGGGTTAGTCGTCATAAATACATTAAAAGGAATGAGTATAGATATAGTATCTAAAAAGCCTATCCTAGGGGGTATATATGGAGGGCTTTCCGGTCCAGCTATAAAGCCTATTGCTGTTAGGTGTGTTTACGAGCTTTATGAAAACTTACCAGAAACTCCTATCATAGGTGTAGGTGGTATTACTACATGGAAGGATGTTGTTGAATTTATCCTAGCCGGAGCTTCAGCTCTCCAATTAGGCACGATCATAGCATATAAAGGATTAGAGATATTTGGGAAAATAGTTGAAAAACTAAAGAAATATATGAAAAGAGAGAGGATGTTATCAATGAGCGAAATGATAGGTCTATCTCATTAATGTCTTAGTACTCGATAATTCCTTTATTCTTTGCATAACCTTTCTATGGAGTTTCTCTAACATTAATTTCCTGTCTTCCATTAGAACTACATCGCTTAATCCCTCAAGAACGATATTATGTGCGAAGGGGCTAGGAACTGTTTGAATGGGCAACTCAATAATCCTTATATGACCTTTCTCAATATTCCTTAAGACCTCCTTAGCGTGTTGTATGTCCATGTAGTCCTCAAGTATCTCTCTATAAGTCTCTTCTAATACTGGGAAATGATCTAAATTACTCACTACTCCTAATAGTACAGTTGCGTTCATCTGTTGCTTATTTACACTTATTTCATGGCCTTTATAGTTTCTTAATACCATGAAGCTTCTCGCAGCTACATGACGGAATCTTCTCTTCATAAGTTCGGTGTTTTTGATAGCTTCTCTTAGAATAGCTTCTAGTTCCTTACTTTTAATATCCTTTAAGGATATCTTGGGAATAACCCCTGGCGGATAAATTAAGGCAAAGCCATTATCCCTTATAGCTATACCTACGTTAGTCTTAAGTGCTCTTGAAGACATGTAAGCTAATGCCCTTGAAAGAGCGTCATTAGTTCTTCTACCGAAAAGTGTGTGAAATATCTGATATAATTTACCATCTTCGTCTATAAACTTTTCAACTAAAATAATCTTATGTGAAGGAAACTCATTTATATTTAATGATTTAATATATAAATATTCCTCTAAAAAGTACCTATAAATAGCCTCTGCGGCGTTTTTGTCCGCTTTACATTCCTTTATTACATAGCTCTTTATTCTTTCTGGAGATTTACCTTCACTTATCCATTTAAACATTTGATGTCTAAACTTTCCTATTTTTATAGCTAAATCATAGGAAAGTGGTAACATCTCTGAGAACCATGAAGGTATAGTAGGTTTCTGTTCAAATGCTGGTTTAACAAAGGCCTTAAACCCTCTACTTGTCACGAACTCATAGACTTTACCACCTAATACGAACCTATCTCCAGGTATAAGTCTCTCAAGGAATTCTTCCTCAATGTTACCCACATACTTTCCTGTTACTGTATAAACTTTCACATCTACCTCATCCGGTATAGTACCTAGATTGAGTGTATAGATTACTCTAATGTATTTTCCTCTTCTCCCGAACTCTCCCGCTTCTTCATCCCACCATATTTTACCGTATACTCTATGATGCTCAAGAGTTGAATATTTACCTGAGAGATATTTAAGAACTCTAAGGAACTCGTTCTTGCTCAAATCCCTATAACAGTGACTTCTTCTAATGACCTTTAATGCATCGTCTACTTTCCATTTTCTCTCTATAGCCATTCCTACAATATGCTGAGCTAGCACGTCCAAGGCTTTCCTAGGTATATGTATCTTGTCTAGATGATGTCTATAAGCCTCCTTAATCATAACGGCATCTTCTACCAAATCATCCCTATCCACACATATCAGCACTCCTTTACTTATCTCATGGAGTTTATGTCCACTTCTACCTATGCGTTGAAGGCATCTAGTTACGCTTTTAGGAGAGCCTATTTGCACTACCACATCTATGTAACCTATGTCTATACCCAACTCTAAGCTAGTGCTACTTACTATAGCTTTAAGTTCCCCATTTTTAAGTTTCTTTTCAACGTCATGCCTTACGTTTCGTGATAATGAACCATGATGAGCAGCAATTTGTTCTTCCTTTAATGTTCCTTTACTTTTAGCCAGCTGCTTTAAATGAAATACCACTCTCTCAGTACCGCTTCTTGTGTTGGTGAATATTAAAGTCGTTCTATGTCTTTCTACTATCTCATATATTTTCTCGTATAACTTCTTACTTAATTCTTCTGCAGGTATGTATATTAGGTCTGTAACGGGAGATATCACCTTAATTGATTTCCTTTTCATGTATCTTGTGTCAACTATAGTGCAGTTTCTCGGTCTTCCCTGGTCATCATATCCTACTAGGAACCTTGCTACCTCCTCTAATGGATTTATTGTAGCTGAGAGTCCTATTCTTATAGGTGAAGTATCTGCTAATTCTTCTAGTCGTTCAAGAGATAGGGATAGATGAACCCCTCTTTTACTTTCAGCTAAGCTATGTATTTCATCTACTATAATCCACTTAACCCCTCTTAGCTTCTCCCTAAACTTCGGTGCTACGAGAATTATAGCTAGGGTTTCGGGCGTCGTTATTAATATATGAGGTGTTTTCTTTAACATTCTTTGTCTCTCAGAAGAGGGGGTATCACCTGTCCTCACTGCATGACGTATGTTTATCTCTAGTCCTCTCTCAGTAGCTAAACTCTTTATCTCGTGTAAAGGTTCCTCGAGATTTCGATATATATCATTGTTGAGAGCTCTTAAAGGCGAGATGTACACAGCATAAACTTTATTTTCTAGTGAATTTTTCATAGAGAGGTTTAGTAGCTCACTTATTATTGTAAGAAAAGCAGTTAAGGTTTTGCCTGACCCTGTAGGACTGGAGATTAGAACATTCTCCTTTTTATATATAGGTATTATGGCCAGCTTTTGAGGAGGTGTTAGATCCTCAAACTTAGATTTAAACCACTCCGCTACTAAAGGATTTAATACCTTTAGTACCTCCTCCTTGCTATATTCCTTTTTAGCGTATTTTATCATTCTTAGTGCCTCTCATCAGTATTATTCTTGAGATTCAAATCTATTATTTTTCCTGTCTTTAGTCTAACTATATATCAAAAACTTTTTTTGTTAAAATTTATAAAATCTCCTTCTAAATTCTACATTTTTACTTTTTAAAAAGATCTAAATATTGTTGCTGTGTAAAATAGCTGATGCAACTAATGGAGCTTATAGCACTGGCTACTACTACCTTTCAAGAGACTGGAGTACCTACCACTGGGACTTATGAAGAACTCACTTTAAGAATAATAATAAACCTAGCTATTCTAATTACTGCGGCTAAGATATTGGGGGAGATATTCAAGAAGATTAAGTTACCCTCAGCCTTAGGTGAGCTACTCGCAGGTATTATTTTAGGTCCTTATGCATTGGGAAAATATGTAATAATATATGAACAGCCTCTCTTGGGTAAGTTTGAAGGAAATAACATAGTTGTTGACCCCTTTTTTATACAATTGGCCCAGATAGGAGCAATAATCATACTTTTTACAGCAGGTTTAGAGATGACATTTGCACAGCTTAGAAAAATGGGATTATTTGTGTTTCTTTCAGCTATGTTAGACGTCATCCTTTCTTTCTTCGGTGGATATTATCCTTGGCTTTTTCTCCCAGGTTTTCTAAAAATAGGACCAGGAAGCTCATACACCGAAGCAATCTTTGTCGGAGCTGGATTAGTAGCTACCAGTGTAGCTATCTCATCCAGGATACTTGAAGATCTCAAGATGATGGCAACTGATGAGGCGAAATTCCTCCTTAACACAGCTATAATGGATGACGTAATGGGCATAGCTGTAATGGCTGTAGCGGTCTCGATAGCTGGCGGTGAGACAGTGTTTGGTCCATCTCCTGATCCTGCCAGAATATTAGCTGTAGATCTTCTAATGTGGTTAGGATTGGTGTGGCTTAGTAGCGAGGTTGTACCGAGATTTATAGATAGATCCGCCGCGTTAAGAGCTGAAGAAGCCGTAGAAAGTTTTGCAGTAATAATGGTGTTTGTTTTTGCTGCACTAAGTACATGGCTTGGTCTCTCACCACTTATAGGCGCGTTTGCTGCTGGTATGGCGATAGCTGGTTCTAAACTCATAGTAAGGGTTAAAGATCTTGCTAGACATCTTAACCTAATATTTAGCCCACTGTTCTTCTCCATAATAGGGGCTCAGGCTAATTTAAGTGTTATAAGGTTAGATACTATACTTATTATCATGATACTCTCTGCGATAGGTATGATAACTAAAGTGCTAGGGGTTAGTGTTCCTGCCTACTTCTACTTTAAGGAAAGAACATCTGAGATAAAAAGAGCTAAGGAAAGCACTGAGGATGTTGAAGAGAAGAGAAGGTTAGAAGAAGTGTTACTCAGAGCTAGAAAAAGGAACTGGATGAAGGCATTAAGTATAGGATATGGGATGATACCTAGAGGTGAAGTAGGCCTTCTGGTAGCAGGTATAGGGATATCACTAAACGTTATAAGCGAAGTTGCCTATGCTGTTATCGTGGGAACAGTTATAATTACGACCATAGTTACTCCCTTATTGTTAACAAGGTCGTTAAGGAAAGTGGAGCTGGAAATGGGTAAGGGAGCTGAAGAGGTTCTTCAAACGTAAAGAGACAGGCTATAAGTTGAAGAAGGTTTATAAATCTCTTATAAAGTCTCAGTAGAGGTTGTTAATTATGGGTAAAGTGAGACCTCTATATATAAAAAGAACCGCTAGGCAGCTACTTGATATGTACTCAGATAGGTTTACTGAGAATTTCGATGAAAATAAGAAAGCTGTAGCTGAACTAACTAATATAACATCTAAGAGAGTTAGGAACAGAGTTGCAGGGTATATAACCAGACTTACGAAGAGAAAAAGGAAGCTTGAAGAGATGGCAGCTAAAGCTGTTACCTCAGAACACAGTGAAAGTTCAGAAGAATAAAAGCTCCCTTATTGTCTATCTATCCACTCACCTATCCTTCTTATACCCTCTTTTATTCTTTCAGTTGATATTGCGAAGGAGAAACGTAAATGTCCTCCACCGAGCTTACCTGGGAAGGCAGTTCCAGGTAATGCAAGCACACCTGCTTCATAAAGCATTTTTTCCACGAGGGTAATTGTATTCTTTATCCCTAATATTTCCTGTAGCTTTGTTACGTTAGGAAATGCGTAAAAGGCCCCTCTAGGTTTAACACATCTGACTCCTTCTAATTTGTTAAGCTCCTGATATATTATATCTCTTCTCTCTTTAAACTTGTTGAAAATAGGTTTAAACCATTCAAGCCCTTCCTTTAACGCATCAGCAAAGGCTTTTTGTGTAAAAGTAACTGGACATGAGTAAATGTTATTAGCTACTGTTTCAAGCTTCTTTACTAGGTTTTTATCTGTAATCAGGTAGCCTATTCTCCACCCTGTTACAGAAAAGGTCTTTGAAAAACCATTTACATAGTAGAGTATATTTCTCCACCCCTCATATTTTAACGTTGAACAATGAGGGGCATCATAAGAATATCTATCATATATCTCGTCGGATAGAACCACTATATTTCGCCTTTCAGCCTCCTCCATGATATCTCTCACATCACTTTCAGTGAGCGTAGAACCTGTAGGATTTTCAGGATAGTTAAGAACTATCATCTTAGTTTTGCTACTGATTTTCTCAGCAAAACTATCGTAGCTAAGCCTATATTCCTCATCCTCACTTAAGGGGACGAAAACGGGCCTTCCTCCAGCGTAGATCACAGCGGATTCATAAAGAGGATAGCCAGGATCGGGTATAAGTACTTCATCTCCCTCATTTACTAGTGATATTATACCCATAAAAACGGCTGTTTTAGCGCCGACCGTCACCATAACCTCTTCGGGACTTACGTCACTTCCATAACTCTCATTAATGAAATCGGCTATAGCCTCCCTTAGCTCCGGTATCCCGGCAGAAGGTCCGTAACCTGAGTAACCCTCCTCAAGGGCTTTTTTCGCAAGCTCTATAACGTGTTTAGGAGGCTGGAAATCAGGCTGACCTATACCAAACGATATTATCTCTCTTCCCTTTTTCTGGAGCTCTAAAGCCTTGGCTAAGTATATAAAGGCTTCCTCTGGTTTAAGTTTAGACGCGTTCCTAGAGATATCTCTCATGAGAGGCACCTAGCACTTAGATAGATGAGAAGATAGTATAAATTGATTAAGTCTTATAGTTAAAAAATATTTAAGACAGTGTGTTTTTATCCAGTAGATCCTGACTTAACCTTTAATTCTTGTACCTGCTTAGCTATCTCCTCAACAAGATCCTTGGCATCTCCTGGCTCTATTATACATGCTGATGCGGCAGCTACCTCAAGCCCTGCGGCTTTACCCAATTGTTGCTTAGACGGCACATAGACATAAGGTATTTTTTTCTCCTCACATAACAAGGGTAGATGAGCAACTATCTCAGGGGGATCAACATCCTCAGCTATTAATACTAGCTTGGCGAGGCCTCTTTCCACAGCCTTCGTCGTCTCATTAGTGCCCTTCTTTATTTTACCTGTCTCCCTAGCTGTACTTAACGCCTGATAAGCCTTCTCAGCGAGTTCTGAAGGCACCTCAAACTTCACATAAAATGGTTTACTCGACATACTCACTCACCTTGATCATCGATCATCCACATTTTCTCATAAACAATAATGTATAAATATTTTCCATTCTAGACGGGTTATGCATAGCAAGTACTAGATATTAGTTAGCTAGCACTAAGAGGTCGTTTAAGGCATGTATGACGTGATCATCGTTGGTGCAGGACTCTCAGGTCTTACTGCTTCGTTTAAACTCTCTGAGAACGGATTTAATACTCTACTGATAGATTATAAAAAGAGGGTTGGTAAACCTATAGTCTGCGGCGAGTATCTTCCTTACTTGGATGAAATAGCCTTCGCCTTAAAGAGTCGTTCAATAGTTGAGGCTTACGACATTATAAATAAATATTCTACTAAACTCAGTAAGACAAATGGAATTAAAGTGTGTTTTGAGAGCGTCAGAGAATTCTCATTTGACATTGAAGGTTTTGTTATTGACAGGGAACAGTTCCAGAACAGGCTTCTCGCTATCTCACGCTCTGAGGTTGTACTTGGAGAAAGAGTTACAAAGGTAGAGCTCTCTAATAGGGAGATCCTAGTTAAGACGGACAAAGGTAACATTTTCAAAGGAAGGTATCTAGTGGGCGCTGATGGATACCCATCGACAGTTGCGAAAAAACTTGAATTAACTGATGGATATGACGAGTGGGATTGGGCAATAAACATTAGTACTAGGGCTACTTTGCCTAAGGCTTTTTCTAAGGAGGTGTACATGTTTATATCTCCTAAGTTAACGCCAGGAGGATACGGTTGGGTAATACCTCGCGGAGAAAGGTATAACATCGGTTTAGGTGTCAGGAAAGCTTACCTACCTAGTTTAAACATAATAAATGTGTTTAAGAGATTTAAAAAGCGTATTTCCGAAGAATTTGGTCGGCCGAAGGAAATGGAGAGTAAAAAATTAAAACCTGTTCCAGTAGGAGGAGTCGTAAGGAAACTCTATTTTAAAAATGTACTATTAGTAGGCGATGCTGCTGGCCTTGTAAACCCTATAAATGGAGGAGGTATATTTACCGCTATAGCTTCAGGTCTTTTAGCGGCTGAAGCAATAACTAATGGGAACATTGAAATGTACTATAAAAGGGTTAAAGAGGAGATAAAACCCCTGATTGACGTAGGTTTAAGATATAGGAAGCTCGTGGACAAGCTTTTTAGAAAGTGGAATTCTTTAAGCTTTCTAGTAAAAATAATACCAGTTTCTATGGCTAAAAGGATCCTTAAAGGCGAAAATATTTTTAATATTTAAAAAAAGCTATATTAAATTACAGAAATGCTTCCAATCCTTAAGTAATTAAATATCTCGTCAACCATTTTAGGATCAAGTTTTTCATACATTTCTAGGCTTCCAATATCATACCAGAAGGCATTTGTTATATAGCCTTTAACCTTACCTCTCTCTATGAGTAGAGGTATGAGATCTCCCATTATATCGGCTTCATTTTTATTCTCTAATATCTCCTTAACATAGGAGATTGAATCCGTTTTTAAAGCAAGTATAGCCATGGTAACCGGCTTACCTAAAGGAGGCTTCTCTATTAGCTTTCTCACATTCGTTCCCTCTAACTCAGCTACACCAACTCTAAGTGTGTAATTAGGAGATAACGCTAAGGTCGCGTTAGCCTTCTGCCTTCTATGATAATCCATAAGATCACTGATGTTTATGTTTGAGAGTATATCACCATAGTAAACTAGTACATTCTCCTGATCCTTGAGAAGCCCCTTTCTGTAGGCATTATAAATAGCCCCGGCAGTTCCCTTATACTTGGGATCGTCCCTTAAGTACTTAATTCTAATATTAAACCTGGAGCCGTTCTCAAAGTAGTTAATTATCTGTTCAGCCTTGTAATCCACCAAGAATATTATATCCCTGATACCATGATACGCCAAATGCTTCACTATATACTCAAGAAGAGGCTTCTGAGAAGAACCTATAGGCACCATAGGCTTAGGTATATAATAAGTAAGAGGCCTTAGCCTCCTCCCCTCACCACCGCAGAGAATCATAGCCAAATCACTCATCACTCCTTCACCATGCAGAAACTTTATACTCGATAAAGAAAGTTATATCCTCTAAATGATAAATTTCTTTAGTGTATCCGTTATTGATTTGGTGGTATCATGTTGCCAGCAGCTCATTATAATTCTCCTAAAGAACCTAATAAGGTCTTAACTCTTTATGAGGACTCTCTAGGAGCCTTTAAATGGATACTATTGACTCAAAATTCGTCACTGAATTATTTCTCAAATGAAAACAGAGAGATCGTAATTTCCTGTTTAAAGAGTAGTTGTACGATCAGAATTAAAGGAGAAGGATATAAGCTTAATGTTAAAGACGTAATATATATACCTCCCGGAAGTGAAAGAATTGATATAAGAACTAATAAGGAAGAAAGCCTAGTGGTTATTGGAGAAGGCGAATCTGATTATAAAGGTAAGGTCTACGTTAAACGATTTAATGAGGTAAGCCCTATAGAGTCAGGCTATAAGGGATATAGAAGATATATATATGTGCTTATAGGAGAAAACGATCCTGGAAAAAGATTGCTAGCAGGTTTTACGGAAGGTATGCCTGGTGAATGGACAAGCTATCCCCCTCATAAACATGATGATAAACTTGAAATCTACGTTTATTATGGTTTAAAAAAAGGTTTTGGAATACAGATAGTTGAAGATGAAGAAAAATTTACTGCATTTAAAGTGAAAGATTACGATGCTGTAATCTTTCACAGAGGTTATCATCCAAACGTACCGTCTCCTGGTAGTAAAATATGTTATTTATGGATACTTTGTCAAAAAGAAGGAAAGAAAAACCTTTCTGTAGAAATCCATCCAGAATACAAGGATATACCTATAGGAAAAACACATCTAAAGCGAGATTAGTAATGTAACTGAAGGACAAAATTCGTAGTGTTTACTTTTATTTTTAATATTTTATTCTTTTCTGTAAATGACTGTTTTTTACCATTTATAAAAACATCCTTAACCCTACGATTACCATAAACAATCAATTCCCCTTTATCTACTAATTTTAATTTTATTGATAACTTATTTTCATTAATTTTATTTACTTTTTCTTCAAGTATGGTTAATGGTGGTATAGCATATTCTTTTAAACCTAGTAAAACAGGAGCATTCTTTTCTTTAAAGGCTATAAGCAAATGAGCATCTCCTGGTTTTATTACTCCCTTTATATTATTTTTATGTATAGTTTCATCCCAATGCCTATATATTACTGCACCTTTACTTATGCCTATATCTGTAGACGAAAATTCATATGTTATGTCTTTACCCATGAGATCAACATTAAAGAGTGCTATAAAAGTAAACTCTTTATGTTTATTCACTATCTTAAGAGGTACGCCATCAACCGCTGGATCATACATGAACATTTCATCGCTAAGCATAGAAGGTTTCTCAGGTCGTAATAACTTCCAGTTAGGATCAAAGAATTTTCTAAGAAGTTCTATAGATATGCCTCTAATCCATAGTGGATCTTCATCTATAGGATCTCCTATAGCTATGGGAGAAAACATTAAAGTTCTACTCAATATATCTGCATAGGCATGCCAGTTACTTGTTATAAACACATCAAAGAAAGGAGCTATTCCCAGAATGTTAAATAGGGTGGAAAGATAGGCATTTTGGTATAGTAGATATTGTTTAGGTAATGCCTGCCCGTAATCTTCACTACTTCTTATCATTAATACATTGTTATGTTTAACAAGTGGTAGTATATGATAGAAGTCTGGCATACATATTTCAGCGGTTAATCCATATGATTTTAAAGATTTTAAAAAAGCATCGAGATACCTCTCTACACCTTCTGGTCTACACATGTAGATTTCCTTACAAAGCTCTCTTATAACTGTAAGCCAGTCATGCCTCACCATGTAGACTCCTTTCTTTTTAAGAGAGATAGCAAGATCTTTAAAGAAATTTTCAAGATTTTCTATACAGGTAATATCATTTCTTACAAACGCCCTATAACGTTTAAGGTAAGGACTTTCACTGGATAACCATCTTAGATGAACTCCTATAAGCTTGACCTTAAAATCATTGCATAGCTTTCTCAGGTTTATACCCATAGAGGAGTCCTCAACATATTCAAGAGCCCCTCCATCTTTTCCCTTTGGATACCACCACGAATCTATTTGTAGGTATTTAAGAGGTATACCCTGTTTTCGGAAATAGTTGATTACGGCTTTTAATGTCTCATAATATCTTCTACCTGGTAGGGTGCGATACCAGTAGGCTGCTCCCATATCAGTCCAGTACTGTATTGAGTTAAAGAAATCTCTATAATAATTATATACGTGATAGTCTTCATCCTTGTCTCCTATAATTTTCTTAACATAATTTCCCCACTTCTTAAATGTCTCTACTGGTTTTTTACCAAATACCATTATAGAGGATACTTCACTTCCTTTTGGTAATTGTATAATATTATTATCTAATTTAATTGTATATTCAAAATATTTCTTTTTAACATCTACATAAGCTATTTGAGAGCCTGTAGGCTTTAATGCTGATATAATTAATGATCTGTTCAGATCCTCATTGAAAAATAGGGAGAATGCACCTAACATGTTCGGATAAACCTTACTTAATATTCTCTCTCTAATAGGTTTTATTTTCCTAAGTCCAATTCCTATTTTTCCAAATACAGGGGTTAACCAGCAGAAAGGAGTATATCCAAATAATCTCTCCATGTATACTCTAGCTTTAAGTGAAGGTAATTTTTCTTTAAAAGATTCCACATATGCTCCTTCAGGAAAAGAAAATTTGGTTATAAATACCGGTATGTTCTCATATCCTTTTATGCTGAAAAACACTTTAATATTATCTTTTTGAAAAGGAATTTGCCACTCTTTAAACTTTCCTAGTTTATCAACTTCCTCTTCTACATGTTTAGATTCGGTTTTCACTTTTTCATTTGTAAAAGGTCTTAGAACTACCTCTAGCTCATTATATTTATTAAAGAAATAAGCTATAACATTATAAGGAGAAAATCTCAACATAACATAGCTATCATCCTTACCATAGTGTATGAGTATTTCTTCCTCTTTATCATCAAACGTTCTCATTTTCTTCCACTACTTTAGTTACTTCAATACCAGGAATACCAAGTCCAGGAACGGGAAATAAACGTGAAAGTAAAAAAGCTTCTCCGTATCTAGTATTTATCATAAACCCTCTTACTCTAGCTAAACCCTCTAGATAATTTACAATATTAGGAAGAACAGATGCCTGAGATTTATATTGCTTTATTGCATCTATCTTTACCTTAAAGGTATCTGTTATATCCACTATATGAGAAGGATGGGAAAACAGATCTGTTACTTCGTAAAAGAAAAGTAAAGGAGTATACCAAGGCTTACCTAGATCAGCCAATACATTTTCTGCTGCTTTCCATCTTGCCTCTTCAGTTATCTGAGATACCACTCTATGATCTCTGTGTTTGTCCTCATTCCAGTGAGTGAATATAGCTATAGGTTTTATATCTCTGATAATTTTCACAACATGCTGATAAAGCTTTCTCGTGTTAATTATCCCTTGAGTCGGTTGTGCTAATCCTAACCTCCTCTTTACTCCGAGTATTTTATCAGCTTCTAAAGCCTCCTTACGTCTAAGTTCATCTATTTTATCTTTTAATTCAACTGAGGAATAACTAGTATCATACCATTTGCCTCTTCCACTCCAACAAAAAGTAACTATATATACCTCATATCCTATCTGTGAAAGTAAAGCTATTGTGCCCCCAGGCCCTATGGTTTCATCATCTGAATGAGCACCAAAAACTAAAATCTTTTTAGAAAAAGCCATAAATATCCCAAAATAATAATAAAACGAGTAAAAAATAAAGAAAATTTATCCTTTACAAGGTATTTCATTAGCTATCTCTAATATCTCATCTGCAGCCGCATTAAGTGCATCTATAGGCGACATGTCTTTTAAAAGAGCTAGCTGTATATACTTACCCGCTATGTTATAGATTATACCCATTTTAGGGTGCACGGCTCTTGGCTCAACTCTTGGAACTTTGGCTGCTGCTTCCCATAAAGGATTTCCTTTAAACGGAGGATTTTCTGCGACCGATTTATAAGGTAGCCAGTTGTTTACTTCATTACCTATTCTCATTATTTGTTCAGGTTTATTGTACCATTTTATAAATTCCCAAGCCCATTTTTTAGCTTCATCAGAAGATTTTGAGTTAACAGAAAACGTGTTATATCCTGCGGTACTAACGGAGCTCTTAGTTCCATTATAACCAGGAATAGGACATACATGGAATTTGAGGTCAGGTTTTTCTTTAGTTACTACTGCTATATGAAATGTCTTTCTATAATTCATAGAAACTAATCCGTTAACGAATCCAGGTATAGTATCTCCGGGAAATCCCACTTCATAAACCTTATGTTTGTACAATAAGTCAAGATAAAGGTTTAATGCCCTTTTACCAGGTTCACTGTTAATATCTGTCTTCCATTCCCCATTCTCACACCACAAAAGTTTTCCTCCAGCGCTTCTTAACCATGTATCAAACTTATCAGTAACTCCACCTATATGACCAGTTACTCTTACGTACATTCCAGCTCTCTTTAACTCTCCTGTACTAGGATCTCTTATAGTTAGCTTAGAGGCGGCCTCCACCAGTTCGTTCCAATCTTCGGGACACCAATTTTCTGGATATCCTATCCCTGCTAAGTGTTCATCGTTCACAAATAAAACAAAGTGTCCAAATATCTGAAAAGCAGCGACATAAGGTCTTTTTATACCATCGGGACCCATAAAGTAAAGTAACCCATCATAGCTGGGTAATAAAGCAGATTTAACTTCCTTAAGAACCTCTTCAGGCACTGGCTCGAGAAAACCATCGTAAGCCAGTACAGGTGCTATTACATCATTACCTACTATGATGTCAGGCCCTTGACCTGCCTCTGTAGCCTGTTCTATTTTAAGAATAAATTCGGCTTCCGAAAGCTCAGGTAATATTAATAATTCGATTGTTGCATCAGGATGTAATTTATTCCACTCTTCAACCAGCTGTTGTAATACTGGATCAACAGCAGGATCAGTACCCCATTTCCACATGGTTAATTTAACTGGTGTAGAATACCCCAAAGAGAATATTAAAACAAAGATAATTAGTGAAAATAGGAGTACTTTTTCCTTCATTTTTTCACCATCGGGAAATTATTTAAAAAATAGCTATATTTAAGTCTTCTTATTACTTAATTTATAGATTAATCATTATTAGAGTTAGAAAATTCAATTTAATTTAACTAAAAATTTAAAGAGGTCAGTTTAATTTATTAGAGAAACCATCCTCAATATTTAGGGGATAAGCATGGGAACTATAGTAAATCTTGCCTGGCTTTATGCTATAACTAAATATGGCTATCCTCCTTCCTTAAAGGATACTTTTGAGGCCTTTAATGATGCAAAAAGATTGGGATTTAAGTATGTTGAACTAGAAGCATATCAGGAGAATAATCTTAATGAAATAGAGAGAAATAGAGAGAAACTATTAGAGCATTGTGAGAGCCTGGAACTTAAAATTGTTAATTTTGCTGGCATATTCCCTGAAATTATTTCCTTTAATTCATTAATAAGAGAAAAGGGGTTAAGGATGATGGAAAGAGCTGCAAAACTTGCTAATTATTTTAATGCAAGTCTTTTGCAAACAGATACCTTTACACCGCCTTTAAGGTTTAGAGGTGCTAAGCCCTATTCTAATGCCATAGTTTTCGGAGAGGAGTACTATATTGAAATAGATCGAGAGTTTTCCTGGAGAAATTTCTGGAAAAGTTTAGTTGAAATTATGAAAAAAATTTCTAAAATAGCAGAAGAATATGGGTTAAAATTTGTCATAGAGCCTAGAGTAGGTGAGACTATAAGTAATAGTGATGCAATGCTAAGACTGATAGATGAAGTAAATGCAGATAATTTCGGTGCTGTATTAGATACAGGTCATCTACATGCAGCTAAAGAACTAATACCCCTCTCTATCGAAAAATTGAGTGAAAAAATATGGTATGTCCACATATCGGATAATGATGGAAGAGATAATCTTCATCTAGCACCAGGTGAAGGAACAATAGATTGGGAAGGCGTTTTTAAGGGATTAAAGAAGTTTAATTTCAGAGGACCAATAGCTATAGATGTAGGAGGTAAAGAAATATTAAAAGAACTAGATGAGAAAGTAATAGAAGCAAGGAAATTTATAGAGAAAATGATAAATAAATATGAGTTATAAGCCTGTTTTTAAAAGAATGCCTCCATGTTCAATGCTTTCTTCAGCTTTTGCTGCAACTATCAAAGAATAATAACCTTCCTCTATTGTTGCAGCCGGTTTTTCTTTATAAAGTATACATCTAGCAAAATTAAGTAAAAGTCTATAATCGCCTCCACAATGACCTTGAGGTTCTTCTTTTATTTCTATCTGAGTTTCACAGTTAGATTTATTTTCTCTTATTATTATGATGCCTTTTTCAAAAATTCCCTCTAATTCACCTTTCGTACCTAATATATGAATTCTTCTAAATTCGTTAGGAGCTATAGGTCCAATAGCAAACTGTGATACTATTCCATTTTTATGTTTTAAATTAACTATTGCGTGATCAATTATATCCATGTCAGAGTTAAAGACGCATAAATCATATCCATATTTCTCAGGTTCATAAGCCTCTTCATATGGTAAGTAGTACCATATAGGGCATATAGAATATCTATAAATGCAATCAAGATTATCACATTCGTGACAATATTGTGGAAAACCTTCTCGTTTGCCAAAAAATCTTCTACCTCCAAATCCAGATAAGCTCTCTATTAAACTCTTAGATAACCAATGAAGTATATCAAAATCATGACAGCATTTTGTTACAAGTAAACCACCACTATTAACTCTTTTTCTGTGCCATCTTCTAGCATAGTTAGCGCCATGTTCATAGGAGAGCACTTCACTTGCTCTTATGAATATTATTTCGCCTATTGTATCACTTTCAATGATTTCCTTAATTTTCCTATAAAAAGGAGTATACCTTAGCGGATATGCTACAACGACTGATTTTTCATAATTCTTTAATTTTTCTAATATTTTCTTAGCATCTTCAATATTTGTGGCTAAGGGTTTTTCAGCAATAAAGTGCTTACCGTATTCGGTTATTTCATTATATAAACTAACATGTGTATGATCAGGAGTAGAGATTATAACCGCTTCTACGTTTTCCATACCTTCTCTAAAATCTGTTAAAATTTCTCCTTTAAATGAAAATTCTTCTTTAAATCTTTTTAATTTATTTTTATTAATATCAGCAACCCATTTAACATCAAAAATTTCCTTTAAAAGAGGTTTACTTTGAATTAAACGATAGTATGATACACCTCTAAGTCCTAAACCTATTATACCTAGGTTTACTCTTCTCATTTAGTTTCGTTCACCTTTTAATACCGCTTGCAACAAAGGATTCAACTATGTATCTCTGGAGTACTGTATATAACAGTATTATAGGCAAGGCATACACTAGCGAAGAAGCTGCTACACCTCCATAATTTAACAATTCTCCACCACCATATCCTACGTATCTTACGAATGCTATAACTATAGGCATCGTGAAATTTTCCTTACTATTTAAAATTATTAAAGGCCAAAGGAAGTAATTCCATGACCAAAGGAAGTTTATTATTGTAGCTGTTCCCAATGCTGGTTTAACGATAGGCATTATTATCCTCGTAAATATTTGTAAGTCATTAGCTCCTTCTATTCTAGCAGCTTCGACATAGTCTTTAGGTATTTGAGATATATAAGATCTCATATAATATATTGTCCATGCGCCTATTATGTTAACTATAGCAACAGCCAGTAAAGTATCTATAAGGCGTAAAGTACGCATTATCCAGTACCAAGGTATAAGTAAGATAGCTGTTGGTAACATGTACTTGGTAAGTATTATAATAAATATAGCTTCTTTAAATCTAAATCGTAACATTGCAAACGTATAACCCGCTAGTGTAGAGAAGAATACAGTACCTAAAGTAACCATGGCTGAAACTGCAAAGCTATTAGCTAAGGCTCTAAGTAAATTTACGCCTCTCAAAGCCGCAAAGGAATAAAAATTCTCTAACGTAAACTCTTTAGGCCAGAAAGTCGGCGGCACTCTTATTATTTCTTCATAAGGCTTAAAGGCAGTTATCACCAAGAAGTAAAGTGGAATCAACACGACTAAATTGATAAATACCATTAAAATATGTGCAAATATCTCTTTTCTATTCCATTTATACCTCATACATTTTCACCTTAACCATTTTATCTGAATAATGGTTAAGACAAGTATAACAGCTGTTAAAAAGACCGCTATGGCAGAGCCATACCCTGCTCTTGCCTCTTCGAAAGCAACCTGATAAAGATATATTCCTAGCACTCTTGTAGCATTGCCAGGTCCTCCTTTAGTTATTATATACACAGGTCCAAATATCTGCCATGCTGTTATAATTGAAGTAACTAAAAGGAACACTATTATAGGCTTAAGCAAAGGTATTATTATTTTAGTGGATATGTGCCAATCAGAAGCTCCATCTACCTGTGCTGATTCTAAGTACTCTATAGGAATTGCTTTTAAAGCTGAATAAAGAACTAATGTATTAAAACCTACATTTTTCCATATAGAGTAAATTATTATCATGAGTAGAGCTAAACTAGGATCGTCAAACCATTTAACAGCGGGAATACCCAGTCTATTAAGGATATAGTTTGCATAGCCATAGGGTCCTGGTGCAAATATTATCGTCCAGGTACCTGCAGCAGCTGCTTCCGGTATAACTACTGGTAAAAATATGAGAGCTCGCGTCAATGCAGCAAGCTTTGTTGGCCTATTAAGAAGTAATGCGAAAAACAGACCTAGTATCATATTTATTAACACAGTAGAAAAAACATAGATTGTAGTAACGTACACCGCGTCAAGAAAAAATCTGTCATTAAACATCCTTATGTAATTTCGTAAACCTACCCACCTGGGTGGCCTGATCATATTCCACCTAGTAAAACTAAAGTATATTGAGAGTATCAATGGATAATAATAAAATATAGTGTATAATATTAACACAGGTAACAATAGAAGAAGCGCTGTCAGACTTTCTCTTTTCTTTAAAGTCATTCTATACTCTCTACTCATCAATCATTAGCTTAAAAATCTATAATATAAAAATCTTGATCAAAGATAAAAATCTTGATATATTAATTTTAAATTTATATAAAAATCAGTGCAAGAACATTTATAAATAGATCTTAGAATTAGTAAATAGGGGGATGCCCTTGAAGGAAAGGTTAGCTTCTATCATTGCTATCTTATTTGTTCTAAGTGTGTTAATGGCCGGAACAACTTTTTCAGAGCCTGAGAAAGTAGAGCTTGTAGCCTGGAAATGGATGGGTAACCCTGTACTAGATCCTAAACTTGAAGAAATAATTAATATGTGGAATCAGGAACATCCTGATACCCCTATTAAATTCACGGTTTTCCCTGAGCTTTCAGAAGCTGAGTTTATAGTTAAGGTTGAACAGGCTACAGAGGCAGGTCAAGGGCCTGACCTGATACATGGTTCAGATGTTCTCTTAGCAGTATTAGCTTCTGATGGCTATCTTGAATCAGTGCCTGAGGATGTAATGAGTGTAATAAAAGAGTATATACTTGAAAACTATATTGAACTACTTACTTGGTGGGGACCTGATGGAGTTAAGAGGGTATATGGAGGATGGATATCTCTCGATGGTCCTAAAGTACTTTTTGTAAATGAGTATCATCTTGAGGAAGCAGGCTATCCAAAAGACTGGTGCCCGGCTGATTGGAATGAATTATTAGAAGCTGCTATTAAGCTTACTAAAAGAAATCCGGACGGCTCACTTAATAGATCTGGATTGTTTGTAAGAGTTGCAGGACATGTCGGAGGGATATTTGATAAATTTGAACCTATATTTAGAAGCGCTGGAGGAAAACTTTTGTGGTGTGAGAATGGGGAATGGAAGACAGATATTAACAGTGAACCTGGTTTAAGAACAGTACAATTATACTTAGATATTCTATATAAACACAAGATATATGAGATGGGATTCCCAGGAGATTCTGATGCCTTCGCCAATGAATTAATCTCTATGTTACTTGATAGGGAAACTGAATATATAGGGTATTTCTATACTGTAAATCCAAGGTTTAGAGGACCTGAGGGGCCTGTAGGCTTCCATCCATGTCCTATACCACCACCTGAAAAGGGTATGCCTTCTAGAACGTCGTCTCATATGCATGGCTGGACAATAAATGCTAAGACTTCATCTGAGAAGAAAAAAGTGGCCTGGGAATTTATAAAGTGGTTACATACAAATCCTGAAGTGAAAAAGAAATACATAGAGATAGGATACTGGATACCATACAAGGATGTAGTTAACCAGCCACCGTTCACGAACCCTGTGTATCAAAAAGGAACTGAAATAGCAATAGAAACTTCTGGGTCAAGAATATATCATCCCAAGATAGGATTAATTCATAATGCTGTAGGTAAATGGTTACATTTAATATTCACTAAGCAAATAGATCCAAAAGAAGGACTTGATAACGCAGCCAGAGATCTATTGGAGATAGCTAGTGAGATACCTTGTAAAGGATAAATATCATTTTAAATATTTTTTATTTTTATTAATTTAAATAAATTTAACACTCTTCTGTTTTTCTTTTTTCACTTCCAGCAACTAAACAAGATTTAGCAAGAAAAACGCCAAAAAGCAGAAGAGCGTATATAATTATTAAGAATTAACTAAAAATTTATGGGAGAACTAGTTATAGGAATAGATTTGGCTGGAAGTGAAAAAAGAAAAACAGGTATATGTGTATTAGATAAGAATTTAGTGGTACGTACTTTTTTGGTGTTTAAAGATGAGGAAATATTAAGTATCGTTAAGAATGTAAATCCCAGTATCATAGCTATTGACGCTCCTCTTTCTATACCTAAGGGGAGAAGAAATATCGACGATAGAGAGGGGCCTCATTTCAGGGAATGTGATTTGATATTAAGAGATCTCGGTATAAAGTTTTTTCCAATAACACTGGGTCCTATGAGAATGCTAACTAAGAGAGGTATGCTGCTCAAGGAGAAGTTGGAGAATCTTGGGTATGAAGTTATAGAGGTTTTTCCTGGAGGTGCACAGGACTTGTTAGGTATAGCTAGGAAAAGTAAGGGTCTTAAACCGCTTCGAGAAGGCCTCCTAAGATTAGGAATAAAGGGAATAAGAGAAGATGCTACAGGCGACGAACTGGATGCTGTTACAGCGGCTTATGTAGGTTTATTATTCCTAAGAAAAGAAGCAATGCTGCTTAAAGGATGTGATGGTTGTATAGTAATGCCTAAGGCCGATCATTCAAAGAGATCTAAGAGTGTGTTTAACACGTGAGTAGGTTTAATGTTACTCCTTAAAATATCCTCTAGCTTCGCTATACCTGTTAATACAAGAGCTGATTCCGCACCAAGTTCCTTAGCTCCTCTAATATCAGTTTCTAATCTATCACCTATAATCAGTGCTTCCTCCTTTCTCACGTTAATCTCTTTTAATACGAACTCGAAAATTATGGGAGAAGGTTTGCCTATCTCTACATCAGGTGACTTACCCGATGCTTCCTCTAAAGCGGCTACTATGGATCCTGCTCCAGGGATTTCACCTTCAGAGGTAGGTAATGTCCGATCCCTATTCGTCGCAACGAAGAAAGAGCCTCTTTTAATCAGTTTAAAGGCATGTGCCAATTTCCAATAGGTTAAACCTCTGTCCATACCAACGACAACATAATCCGCGTTGCCTAGTTCTACTACCTTTATACCTTTGTGATTGAGCTCCTCAGCTAATCCTTCCTCACCTATCACAAAAGCATCATTAGCGGTTTTCTCTCTGAGAAAACAGGCAGTTACATATGATGAGGGAAATATGTCTTTTTCATTCACATTAAGGCCCGTTCGTTTAAACTTTTCAAGGTAACCTTTTCTAGAAAGAGTCGAGTTGTTAGTCACAAACACAACTACCTTTCCACTTCTCCTTAGCTCATTTATAGCTTCAAGCGCTGAAGGAATGGGGGCGATCCCTTTCCATATCACGCCATCACAGTCTATAAGAAATGCCTTGAACCTTCTGAAGGGCTCTTTTAACCTCATCTCTCTGAGAGAAGTTTAGTTACATTTATAAATCCTTCTCTTAGCATGGAGACAGCCAATACGGCAAGTATGAATGACATTATCCTCGATATTACTATTATTAAATTTTTTCCTAATTTGGATAAAAGTGTATTACTATATCTTAAAATAATAATAGCTATTAAGGTATTTAAGACTATGGAAACAAGAGTTGGCAGTGCTCCATAAGTAGAATTAAGATACATTACAGTGTAAATACTGCCTGGACCTGCAAGTAACGGTGTTGCCATAGGGACTATAGCTATATCTTCACTAACTAAGAGGTTTGCTTCCAGCCTTCCAAATATTCCTGTAAGTGATATCAGAAGTAGCATAAGTCCACCTGCTATTCTAAAATCATCAAGCGTAAGCCCGTAAAAGCCTAAAAGAGGGACCCCTGCATACATTAAAAGTGTAAGCAATCCTCCCGCGACCATCGTTGATCTATAAAATATCTTGTTTCGCTCATTCTCATTCATGTGACTCGTGAGAGAATAGAAGATAGGTACATTTCCTATAGCATCAAATACAATAAATAATGTTAGAAACGCATCAATGTAGCCTTTTATCTCATTCATGAGAAAGAGTAGCTAAAGAACCTTTATATGAGTTTTCACCTGATATAGTTTTTTCATTTGACAATTTATGATCAAAATAATTGCTAAAAGTAAAAATTTTTATTCAACTAGCATATTATTATATAACTAGGGGTTAAACATGAAAGCTGACAGACTCGTTACATTATTACTCACAATACTCATGTGCATACCCATTTTCATAGCCGACAGCCCCTTCGTTGAAATAGAGTCAGCACTTCAAGGAAGTAAAGGCGTAGATACAAGCCTTCATGCGGATCATAACGAGTTTGAGGTTAACAACGAGTTCTCAAGCACAGGGTTTACAATCTATGTACTTAGACTAACTACGAACGGTCTTAACGTCAGCGGGGAAGCCAGTTTCATGGTTTCAAGTAAAGCACTAGGTAGATTTGAAGTAGCGGTTCCTGGCACAGGATACGCTATAGGGTACAGTTTTAGCAGTTTTACGGCTTTAGTACTTGAAAGTAAGTACTTATTAGTGATAACTCCTAGGGTAGGAGAGGAGATGGCTAAAAAAGTTCTACAGCTAGCTCTCAAAGCTGAAGGTGAGGGCACATTACGTGTCGGAGGAGTTTACTACTGGAGTCCACAGTTAGGCAAGAAACTATACTATAAGCAATCGGTTTCTGGAGAGATTCTAGCTAATATAAACATAACACTTAACAACCTGTTTAAAGGATTAATGGTAAAGGCTCCCTCAGCTCCTCGGGTTTTCCCAACAAAACCGTAAAATATTGTTAGTGCTTTAAGGTAAACTAGGTGAGCTGATGCGTAAAAAAGAATTATTGTTATTTTTTCTCTTTTTTTGTCTTCTAACCTCGTTATTGTTGATACCTATCATTAACGCTGAGGAAGAAACCGAGGAAAAGTTAGCGACTACAATAGTAGAGGTATTTACTAGTGCCTTTTATAACGTTACTCAGAGAATACTTTATTCCTTCGTAGAAGGTGTCCTTAGAGAGGATTCATGGATACAGAGCTTAGAAGGCATATTACACCTTTTTGAGCTAAAGGCGGTTAATGTAAACATTAGTAGATATGAATCTACTAAGCTAATATTCTTTAGTGGAAAGGACATGAGTTTCAGACATGACTACGGCAACAGCGGCTTAAGTGCAGCTGTAGGGTCCGCAGGTGAAAGTATTAAATCATTAAATATGAGAGAAAGAGTTACCATAGATGTTAAAGGTAGAATACTTAATTATCAAGTCTCAGCGACAGGAAAAGGTACTATGAGAACAGGAGCAATATGGTATTGGGGTAATACTATAGAGGATATAGTCTATTATAGAGAAGAAGTGTCAGGCACGTTCTCTGTAACTAGAATCGTTAGCATGGGGAGTGAGGTTCCTCCCTCTCATCCAAGTGCACCTTAAGTTCAGGATACAACTCACGAGCAATTTAAATTAGTTTTCTTCTTTTAGGAACTTTGACGTGAATTAAGGTGATTTAATGGAGAATATGGTGATCAGCAAAGAAGGGTTCGATAGCCTCCTAGCACGGTTGATAAACGACTATCAAGTAATAGCTCCCGTAAAACAGGAGGAACAAGTACTTTTAAGAAACGTATCTGACCCCGCTGACATTTACCTTGAATTCAAAGGAGTCCCATTATCGTCCCCAAAACGGTTCCTCTTTCCTGAAAAAGAAATACTTTTCACATATGAGACTACCGACTCTAAGGAAGAAGTAGTTATATATGATAAATATGAAGAGCTTAAAAATGTAAGTCATATACTCATAGGTATACGCCCATGCGACATTAAAGCGCTTCTCATATTAGATAAGGTACTTATGGGGGAGTATCATGATCCTTACTACGCTGTACGTAGAAGAAACGCGGTGATTATAGGCCTTACATGCAACGAACCTGCTGAGACATGTTTTTGCACGTTCACAGACAGCGGGCCCGATGCAGAGGAGGGTTTCGATCTTTTGTTAACGGATCTCGATGATGTATTTTTCGTCAAGATAGGCAGTAAAAGAGGAGAACGACTTATAAAGCTAAATCTCGATTTATTCAGAAGACCCTCAGAAGAGGATTATAAAGAAAGATATAAAGTACTAAAAAACGTAAGAGAAAAAATTAACCAACAGAAATTGCCTAATTTACTTAACCTCTACGAACCTATGGTCAAGTTGTTTAATAACGAGATATGGGATAAATATGGAAAGTCTTGCGTAGCATGTGGAAAATGCAACTTCATATGCCCTACCTGTAGATGCTTCAACATATACGATGATCCGAATCTTGACGCAAAAAGTGGCAAGCGTGTAAGAGCATGGGACTCCTGTCACTTTCTTAGCTTCACACAGGTAGCTGGAGGAGTCATATTTAGAAAAGAGAGACCTTCCCGTGTCAAGCAGAGAATATATCATAAGTACTGTTATTCGATAGATGAAATAGGTTTAATATCATGCGTTGGATGTGGTCGTTGTATTGACGTATGTTCAGCAAATATAGATATTAGAGAGGCGCTTGCCGAGGTTGCTGGAATATGGCACTTATAAAGGAGAACCCTTACATACCTCATATAGCTAAAATTAGGGACTTTAAGGAGGAGGCTCCTGATGTTAGAACTTTTAAGTTAATATTTAAGGATCAAAGAATGGCAAATAATTTTTCTATCAAACCAGGGCAGTTCATCGAGCTCACAGTATTTGGATACGGTGAAGCACCTTTTTCAGTATCTTCCTATAATTTAAAAGGAGGGGAGATAGAGCTTACGATAAGAAAGATCGGGAACCTAACACGCGCGTTATTTAATATGAGAAAAAATGAGGAAGTGGGTATACGAGGACCTTTTGGAAGAGGATGGCCTTTAGAGGATATGAAAGGTGAGAACTTATTGATAATAGCTGGTGGTATAGGAATAGCCCCACTAAAACCATTAATAGAGTACGTTATCAACGAAAGGAATCTATTTGGAGACGTAACATTACTCTATGGAGCACGAACACCAAAAGATATAGTCTACAAGAAGGAGTTGGAAGGGTGGAAGAACTACATAGATGTTCACTTAACAGTTGATAAAGCTGATGAGAAATGGAGGGGTAGAACCGGAGTTGTAACAGTGTTACTTGAGGATGTTAAGGTAAATCCTAGTGAGACGTATTCCTTACAATGTGGTCCTCCCATAATGATGCATTTTGTAACTAAAAAGCTAATAGAGATGGGATTTCAACATGAAAGAATCTTTTTGTCTCTTGAAAGGCTAATGAAGTGTGGAATGGGGTTCTGCGGACATTGTATGATAGGTGGTAAATTTGTATGTAAAGACGGCCCGGTTTTCGGTTATAACGAAATTATAGCTATCCCTGAGCCAGCCATCTAGGTGAGAGATAATGAGTAGAGATAGCAGGTTAAAAATGGGTATTTTTAGCCTATCTTCTTGCGAAGGTTGTCTCGTACAGTTACTAAACATGGAGGAACTGCTAGAAGTTCTAAATAATGTGGATTTAGTTGATTGCAGACTTTTAGGTGTAAAGAAGAACTATGAGAAACTCAACATAGCAATAGTGGAAGGGGCTGTCATGAGCGATGAGGAGGAGAGGGAATTAAAAGAGATAAGAGAGAGGGCTGATATTCTAATAGCTCTGGGAGATTGTGCATGTAATGGTTCAAAGTTTCTCGTTAAAGACTTTAATATTAATGAAATTAAGTTAAATCTCTCACGTAGATTAAATGTATTTAAATCTCATCCTTTAGATAAATTTGTTAAAGTAGATTACTATATTTATGGTTGTCCAATAGATCAAGAGGATGCGCTTACAGCTTTTAAAGACATATTAATGGGTAAGGAATATAGACCAGTATCTTATAATGTGTGTGCTGAGTGCATCCTAAAAGAGAATGCCTGCTTACTGGATAAAGGAATACAGTGTCTAGGTCCCATAACGAGAGGAGGGTGCAGAGCTACTTGTCCTTCCGCCGGAAGAGAATGTATAGGTTGCAGAGGATTAGCTGAGGATTCCAATATAGATTCTCTCATTGAAATATATAAGAGAAAGGGTATTGAAGTTCCAAACTATTTAAGAGATCTGAGGGGTATGAAATGAGCAGAGAAGTAGTTGCTGAAAACATTTCTAGAATAGAAGGATTATTGAATTTTACAATGATTATAAAGGATCACGAAGTAATTGATGCTAGGGCTGAGGCACTAGAGGGTGTTAGATTACTTGAGAGACTATTAGTTGGGAAAAAATACCATGAGATACCAGAGATAGCGTCAAGGATGTGTGGAGTCTGCCAGGCTATACATAAAGTGACCGCAGTACAAGCTGTAGAAAACGCCTTTAATATAGAGCTACCGGAGGAAATCAATATGCTTCGTAAGCTTATTGTAATAGGTGGTCATCTCCAAAGCCATCTTCTACACTTATACATGTTCGTTTTACCAGATTTCTTAGGCTATCATAGTATCTTAGAGATGTTACCTTCCCATGCGGAGCTTATAAGGAAAGTAATGTACTTGAGAAAACTGGCTAATGTAATTACTGAGTTGATAGGAGGTAGAGCTGTTCATCCAGTTACACCCATTGTAGGTGGATTATCTAAGCTACCTTCGGAAAATGCTCTTAGAAGAGCACTTGACTATGCTAAAGAGTTTAAAAATACTATTTACACTGTATTAGAAGACATACTCTCCATAGACATGCCATCGTTTGAGCGTAGAACTAACTATGTCTCATTAAAGGGAGAACACGAGTTTCCATTGCTAGGTGGAAATGTAAGTATAAACTCTGAGGTAATCTTTAAACCCGCTGAATATGAAGATTACATTAAATTTGTTACTGTAGAGTACTCAACTGCTAGACACTATGTTCTTAAAAAAATAGGAAGAGAATATATGGTCGGCGCATTAGCCAGGGTAAACAATAACTTTAAACTACTCTCCGATACAACAAAGGAATTAATTAAAACTTATAGCTTACAATTTCCCAGCTACAGACCTTTTGACAATAACAAAGCACAGGCTTTAGAACTTCTTCATTTCGTAGAAGAGGCAATTTACATTCTCGAAAGACTTAAAGGGAATATTCCTAGAAAGAGAAAAGCAAGTTTTAAAGTTAACGAAGGAAAAGGCATCTCAATAACTGAGGCTCCAAGAGGGCTTTTAATACATCATTATGAAATAAATAATCAAGGTTTAGTAGAAAAGGCAAACATAATAACACCTACAGCTCAAAATTACAAGTGTATGGAGGCCGATGTCAAAGACTATATTACAAGGTTAATTCAAACCAGCGATAAAAAATGGGATATAAAATTTGAAGCCGAGAAACTCATAAGAGCATATGATCCTTGTGTTTCTTGCTCAGCAAGATTTCTTAGACAACACTGATAATTAAAAAATAATTTTCAATTTCATCAGAAATTAAATTAAGAGACAGAAACTGCTTTTTTAACAATTTCTTTAGCAACCTCCTTGGCTACGTCTACAACTTTTTCTCTAAATTTATTATATCCTTCCGTAAACCCAGTCATGGTTTTTACTGTTGAGCCAAAGGTAGCCCATTCATCAGGCTTTAATCCATTAGTTCCCATATCTTTAACCTCTATGCCTACCTCACTAAGTATCCTAGCTAGATCCTCTGTAAGCTCGTAGGCTTTTCTAAAATCCTCCATTTTAAACAACTCTCTGAGTATCTCTGGGTCATGTTTTATAGCTATAGCATCTTCATAGTTTGAGAGTTTAAAACCGGGTTCTTGAGACATTTTAACTACATTTAACTGATGGTCTGGGAACTCGGTATTAGTCATGTTATTTCTTGCTAAAGTGAGATATGTATCGCTTGGCTTCCTTTTTGATGCCGGTAGAACATCTATATTATTAAGTATTTCCTCAGCTTTTTCAGGATCTAAGTTATATCTAGAGACTAGGTAAGCTATCCATTTATTTCTGTTTTCCGGACTAAAGAAGATCCACCAAACCCTTTGAGCCACTAATGTACCTGCATACCCTATAATCTTCTCCTTTCTCTCTAACTCTCTCAAGGCCTTATCTTTAGCTTCGAATAAACCTATTTCCGCAAGAAACTCGGCAAAGACCTCTTTGTTAAGAGGCCTTATGTACTGTCTTGAAGCTAGTAAGTTGATTTTTTCCTCTAGGGTCCTAGCTACTATGTCATAGCCCCATCCGCTAGCTCCTCTCCACTCTCCTTCAAGACTCTCAACGGTTATACCTAGCTTCTCTGCGAGGTTCGCTAATGCCCTTATTTTGTTATCCACCTTTTCAAGAGCCTTACGTATGTAGTTAGCAGCTACAACTTCCCTTAAATGGTCCTCTAATCTTCCACCCATGTTAGTCTCATATACCTTTGTTGTCCTGATACCTCTCTTAGCAGCTTTAGCCATTCCCTCCATTTTAGCTAATATTAAGCTAGCTTCTTGAGCAACCGTGAAGGTAACAGTGTTATTAGTGCCTATTCCTAACGTCTCAAGTTCTCTAGTTATATCTATAGCTGCTGGACTGCTTCCAGCCACCTTGAAGACTATGTTAGGTCTCCCTCTTTCAATGTAAGTAGGCCATCCCCACAGTAAATATTCATCATATTTTGAAAAGTACTCCTGAGTAGCTGAGTATATCTTTAGTGCATCCTCTAAACTACCTTTAACACTATCAGCTACGTTAGGATTAAGCTGATAGCTAATCATACCATCAGTAAAGTTTTTAAGATAGGCAACGGGTCTAAACACTTCCATATTCGGCCAGAGTGCTACCATAGTAGCCGCCATTGCTAACTCATCTGCCTTAGCATCGGGGTTCTCAAGAAGCTCGGGATGTTTCCTTAAATATTCTTTAAATTTCTCCCATAAATCCGGGTCATCATCATATGCTACTGCTGCTAAGACTGGGTTCGTTGATACTTGGACATATCCAAGTCTTCTTAGCCATCTTAATCCTATAGCATAGTCATTTCCAAATCGGCAAATACCCTCTTTAGACATTATATAGTAAATATTATTCTTTATCTCAACTCTCATAGCCTCAATAAAATCTTCTATAGGTGTATTTTCTGAAATTTTCCTCTCTACATCCTGACCTATAGCAGCTACCATGCCTTCTCTCTTGGGCTTAGATGAAAGTACCTTTCTCATGTCTTTTATTTTCGTTTTGACAACGGCATGAGCTATTACTGGTTTCTCATACTTCGCTCTCTCTAATTCTTCCCAGCTTTTGACGGTCTCCTTTATAATCTTTAACGCTTTTTCAGATTCATCATCACTAAATCCTGCCCATACCCTCTCAAGTCCAAGAAGATTTAAGGCAATTTCTATCAATACGTTATATGCTAGTGCCCTTATCTTAATCCTCTCCTTCTCATCTACATAATTAGATGACTTAACAAATTCCAGGTTAAGTTGGCGAGTAATGCTTCCAAGAACCTCGACAAGTTTACCTTTAATTTGCGGATTAAGCAAATGGTCAGCTGCAAGCTCTGGATACCCCTTAAGAGCAGTAAACACTACCAGCCCCGCGTGATCATTTACTGGGGGTGGCGAAGGCAGCTCTTCAGGTTTTATAGAATTTATAATCGAATATACATCCATAAAGACGCCACCTAGGAAACATCATTTACTGTATTATTTTTAAACGTTTCCTTTTTTACGAGCTTATAGAATTGACGATGGCATAATATGGCCTCAGGCTTTCGCTTCATAGCATGTTTTAGTCCGCTACTATTATCCAATACTAAAACAAGTAACTCTTCAGTCTTTAACTGAGATATGAGGACGGTTTAAGATCTTAAAATTAATAAAAATAGGGAGAGACAGAGGCAAGTATTTAATAAATAAATAATTTATTAAATATATAACCGAAAATTTAAATATCCTTTTTTATGTATTTCTAATGGTGTTACGATGATAAAGAGGTTTATTGTAGCGTTAACTATACTAGTGTTTTTAGCCTCCATTTTTACGGTAAATGTCCGAGCTGGGACCTCTGAATTTAGAATAGGTGGTGGATGGCCCTTACCTCCAGGTTATCACGGTAATCCATTCGGTCCTGGAGGAGTGGGAGCCGCGTACTGGTTCATGTATGAGCCTCTCTTCTACTACCTGCCTGGTAATGATACCTTTATTCCTAGGCTAGGAATAAGCTATGAAGTTACTGATGATGGGAAAACGCTCATTGTACATCTAAGAGAAGGAGTACTATGGCATGATGAGAAACCTTTCACAAGTGAGGACGTAAAGACTACATGGTACATAATAGGAGCCTTATACGGAGTTACTTGGTGGAGATACATAGAAAGCATAGAAACACCTGATCCCCATACAGTAATATTTAAGCTAAATACCGCTTCTCCTCTAGTAAGACTTAGGATACTTGTTGAGGCGTTAAGAGCTCCAAAGCATATATTTGGACACTTAATGTCCAATGCTGAAGAGATACTGAAGATACGAAAGGAGATGTGGTCGTATGAGGCTAGAGGTGAAAAGGTACCAGAAGAGCTAAGTGAGAAACTGGGTAAGGCTTTAGCTGATTTCAGGGAGAAAGTTTACGCAATTAAGCCTGGTGTACCTACGGTTCCCGGAACAGGACCCTACATGGTAACTAGGGTCACGGAATCCGAGATAACCCTTAAAAAGTTTGAAAAACACTATAAGGCAGCTACCACTCTTGTAGATACCGTAAGAATATTCAGATGGGCTAACAACGAGGTAATGTGGGGCTATCTGCTTGGTGGAGAGATAGATGCCGGGCATCCAGCTTCTCCGCCTGATGTTAACAGAGCCATACTAGAGCGTTGGAAGGGTAAGATGGGATTTGCACTTCCCTCAGACTACTCTATATTCGCTCTTCTGTTTAACTTAGAAGATTCATTAATGAAAGATCCTGCTCTGAGAAGAGCAATAGCTCACGTTATAGATAAGAAGAAAGTAAGGGAGGTGTGCTACTACTTCGGGCTTAACTACGAGAAGTATGCACCTATAGTCTTAAGATCAATATATAATAAATGGTTACCAGAGGACGTGCTAGCTAAGTTTACGTCATATGAGCATGATCTAAAGAAGGCAGAGGAAATATTGTTAGCTGCAGGTTATACCAAGGGAGAAGATGGACTTTGGAGAACACCAGAAGGTAAAGTTATTGAGATAGAGGTGCAAACAAACGCGCCCTACTCTGACTGGGTTCTCGCCGCTGATGAGATAGCTAGAGAGCTTGCAGCGTTCGGTTTTAAGGCTGTAGCAAGACCTATACCCAGTGAGATATTCTGGCCAGGGCTTGATGCAAGGAACTATCGTGTAGCCTTTGCATGGGGGCCAGCCGCGTGGCCTGGACATCCGTTGGAAGGAGCCTATAGGCTCTTTACAGTTGGAGGAGAGCTTCAGAGAAGAACAGGGTTTGATCCACTTAAGACATATGATACACCATGGGGTCCCGCTGTCCCAGCAAAACTTGTAGATGAATTGCTCACAACCACAGACCCAGAGAGGCAAAAGGAGATAGTTCAAATACTTTCTTACATAGCTAACGAGGAGCTGCCCCTCGTTCCTATAGTAGAAAAGAGAATAGGGATATACTATTTAGACGGAGTAAGAGTGACAGGATGGCCTTCAGAGGACGACCCTGCCTGGACGTTAACTCCAGGAGGTATAGAGAGATTCTACGTATTACTCTTAAGTGAGGGCATACTTAAGCCTGTAGCTGGATAAAAATTTAAAAACATAATAAATATTTTTTTATTTTTTCATTTCTTTATATTTTAGGTGTAAACATTGCTAAGAGTTATTAAGAGGATAGCTTACTCTCTCGTTACAATATTCGCTGCAACAACCCTAATGTTTTATCTTCTTCATAACATACCAGGAGACGTTATAGATCTATGGGCTTACCAACTAATGGAAGAAATGGGACTAAGGTATGAGGACGCAAGACAGGTAGCGATGGTAATGTATGTGGGGTATGGAGAAGATAGACCACTCCATATACAATATATTGAGTATATAAGTAATCTCCTGAGAGGATACCTGGGTTTCTCCCCCACATTCAGAGTATCAGTAAACGATATAGTACTTAAAGCCCTTCCATGGACCTTGTTTGTACTCTCAGTAGCGCTAATCCTGAGCTTTTCCATAGGAGTTATACTAGGACTTGCTATATCATGGAGACGTAAAGGTATTCTAGGACAAGTAGTCGTAGCATATGCTGCTTTTACAGATGCAATGCCTGATTTCGTAACCGCCTTATTACTTATGATAATATTCGCTATAAACCTGAGGCTTTTCCCACTTAAAGGTGCTTATAATCCTACTCTGGAACCAGGACTTTATCCAGCTTTCATATTCAGTATCTTCTACCATGCAGCACTACCCATTTTCTCATATGTTATAGAGCATATAGGTTATTGGGCTTTAATGATGAAAGGAAGCGCGGCAAGCGTATTAGAGGAAGACTTCGTTAAAAGCGCGGAAGCTAGAGGACTGCCTGATAAACGTATAATGACAGCTTATGTCGGAAGAAACGCTGTACTGCCTTTAGTAGCTTCACTTGCAATACAGTTGGGTACTATGCTTGGTGGATCAACACTCATAGAAACTGTTTTCTCATATCCAGGTATAGGATACTTTTTCGCGGAATCTATAGGTAGACGTGATTATCCTGTAATGCAGGGTTTGTTCTTCTTAATAATTTTAGGTGTAGTATTAGCGAACTTAGCTGTTGACTTGATATACCCACTTATAGATCCAAGAGCTAGAAGAGAGGTGTCATAAATGTCGTTCCTAACCAAAGTATATTATAGTTTTCTCAGACCCATACTAGCAAGTAAAAGAGCAACTATAGGATTCATTATAACTATAGGATTTATATTAATGGCCATAATAGGACCTGAGATAGTTCCCTTAGATTTAACAACGCGATACGAGCTTAGGTTCCAACCTCCTTCTCTTGAACATCCACTAGGGACAGACTTCGCTGGAAGAGATACGTTTGCTCAAATAGTACATGGGTCGAGAGAAGTGTTACTAATAGCCTTCCTTGCAGCCCTTTACGCAATATTGATAGCTATAAGCGTTGGTATGACAAGCGGATATATAGGTGGAAAAGTTGATTTAGCGTTAATGAGCATAGTTGATATATTTTTAACAATACCTAACTTTCCTATAATGCTAGCCATAGCAGCGACTTTTAGGGTAAGCGACCCGGCTTCCTTTGCAGCTATAATATCAATTTGGATGTGGGCAGGGCTTTCGAGAGCTATAAGAGCTGAAATTATGTCACTTAAACAGAAAGAGTTCATTGAGGCTTCTAAAGTATTGGGAATGAGCAATTTTCACATAATCTTCAGAGAGTTAATGCCTAATGTGTTTCCTTACATACTCATAAATTTCATTACCATGATTAGAGCAGCTATAACAGCTAGTGTAGGTATAATGTTTTTAGGCGTTGTTCCATTTAAGATTACTCATTGGGGAGTTATGTTAAACCTTGCGCTTTTCCAATCAGGAGCCATATATTTCAAGGAAGGAATTTACTATGCCCTCTCACCTCTCATATTCATAGTCCTTCTTGAGTTTGGAGCTGTGAATCTTTCTCATGGTTTAGAAGAGGTGTTTAACCCGAGGTTAAAGACCTATGAGTAAAAGCTCTCTACTTGAAGTTAAGGAGCTTGTCGTAGAATATGCGGTAAGGGAGGGAAGGCTCAGAGTGGTTGACAGAGCCTCTTTAGAGGTTCCAGAGGGTATAATAATGGGTCTAGTGGGTGAGAGTGGGTGCGGAAAATCTAGCCTTATAGATGCTATAATGGGGACTCTGCCTCCAAACGGGTACATAACACAAGGACAGATACTATTTAAAGGGAAAGATTTGCTTAAAATGAGTAAAAATGAGTTAAGGAAAATAAGATGGGAAAAAATAGCTATGGTTTTCCAAGCTGCCCAAAACTCTTTAAACCCGGTACTTAAAATTTCAGAACATTTCATAGAAACTGTTAAAGCTCACAATGGAAACTTATCTAACAAAGATGTACTTAGGAAAGCCTCTGAACTCTTAGAGATGGTGAAGCTAGAGCCCCAAACTGTACTTAATTCTTATCCTCATGAACTTAGCGGTGGGATGAAACAAAGAGTTATAATAGCTTTAAGCCTGATATTAGATCCAGAGCTACTTATCCTTGATGAGCCCACTTCAGCTTTAGACACCTTTACTCAATCAGCTATATTAGATATGTTAAAGGAGATTTATCGTAATAAGAGAATATCCATGTTTATAGTAACTCACGATCTACCTATAGTGGCTGAAATAGCTCATAAATCAGCTGTCATGTACGCTGGCAAAATAGTGGAAATAGCCGATGTAAGAACCCTTTTCTATAATCCTAGCCATCCCTATACTAAGGCTCTTATAGAGGCTATTCCTTCCATAGTAGGTGATCTCTCTAATAGAAAACCTATACCCGGTAATCCCCCAAGCCTTCTTAATCCACCCTCTGGCTGTCGTTTTCACCCAAGATGCCCTTATGTTATGGAAATATGTAAAGAAAAAGAGCCTCCTTTCTTTGAGGTAGATGATAAGGATAAAGTTGCTTGCTGGCTTTATTCTAAGGAAAACAGAGGTTGAATAGATATGAGAAATTCACTCGTTGAGCTAAGAAACGTTACTAAATATTTTGAAAGAGGATTTATAAAAAAGATACGAAATTATGCAATAATAGATGTTAATCTTGCTATAAACCCTGGAGATGTGATAGCTTTAATAGGCGAAAGTGGTTGTGGAAAAACTACCTTGGGGAAAATAGTTGCGGGGATATTAAGACCCTCTAGCGGTAAGGTTTTATGGAAAGGGAAAAACATATGGGAGATTAGCAAGAGCGAGTTTAAGAAGATGAGACCTATGGTTCAGATAGTTCATCAGGATCCCTATGCTTCTCTGAATCCCGCTAGAACGGTTTATCAAACTTTAGCGCCAATAGTCAAAAAATATAAAAAACCTAAAAGTAGTAAAGAGCTTAACGAGATAATAATAGAGCTTTTAGAGTATGTAGGTTTAACACCGCCAGATTATTTCCTTAATAAATATCCTCATCACTTATCAGGAGGCATGAGACAGAGACTTGTATTTGCAAGGTCCATAATACCTAGTCCCAAGCTAATAGTCGCTGATGAGCCCGTGAGTATGATAGATATGTCCTTGAGACTTTCTGTCCTGAGACTTATGCGAAGACTTAATGAAGAGTTGGGTATAGCTTTTCTCTACATTTCTCATGATCTTTCAACTGCAAGATATTTCTCAGATAAAGCAAGGCTTGTCCTTATGTACTTAGGCAAGATAATGGAGGTAGCGCCCATGGAGGAGGCTATTTCAGAGCCTTTACATCCCTATTTAAGAGCCTTACTTTCTACAGCTCCCATACCTGATCCTGATATGGCTAGAAAGAGGAGAAAGATAAAACTTAAAGAGTTAAACATTCCTAAGGAGGTTTCACAGCTTAAAGGCTGTCCTTTCAGTAATAGATGTCCTTATTCCAAGGACATATGCTTCAATAAGACGCCTTCGCTTATAGAGGTAAGGAGAAGTCACTATGTTGCATGCCATCTAGTTAAGGAATTACCTGAATGGATACCTCCCTGGCAAGAGGTATAGAAATGAATCCTAAGCTTGCAAAAGGTATGCTTACCCTAGCTTTCTTCGTATTGATAATGGCTCTTATTGTTTTACCTTTCCAAAAACCTAATACGCCGGAATACATACCTAATATGATAGCTATCATTCTAAGTCTTTCATTTATTTTTCTAATTATTTATGATGTAAGGCGACAAATAGCTAGGTCTGTAAGATAATGAATAAAAATATAAATAATTTGACTTTAACAAGGTTAAATAACTTGAGAACTATAGTAGATTATCTCTCACAGGTTAAATCATTAATAAATAATAATTTTGAGGAGAAGCTCTACGAAAAATTGATTAATAAAAGAAAATTAAGTAAATCAATAAGAAAAAAATTTACTAATGGAATTGTAGAAATAACTGGCTTTATAATTCCTAGTGACGTAATTATTAGCTCAAACAAGAAGATACCTATACATCTCTCAACTGTATCAAATCCTGCTATCTCAGTAGAAAATAACAAAGCGTTTTTATATCTTAGAGTCTCATCGACGGGATCTCCCTTTTCCAGGACATTCATAGCCTTTTCAGAGACAAGAATAAATGATTTAACAGGTAGAGTATATGTAAGGGGTATCCCATTAATATATGGTTTATTACCTAATGAATCTATTGAAGATCCTAGGGTAGATCCTGATAATCCTTTGGATGTATATCATGTAAGATGTTTTTACTCAGATAGACCGGCTAGCGTTATTACGTTTCGTTCAAGGATAGGAGGTAATGAAATAAAAGAGATAGAACCAGTATATTTTTACTCAAATGAACTGGGTGATTTTTTATTAAAAGATTATAGGGACACCTTTCCTCTGAACAACGATTTCATGACGATAAGACCGTTTCTTAAACATAGACAGATAGGGTTTATGATAATAGCTCCTAGAGATAGAGCGAGAGTATACATAGATGAGGCATACTTACCTGAACCTTTGCTATTGAGTAACGATGAAGTTAAAATTGGTGGTAACGCTTCATTAAAAATATCAAGTAATGAATACTTACTCTTATATCATGTAGTTGACCAGCATGGAATATATTATACCTATGGAGCCCTCTTTGATACATCTGGAGAATTAATAGCCCTTACGGATAACCCTATAATCGTTCCTAAGTTAGGTGTTTATAGTGGTAGAAGGCAATCTACCGTTTTCGTGTGTGGAGCGGCGAAAGTGGGAGATGAGATAATTATAACCGCAGGCAGAGATGACGAAATAGTGATCATCTATAAGCTTAGTGAGGAAAAACTATGGTCTAACTTAAGGTTCATAAGGTAACTACTAATATAGGCCTGGTACAGTTTATTAACGATAATGAGGTGAGTTTTTGAAAAATAAAATAATAGGATATATGAGTAAGAGCCCTGAAGGAGATATTTTACGAGTCTTAGGAATGTTCGGTGGATCTTTATGGCTCTCAGAAATAGAGGACGAAATAAGAAGCATGAATTCATCATTGAACATTGAGACAGTAGGTAATGTAAAGGAAGGCATTAAGAACTTAGCTAAGGACGGTATTGTTAACGTTGAGAAAAGGGAGAGAGGAAGCTTATCCGGCACCTCTATAAGTGATTACCTAGTTAAACTCAATAAATGGCATGAAGTAATACTGGTGTTATCGGGGGATAAAAAGTTTAGAGACTACAATACCTTAAGGTCCTCTCTTTATAGAGGACTTAGATAATCTATGAAGAGATAAACCTAGTATAAAGCTGAAGATTATTAAAAGGAAGAGCAAGACTTTTAGAAGAGACGCTTCTTTAACAGTCTTCCTTATTTGTTCTCTTAACTCCTCTAGAACATCTCTAGCTGTTTTAAGTTCAGAACTAAGGTTAGCTATCTCTTCCTCTCTAGCTTTCAATTCAATGTTTAGCGCTTTAAGTTCCTCCTGCAGCATTGCTATTTTTCTCTTAAGAACAATAAGTTCTTCCTCCTTGAGAAGCAACTGAGAAACAAGGTTTGTGACCTCAAATAAAAGATGGGGATTAATCCCTAGGATAATGATGTTTCTTACTAAGGTAGCTCCTTCCTCCTCAACTTTTCCATATACTGAAGGATCCTTTACTTTAGGCATGTACATTCCTATGAAATGATTAAAAGGAGCCGCTCCAGTAACAATTACAATGCTCTTCTTATCGTTAAATACTTCTAAAGCCATAAGGACCGTTGAACCAAGCTCACCAATGGTATGTACTTGGGGTTTAGGAGGATTAAAGTTAGCTATAAAGCTTCCATTGCTCGAACACATAATTTTATATATGTTTGGAATGTTTTCCTCCTCAAGTTTAACATAGGTATCGTTTACTAGTGCTATTATGGGACTGGGTGTGTGAAAAAGGACTTTTTTCACATTTTGGGTTAAAGCTTTAGCCCATAAGGGGCCACAAGGAACCCCTAATACTCTATAAGCTGTACCCGCATTTAAAAACGGATCCTGAACAGACGCATATTCGACTCTAAGTTTACTATCTATCGCTTTAAGAACCCTGTTAATTTCTATTTGTCTTAAAAATCCCTCGCCATAATCACCTTCGCTTGAGACCCATAATACTTTAAGTCCTTGGTTAAACCATTTAACGAGAGCTTCTATTTCATCTTCAGTGAAATTAGCTATGGGGTTTACTTTAACCAATATTATTAGGCTAGAATTCCTGATATCTCTATATCTAACTTTCTCAGTTATAATTCTCCATTCAACAAATTGCTCATTTCCAATAATTCTCTCTAATTGTGGATCAGTACCTACAAGTCCTTTAGCTACTATAGTTACTAATGGTTTATTATAAAGAGCATCTGAGGAATACATGAGTAAACAATACATGACCATAATTAGGTAAGTTATCATTTTCTTTAAACTCATAGTTATCTTTATCTTATTTTAGGTAGTATAAAAACACGGAGGATTGATATGAGGAGTAAAATCAGTATCTACATTTCTCTAATACTGAGTATCTTACTGCTTTATTCCTCTTTTACATATTTTATGGCTAGTGCGAAACCAGAGGAAATAGTTCTTAAGGTGATAACTAGACATGGAGCAGATATACTCCTAGCTGCAAGAAAAAATTTCCTTAAAAGCGATCTCGCAAAGAAATACAATATAAGAGATGTTAGGTTTCTACCTGTGGGAGAGCCATTATGGGTAGATACCATACGAAGTGCTGGAGATATAGATGTAGCATGGGGAGGGGGACCAGTATTATTTGATCGACTGTACGTAGAGGGATTATTAGCTCCATTAAAGGGAGAAATGATTGAAAAAGTGATGGCTAAGATTCCCAATGAGATAATGGGTTCTCCTATGAAGAGGATTAATAAAAGTGACGTATATTGGGTAGCAGCAGCTATTTCCTCCTTTGGCTTTACAATTAATAAAGATTACCTAAGACATTATGGATTACCTGAACCTGATGAGTGGATAGATTTAGCTAATGAGACTTATGCTGCAACATTACCTCAACCCAGTGTGGGATGTGCTGATGCAACGAAATCTACCTCAAATACAAGGATGTATCAGATAATACTCCAGAGGTATGGTTGGGAGAGAGGATGGATTGTCATAACTTTAATGGCTGCTAATTCTAGGATATATGATCAGTCAGGGCTTGTAAGGGACGCGGTGATAAGAGGTGATATAGGGGTTGGTATAACTATAGACTTCTATGGTTATACAGCTCAACTGGAATCAGAGGCATGTAAATACATAGTGCCAAGCGACGGAAGCATAGTTAATGGGGATCCAATAGCATTATTGAAGACCTCTAAACATCCCGAGGCTGCTAAAGCTTTCATAGCTTGGGTACTGTCTGCTGAGGGACAGAAAATATGGCTTAATCCTAAGATAAACAGGTTACCTTCAAACGCTGAGGTCTTTGATACTCCAGAGGGTAAAGAGAGAGAGGATTTAAGGCAGGCATATCTCAGAACATTAAATGCAAGCGTTATAGAGTTTAGTGATGAGCTAGCAATGTCATACCAGTATTCTATGCAGTGGTTCTTCCATGCAACGTTGGTAAGACCACAAGAAAAACTGCAGAGAGCCTGGATGGAACTAGTTAACTCCAAGGAAAAGCTAACACCTGAAAGATTCAGAGAGCTAGTGGATATATTAGCAGATCCCTTAAAGTTTAAGTTTACAGATCCGCGAACGGGAGAGGAAGTTTGTTTCAGTCAGGAATATGCACAAAGCATCAATGAGGAAATATTTAATAACGTTGACTTTAGGAACGACATGGTTAGGATATGGAAAGAAGCAGCTGAAAAAAGGTATGAAGCGGTTTTGCAGGCTTTAAGTGAGTGAGGATGGCTTCACTCCTTAGGATTCTGAAAAGAGAGTTTGATCCATTAACTATAACTCAACTTTCATCTTCTTTAATCTTTTTTTGTTTATTTTTAATAGCTCCGATAATCTCAATTTTAAGTAGCGCATTCATTCGATACTCCGAGTTTTCCTTATATTGGTTTAGTGAGCTACTAGGTGATCCGGAGTATCTCTCTTTAACGCCTAGAGGTGGTTATTTTTTCGAGCTTCATGGAGATGTAATGTACATATGGGGTTATGATTACGGTATAATACTTAACTCTTTGATAGTTGCTATCGTAGTTGCTCTGGCATGCTCAGTAATAGGGATCATAGCAGCGCTGATAATAACGAGGTATACATTTCCGTTTAAAAATTTCTTTAAAGTTGCTATATTAGTTCCTATGTTAGCAACACCTTTCGTAAATGCGTATGTGTTGGGTAGGCTTTTCTCACCTAGAGCAGGAGTTATAAACCTTCTATTACATGATATCCTACATATACTTCCATGGAGGGTTGATATAAATGGACTAGTGGGTATAGCGCTTGCTCAGATACTTAGTTACTATCCTATTGTATACTTGAATATAATGGCTTCCATGACTAATATAGACCCTAGCATGGAAGAGCAGGCGGAGAATCTAGGTGCAAGAGGATTTAGGCTCTTCAGAACAGTAACTTTTCCTCTTTCGCTTCCAGGGCTAGCGGCAGGAGCAACTGTTGTCTTTATATTTAGTATGGAGGATCTAGGAGCTCCCATAGGCTTTATAGGATATAGCGCAAATCCTTTAGCTAAGAAAGTCATATCTTATCAAATCTTCTCTTCTTTCATGGAAGCCGTAGCGGGAGGTATCTCTTCTGAAACTGCAGCGTTAGCAGTGATATTGTTAATGATATCACTAGCAGGTTTTATGCTTGTGAAGAGATATGTCTCGTTAAAGTTTTATGCCATGCTAAGTAGGGGAGGAAGATGGAAACCGAGAGTAAGGAAACTTAGCATAAAGGGATTAGCGATAGTTTATCTCTTCTTAGCATTTTTAATAACATTAGCTTCCATGCCTCAGCTCGGCGTTGTAGTTTTAGCCTTTAGCGATTGGGCTAAGGAGAACTATCCTACATCTTTCACGCTAGAATATGCTTCAAGGCTTGTTACAGATCCTAACGTTGTAAGAGCGATTTCTAACAGTATTATATACTCTGTAGCTGCTGTAATAATAGCTGTATTAATAGGGTCAAGTGCGGCTTATGTAGTTGCTAGAAGTAGAATACCGGGAGTTGAGGCACTTGACCTGTTAGCAACAATGCCTATAGCCGTGCCTGGGATAGTAATAGCTGTAGGTTATTTCTTGTTTTTCTCATATAATTTTAAGAATACATTGCTTGATCCACTTGTAGAACCTATGATACTTTTAATATTAGCTTATTCAGTGAGAAGAATGCCTTTTCTCGCTAGAAGCGTGTTTGCAGGGTTGCAACAGATACATATAGCTTTAGAAGAGGCATCACTTAATCTAGGAGCAGGTAAAGGATATACGTTTTCCAGAATAGTTGTGCCTTTACTAGCGGCTAATCTTCTCGGAGGATCGTTATTAACGTTCGTATACTCCATGTCAGAAGTAAGTACGAGTGTAACGTTAGGTGCTCTAAGGGAGGATAGAGGGCCTATAACGTTCTACATAAGTCAGGTAATATATGGTACAGCCGCTGTAGGCACAGTCAGTGTTGCAGCAAGCTTATGTGTACTGCTTATGACAATACAGATAGTTAGTATGGCTCTCTCTAACTATATATTAAGGCAAAGAGTTGCCTTCTTAGGTGTATAAATTGGTTGAAGTAGAGCTAATTAACATAACTAAGATCTATGGAAAGGTAAAGGCTGCTTACAAGGTTAACCTTCATGTGAAAGAGGGGGAGCTCTTTACTCTCCTAGGTCCAAGTGGGTGTGGCAAGACCACTATATTAAGGATAATAGCTGGATTTGAAGTACCAGATGAGGGAAGAGTGTTAATAGGTGGAAAGGATGTCACGGATCTCCCTCCTTATAGAAGAGGAACAAGTATGGTATTTCAGAACTATGCTTTATGGCCTCACATGACCGTTTTTGAGAATGTAGCCTACGGGTTAAGAGTAAGAGGAGTGCCTAAAACTGAGCTTAAGAGAAGAGTAAAAGAAGTACTTGAAATGGTTAAACTAGAAGGGCTTGAGAATAGATATCCTCATCAACTTAGTGGAGGACAACAACAAAGAGTGGCTTTAGCCAGAGCATTAGTAGTTCAGCCACATGTATTACTTTTAGACGAGCCATTAAGTAACCTAGATGCTAAACTTAGAATAGAGATGAGAGAAGAACTTAAGAGACTGCAAAAGGCTTTAGGTATAACAACTATATATGTTACGCATGATCAAGAAGAAGCTATGGTTCTTTCTGATAGAATAGCCGTCATGAATCAGGGTGAAATACTCCAGGTAGGAACTCCGAGGGACATATATGAAAGACCGGTTAACTTTTTTGTTGCTACGTTTATAGGGAGAAGCAGTGTAATAGAGTGTAAGGTAAAGCGGATAATTAAGGATAATTTAATAGAGGTAGCTTGGAAGGGAGGAGTTTTAAAAGGTATCTTCACATCCTCAAATCAAGTTAAGGTAGGAGATAATGTTTTCTGCATACTTAGGCCAGAGGAGATAGACATTAATAAGGAAAGCGATGACGTCAATGAGCTTATAGGCACAATAGAGTGGATGGCCTATGTAGGTACAAGAGCGGAGGTCAGGGTTAAAGTTAAAGGAGGAGAGGAGATACTTGTTAGTCTTGATCCTGACATGGAGTTAAAGCTTGGGCAGGAGTTGAAGATTTACATACCAGTAAGTGATACTATTATAGTTTCTCCTTAGTTCTTCTTCTCTTAATAACTTTAAGTGAGAAAGCTAATGGAACTGCAATGAGGTTAAATAAGCTACCTACTATTAAAGGAGCTGAATAACTTATAGCCCAAAGATGTCCTCCTACTAAAGGAGAGAACATAGTTCCTATACCTGCTAAGGTATCAGCAAATCCACTTATAGCTCCTATGTATTCCTTGGGAGCGTACTTAGTTAAAAGTAACCTCCTGGCAGGCATATCGAAGGAAACGGCTACCCCTATCATCGCATAAGCTGTAGCTGCAGAAAGAAAATCACTCGCTGTACTATAAAATATGTAAGAAAGAGATGCCGAAATGAAATGAAGTATCAGTGTGTATGTCCCTCCTATTTTATCAGCTATCCATCCGCTTAAAAAGAAGCTAAACATTGTAGCTAGGTTACTTATACCTGAGAGTAATCCTACTTCCTTTTCACCTAATCCTATTGAGTATTTAGCAAATAGCGCTAGGTAGGGAATTAGTATGAATACTGAGAAATCATGTATAAACAAGGTAAACGCAAGTAGCTTCAACCTTAGATCCTTTGATATCAGGTTTAACGCTCTATTAAAAGATACTTTCTTTTTGCTTTCTAAATTTATGGCATTATATTTTAACAGAAGAATAGCTGGCAAAGTAAGAATCGACGAAATAAAAAATAATGATCCATAACCTAGCATAGTGGCTACATACCCTGAAAGGGAGGAGCCAGTTATTCTGCTAAAACCAGTTGCTATTAAGTATGAGGAGAACGCAGTGCCCCTCTCTTTAATCTCTGTGGACAAAGCTACTACTTTAACGCTTGATTGATTGAGCAACGCTATTGCAAGACCAAAACCAATACTTATCACTATAAGTACGAGGATGTTATTTACTATAACTAAAGATAACGTAGTGGATGCTATAATGATTTGGGAGATAATTAGAGACCTTTCCCAGCCTAACTTGTCAACAACATACCCTGCGATGAATGCTGTGATAAAAGCCATATTCATCATCATGCTTACTCCTAAACCTACCTCCCAAGGTAGAAGTCCCTTAATATCTAAGTACAGGGGTAGTAATGGTTGCCAGAGACTGACCGCAAGCGTTGACATGGCTCCCACTATGTATATTAACGCTAGCCTTCTTTCCATAGAACTTTACCGGAAAATGTGTCAGCAATTTTATTAAATATATTACTTCTTGAAAAGCAGAGCATGTTATTCATAAGATAGGGGAGCTTATTGAGAGCAATACTTAGGAAATTGTGCCCAAACTGTGGAGGAGACATAAGCGATGAAAGGCTTGAGTTGAGTTTACCATGTGAAAAGTGCCTACCTGAGATCGAGGACAAGATACTAAAACAACAAAGTTTCTATGATAGACTTGTAGCACTGGAGAGAGCTCTGAGAAAACTGAGAACGCTTAAAAGATATAAGGATTTAATAAATCTAGAGAAAGAGGCGATAAAATTTGAGAAATTCTTTAAAAATGTTACAGGATACAGACCATGGAGTGCACAAATAGCGTGGGCTAAACGCGTGCTAGCTGGCAGAAGCTTTGTAGCTCTCGCTCCCACAGGTGTAGGCAAGAGTCTTTTTGGAATAGTTATGTCACTTTATCTCTCTTGCAAAGGAAAGAGAAGTTACATAATACTTCCCACTACTTTGCTTGTCAAACAGGTGTATGAGAAACTCTCTACCTTTTCTAAGAAAATTAAGTCAGCTAAACCTAGGATACTTGTATATCACTCATCATTAAGTAGTAAAGAGAGAAAAGCTATGCTTGAAAAAATAATTAAAGGAGATTTTGATCTTTTAGTTACCACATCGAGTTTCCTTGTTAAACACTTTGAAAAAATGACGAACCTAAAGTTTAATTTTATATTTGTAGATGATGTAGATTCTGTCTTAAAATCATCAAAAAATATAGATAGAATATTAGTTCTTTTAGGTTTTGATCAAACACTTATATCTAAAACTTTAGAATTAATAACGTTAAAAGGTAAGATTGCATACTATTTGTCAACACAGAAAGAGATACCAGAGGGCTTAGAGAAGGAATATGAGGAAATTTCTAGAAGTATTGAAAGTTATTTAAGTAAAGTTAAGCCAGGCTGTTTAGTAGTATCTACTGCTACTGGAAGACCTAGGGGTATAAGGGTTAGGTTGTTTAAGGAGCTTTTAGGTTTTAATGTAGGTTCAGCCTCTGAATTTTTAAGAAACATTACCGATTCATATAAAATAATTACAGAAAATGTAGAAACAGAGCTTGTAAAGCTTGTTAAGAAACTTGGTAAAGGAGGACTTATATTTGTTCCCCTAGGTGTGGGCGAGGATTATTTAAATCACCTTGTAGAAGTGCTTGAAAGGGAGGACATAAAGGCTGCATATGTATATGGTAAGGAGAAAAAAGGCATCAAGCTTTTCCAGGAGGAGAAGGTAGATGTTCTTATAGGAGTAGCTATGTATTATGGTCTTTTAGTCAGAGGTCTGGATCTCCCTCACATAGTTAGGTACGCTATCTTCATTGATGTCCCACATTTTAAGTTTACAGCCGAGCTTAAGGAAATTAGCCCTACTCGTCTTCTTCAGTTAGCATTTAGCATAAGAGACGCACTTACTCAAGAAGAAAAAGGTAAAATAGATACACTAGTAGCAAGAGTAAAGAGAAGGTTAGGTTTACTTGATCAAGCAAGACTGCAGTTACTTATAGAAGCTTTAAGAGAGGGGAAAAGTCTAGAAGGATTTCTTGGAAGGGTTCAGGCTATGATATTAGAGCTTAGTAACCTCTTAAGAGACGTAATGTCAAGGGAGGATGTGATCAAAGCCATAGAGGAAAAAACTATGGCTGTTATGAGGGAGATAGATGGAAAAAAGTACTTCTTAGTACCTGATGTAATGACATATCTTCAAGCCTCAGGCAGGACTTCCAGAATGTATGCCGGAGGGTTATCAAAGGGACTTTCAGTAGTTCTTGTAAAGGATGTTAAGCTTTTTGAGAAACTCACTCGTCAAACCTCCCTATATAGTGAGGATATTGAGTGGGTTAAATACGAGGAACTTAACATAGATAAGTTATTAGAGGAGATAAACGCTGAAAGGGAATTCATTAGAAAACTCCTGAGTGGTAAGATTAAACAAGAGGAAGTTAAAGATTTAGTCAAAACAGTGTTAGTTCTGGTAGAATCTCCCACAAAGGCGAAAACCATAGCTTCGTTCTTTGGTAAACCTTCAAGGAAAACTTACTACAATTTAAATGTCTATGAAACTACTACAGGTGGTTACTTACTGCTTATAACGGCAAGTAAAGGCCACATATTAGACTTGGTTACAGATAATGGGTATCATGGTGTTCTTGTTAAAGATGAATCATTTTATCCAATATATACAACTATAAAAAGATGTTTAAATTGTGGAGAGCAATTTACCGTAACGGAAGAGGGAGGTATATGTCCTAAATGCGGATCTAAAAGGATAACAGATAAACTAGATCTAATAAAAGCTATAAGAGAGGTGGCCTCTGAGGTTGATCTAATACTTCTTGGAACCGACCCAGACACTGAGGGAGAAAAGATAGCTTGGGACCTAGAGCTTGTTCTTAAGCCTTATGTTCCTAAAATAAAGAGGATAGAGTTTCATGAAGTCACTAAAAGGGCTGTTGAGAAAGCGGTAAGGAATCCTAGAGATGTGAACATGAATCTTGTTGAGGCTCAGATAGTGAGACGGGTCGAGGATAGATGGATAGGCTTTGTTTTAAGTCAAAAGTTATGGAAGGTGTTTGAGAGACATTGGCTTTCAGCAGGTAGGGTACAAACACCAGTCTTGGGCTGGGTTATAGATAGGTTTAATGAGGCTAAAAGAAGCGTAAGACCTGTATTTAGGATAGTACTTGAAAATGGCTTTGCATTCAGAGTAGAGGATGCTAGGTTGGACTCCCTTAAGCCTAGTGAACTAGCTAAAGAAATAGTTGATAAGGGGGTTCAATTAGAGATTATTAGGGAAGAGCTGGAAGAGATTAAGCCTCCTCCTCCCTTTACTACAGACACTATGCTTAGAGAGGCTTCTCCTAGATTAAGGGTAGGCGTCGATCAGGTAATGAGACTGGCACAGGATCTCTTTGAAACAGGTCTAATAACGTACCACAGGACAGATAGTACCAGAGTATCGGCTGTAGGAATTTCTATCGCAAGGAAATATATTGAAGAAAAGCTAGGAAAAGAGTATTTCGTTGGAAGAACATGGGATAGCGAGGGGGCACATGAGTGTATAAGACCCGTAAGACCTATTGATGCTGAGACCTTAATAGCTCTTACTAAGCAAGGTATACTTACTCTTGTAAGACCATTATCAAAAAACCACGTTAGGCTTTATGATCTGATATTCAAGCGATTCATAGCAAGCCAGATGAGCCCCTCAGTTATAAAAAAAGTGGTAGTAAGGGTTAAAGGACCCGGTTTTGAGAGGGAGATAACTCTTAATACAAGCATAGAAAAAGAGGGATTTACATTAATACTTAAGCCTACTTTAAGGGAGGTTCCACAACCAGGTAAGTATGAGGTTCAGGAGGTTAAGTATAAGAAGGTTCCATTAGTCCCACTCTACTCGCAGGCTGACTTAATAAGATTAATGAAGGAGAGAGGGATCGGACGTCCTTCAACTTACGCTAAGATAGTGAAAACCTTACTAGAGAGGAGATATGTCATAGAGACAAAAAGAGGTAAACTTCTTCCCACAAAGCTTGGTATGAAGGTATATAGTTACTTACTATCAAATTATAAATCCTTGATCTCAGAGGAGAGAACGAGGATGGTTGAAAAAATAATGGATAACATTGAAAGAGGTAATCTGAGCTATCTTGAGGCTTTAAAGGAGCTGTATGAAGAGATAAGGGTGATAGACGTTGAAAAATAGTAGAGGGTTCTATATAGGCAGGTTTCAGCCATTTCATTATGGTCATTTAAAAGCTCTTAACTGGATACTTGAAAGGGAAAGAGAGGTCATTATAGGTATAGGTAGTGCACAATTTAGTCATACATTAAGGAATCCGTTCACCTTAAGTGAGAGAGTGGAAATGGTATGGAGAGTAGTAAAAAAGAGAGATTTGACATCAAGAGTCATTATAATGGGGCTTCCTGACACAGATGAACAACACAGCATGTGGGTTTCCCTTATAAAATCTTATGTACCTAAGTTTGACAGAGCTTATACAAATGATTCATTATCGCGCGTTTTACTCAAAGAGGCAGGAATAGAGGTAAGTAACATACCTTTCTTTGAGAGAAATAAGTATGAGGCGACGAAGATAAGACGTCTTATTATCGATGGAGGTAACTGGGAAGAACTTGTTCCCCCTGAAGTTGCGGAAGTAATAAAAGAAGTAAAAGGTGTTGAACGTTTAAGGGCTTTAGCAGGCCGTGACAGTTAGCTATTCTATAACGATATTTGATGATGAAAAACCCATTTCCTCCAACAATTCTTTTACCTTATTTCTGTGATCCCCCTGAAGCTCTATTCTCCCATTCTTAGCAGTACCCCCACAAGCAAGTTTACTTTTAAGCTTTGAAACAAGATCCCAGAGATCAAAAGTTTTTGGATCAATTCCTTCTACTATGGTTACTTCCCTTCTACCCTTTCTTTTTTCCACTTTTATTTTTATAAGCTCTTGTTCTCTGAAAACGTCCTTAAATATGTCCTCAAGAATGTCGCTACTCATTCTCCCCCAATATTTCCCTGATTTTCAGTAAATAAGGAGAAAGCTGTAATAAAAAGCTTTTCCCACATTTGAGCTTGTAGAACATTAATATAGCTTTGTTAGCTATTCTAGGCTGACCTGTCTTCTCCCTGACCGCTGCTAGGACGACGTACTGCCACGGCTCTAGCTTAGACCTTCCAGACCTCCTATCCTTGTGAGCTAGGGACTGAGCTGTCCTAGCTATCTCAGCTATCAGGCTTATCCACTCCCTGCTCCATCTACCGTACGCCTCATCCCTCAGCCTCCACCGCCGGTTATAGCCGTGCTTGATGGGCATCCAGCTTCATACGCGTTGAACGGGCTGAAACAGTTTTTCACCTTAAGCCATGCTATGCCATTGTCAATTCTACAAGCTCCCCACATTTATACAATATT